>NZ_CP046804.1:935854-1247805 GCF_009763805.1 Vibrio cidicii | reverse complement strand
CGGAGAGTCAGTAGTGGCGTTGGCTGCCCCTTAAGCGGGCGTTAGCTTAAAGCAAATAAAATCAACTGGTTGTAGTCTATTTTTTCTTCCTTTGGCAATTCGGTGAGGTTTCTCGGCAAATCAGCATTGTTTGCCAACGCAAGTTTTGAGTTGCTGCCTCAATTGAGTTTTTGGGCTTAACCGATGTTAGCAAGTTTGGTGCAAAGTCGCTTTGGAAGTGTCGCTTTCGCTTTGAGTTTTGCGAAAACTAGTTTTCAGAATTTACTGGTTTTTAAAGCAAATGAACGGCCACAAAGTTTGAATCAATTCGGGTTTTAAAGCTTAGGCAGTTTGCCGGCTTCCCAAATCAGGTTAATCTCGGGCTCAGTAAATCTAAGATGCTGAAATTTAAGCTAACAAACTGCTTAAGTGGGATTCGCAATGCGTGGCATTTTTAGCATGCGGTGAGTTTTGTGATTAAAGCATTGTGCGGTAGCTTTTGCAGTGCATTGCTCACCCCTTAGCAGGGCGTTAGCTTAAAACATTAAAAATCAATTGTTTGCTGCTTTTTTATTCTTCCTTCGGCAATTCGTTTAGGTTTCTCGGCAAATCCACATTGTTAGTCAATTCGAGTTTTGAGCAGTTGCCTCAACTGAGCTTTGGGATTGCGCGAGGTTAGCAAATTTGGCGCAAAGTCGCTGTGGAAGTTTTGCTTTCGCTTTGAGTTTTCCGAAAATGAGCTCTCAAAATTTACTGGTTTCAAAGCACATAAACGGCCACAAAGTTTGAGTCAATTCGAGTTTTAAAACTCAAGCGGTTTGTTGGTTTCTCAAATCGGGTTAATCTCAGCTTTGGTTAATCTAAGGTGCTGAAATTTAAGCTAACAAACTGCTTAAGAGGGATTCGCAATGCGTGGCATTTTTAGCATGCGGTGGGTTTCGTGATTAAGGCGGTGTGCGGTGGCTTTGGCTGTGCATTGCTCACCCCTTAGCAGGGCGTTAGGTGTTTGGTGGAGTTATGGATAACGTTCAAGTCTTACAACATCAATATTCAATAGCAAAAAATGCTGAATCATTATCAACCAATAATATTTGGATTTGTACGGGGTTTTATGGCTGGGACAGTCTGAACAAAGTCGCTTTTCTTTGTCATTTTGATCACCCTTGCAGTGTTAAAACTTTGCCTAATATTCTCCGAAAAATAAGAAAGTTGGTACCCGATGAACACTCCTTTGAGGCTTGTTTAATCGGAGGGAAAGGTTGGTTTTGGTCATCTACCACTCGAAGAAACATAAAAGTATGTATACAAAGGCAATCCATAATAAATTTGTCGTTATCAGAAGCACCTTTTAATAACTGGGTTGCAAGTAAAATTGATCTAACTATTTGCTCTAAAACAGGAAAAGTGTCATTTGATAAAGTAGTTGGTCGTTCTACGCCAAAAGGATTACTTTGGTGTATAAAACCTATGAAGCAAGTGTAGAAACACCTAACAAAGCATTTAAGAGGGACAGCCAACGCGTGGCATTTTTATTATGCGTTAGTTTTTGTGATTACGGTGTTATACGGTAAGTTGGTAGTAGCGTTGGCTGCCCCTTAATGCGGCGTTATGTTTAATCACGCAAAATCAGTTGGTTGTATCTTCTCTTTGTTCCCTTGGCTTGTGAGTTTTGTGTTTGTCGGCAAGTTGGCTTCGTTTGGCGCTGCTTTCTGGACATCTATTCTTTGGTGCTGGAAATTCAGAGAATTGCCTCAATCGATTTTTGAGTAAGCGCGAGGTTGGTTCGACTGGCTCAATCAATATTTTGATCACAGGTTTTTGGGCTTGAATTGCCGAAATTCAAAGTCTGATTTTCAAATCTATGAGTCGTTTCAGTTTTTCAAGTCTTGGCTTTTGTTTGTCAGTCAAAAACGAGTTAATCTTGGTTTTGGTAAAACGTAAGTCATTGAAGCTTAAACATAACAAACGGTTCAAGAGGGACAGCCAACGCGTGGCATTTTTATCATGCGTTGGTTTTTTGTGGTTACGGTGTTATGCGGAAGCTTGGTTATGGCGTTGGCTGCCCCTTAACCGGGCGTTAGCTGCGCATTAGGAATGTTGGTCATAGAAAGGAAATAAAATGAAAAAATATCAGTTCTTTTGTCAGCCCGGACAAGAAAGGAAGAACTTTACGTTTTTACGTATGGATTCAGATGCTTTTTTACGAGAAAAAGGTCAACTGTTAGATTTGGGCTTAGAAGTTGATGGTGATGTAATATTTGCATCCACAGACAATGAAGCGATAGAGAAGTACCAATCCAATTTTACTCATTTAACTGAAGAAATGAATGATTCTCATGCAGAGAGTGCGATTCCGAATGTAGTCATCGAAGCATTCAGGGAAATTAGTAAGTTATTGTCCAAACGAAAGTAGGTTCGATTTTTGGCTTTCTTAGCAATCGATTCTTGAGTTGATTCATAAAAATGCTTCAGTAGTTCGCCCTACAAAAATCTATATTTATTCCCTGTAGTTATGGTTTTTGAGGTGCCCAATTTGTATTGTAGTCTGAGGCTGTGCGATTGCAGTGCGCAGGAAATGCGCGCTAACAAAGCGTTTAAGGCGGATTCACAACGCTTGGCAGTTTTGGTTTGAATCAGCTTTAGTGTTTACAGCGCAATGGTTTAGGTTTGGTGGTCGCGTTGTTCACCCCTTAACGCGGCGTTATGCTTAATCAAGTAAAATCAGTGGGTTATGGTTTTCATCGTTCCTTCGGCTTTTCAGTTTAGTGTTTGTCGGCAAGTTGGCTTTTTTGAGCGCTGTTTTTCGGACACCTATTCTTTGGCGCTGGAAATTCAGAGAGTTGCCTCAATCAATTTTTGGGCAAGCGCGAGGTTAGGGCGGTTGGCTCAATCAGAAATCCATTTCTAGGTTTCAAACTTCAAACTAGATTTTGCCAAAATTCCAAGTCTGATTCTCAAAACCATGATTCATTTCGGTTTTCTACGTTTTGGCTTTGTGTGTAAATCTAAGTCGAGTTAATCTTGGTTCTATTAAAACGTAACCCATTGAAACTTAAGCATAACAAAGCGTTTAAGTGGGATTTGGCACGCGTGGCATTTTCGGTTTGCGTTGGGTTTGGTGATTAAGTCGCTGTGCGGTAGCTTTTGTATTGCGTGCCTGCACCCCTTAACGCGGCGTTAGCTTAAAACAATGAAAATCAATTGATTGCAGCCTGTTTTTTCTTCCCTTGGCGGCTCGTTCCGGTTTCTCGGCAAATCAGCATTGTTTGCCAACGCGAGTTTTGAGCTGTTGCCTCAATTGAGCTTTGGGATTGCGCGAGGTCAGTCAGTTTGCTGCAAAGTCGCTTTGGAAGTTTTGCTTTCTCTTTGAGTTTTCCGAAAATGAGTTCTCAAAATTTACTGGTTTCAAAGCAAATGAACGGCTACAAAGTTTGAGTCAATTCGGGTTTCAAAGCTTAAGTGGTTTGTTGATTTTCCAAATCGGTTTAATCTCAGGCTTGGTCAATCTAAGATGCTGAAATTTAAGCTAACAAACTGCTTAAGAGGGATTCGCAATGCGTGGCATTTTTGGCATGCGGTGAGTTTTGTGATTAAGGCGGTGTGCGGTAGCTTTTGCAGTGCATTGCTCACCCCTTAGCAGGGCGTTATGTTTAATCACGTAAATCAGTTGGTTGCATCTTTTCTTTGCTCCCTCGGCTTGTTGATTTTGTGCTCGTCGGCAAAGTGGCTTCATTTGGCGCTGTTTTCCGGACACTTGTTCTTTGGCGCTGGAAATTCAAAGCGTTGCCTCAATCAATTTTCGGGCAAGTGCGAGGTTAGGGCGGTTGGCTCAATCAGAAATTTGATCTTCCGTTTTGGGCTTGAACAGTCGAAATTCGAAGTTGTTTGTCAAATCTATGAGTCGTTTCTGTTTTTTAGGTCTTGGCTTTTGTTTGAAAATCAAAGTCGAGTTAATCTTGGTTTGGATATAACGTAAGCCCTTGAAGCTTAAACATAACAAAGCGTTAAAGAGGGACTTGGCACGCGTGGCATTTTCGGTTTGCAGTTTGTTTAGTGGTTAAGGTGTTATGCGGCAACTTTTGTATTGCGTGCCTGCGCCCCTTAACGCGGCGTTAGCTGTTAAAAAGTGCCTACCTATAAATTATTGGAGGATTTATGAAAGGTCATGCTAAATGTTTATGTGGCTCAGTCGCACTAGAAGTTGAATATGCTAGTAATGAGGTGGCGGCATGTCACTGTAGCATATGTCGCAATTGGGGCGGTGGTCCAATGCTGGCCATCGATTGTGCTGATTCAGTACAAATAGCAGGTGAAGAAAGTGTCACAAGATACTCATCCTCAGAGTGGGCAGACAGAGGGTTTTGCAATAAGTGTGGAACACATTTGTTTTATTACCTTAAGCCTGCAAATCAGTATCACCTGCCAGTTGGCTTGCTTCAAGGTGATGACAATTTTCAGTTTACTCATCAAATATTTGTTGATGAGAAGCCCGAATACTATGATTTCAAAAACGAAACTCAGAATATGACTGGTGCTGAAGTGTTTGCTCATTTTGAAGCTGAAAACAGCTAACAAAGCGTTAAAGAGGGACTTGGCACGCGTGGCATTTTCAGTTTGCGTTGGGTTTAGTGGTTAAGTTGTCATGCGGTCACGTTTGTATTGCGTGCTGGCGCCCCTTAACGCGGCGTTATGAAACTTCCAATTTGGCTAGGTCGAAAATAATTAAGAGGTAATAACAATGGATATTGCTTTTTGTACTATTGATGGAAAAGAATGGTACGCAGATGAATTTTGGGCGTTAGGTGAAAAAGCTATAGTAACTATGCGCCGAAATCTGCAATGTACTTCTTGTAAAGGCGATGCTTGGTTTAGAAAATCTAGTTATGGGAACAAAGTTCCCCATTTCTGTGCCCATCATTCTGAAGATTGCACATATGCGACAAATTATGAAGTCGTTGATGATGGCGATGGAGGCGATGGACAGCCTGCGGCTAATCCAGACTCAGGCATAGTTTTGGATCTTGGCTTAGATAAAAACTATGAAGTGGATGTTCAAACCCCAGCACCGAAACCGGACACTCCTGTGGGAGAGCGAAGATCAGGAAAAGAGGTTAAAAATGGTGGTGGTAAAGATTACCCTGCACATCTAACGCTTAAAAACACATTATATAAGCTAGTTCGTTCCGACAAGCTCTATACATCTGATTCTAAAGTAACAATACCTAATGCTCCCATTCAGGGTTTACCAGAAAAAGCGAACGAGTTATTTGTAAACTTTAAAGATGTCCACGAAGGGTACAACGGGCTAAGTCGAGTTTATTGGGGCTTTATCAGTGACGCTGGCTTTACTGCAGATGGTAGGCTTTGGTTAAACGCAGGTAATCGCACCGATGGCTTAAGTGTTTCAATCAATCCTGATATCACAGAAGAGTTCCAAGCTTACTTTAAGGTAGATAAGTCGTTAGACCAATTAGAGGGTTGTCATGCGCTTATCATTGGTGATTGCTACTATGCAACAACAGGAAAACCAGTAATTTGGTGTGGTAGTTTGGATTACGTTGTGCTTCGCCGATACAACTTTGACAAAGTTTCATAACAAAGCATTTAAGAGTGATTCCCAACGCTTGGCATTTTTCATTCTATCGTTGGGTTTTGTGTTTACGGTGGCATGGTTTAGGTTAGGTGGTAGCGTTGCTCACACCTTAATGCGGCGTTAGCATTTTTTCAATTTGAGTTAAACTAATCGAGAATGGAGGCTTTGGGTGGTGAACGAAATTTGGGCTGAGTTGGCAAGTTTGAAGTTTTGGGTGTTAGTAGTGTTTACTAATTTTGCTATCAATTTGCTATCGCCCCATATTAAATCCGTTTTTGATAAGTTTTTTCGTAAATGTAGTTACATCTTCAATAAAAGGAAAGTAGAAAACAATCAACGTGAAAACTTATTGCTTAGTGAATTGGTTGCTAGCGAAGAGCTGAGACAAATACATAGAGCTGAAGCGCTATTTTCTCGAGTGAGATCAGTTTGGTTTGCGAGCCTAGGTATTGGTATGTTTGTTCTCGCTTCAAGTGCGACAATTGTGGAAGTTAATACTAATAAGCCATTAATAATTGGCGCATTTATATTCGGAACTACAGCATTTAGTCTTAGTGTCCGATGCATAAATATATCAGCAAAGCAGTTTTATAATGCTAATAAGGCTTATAAATTGTCCAGAAAATGCTAACAAACTGCTTAAGCGGGATTCGCAATGCGTGGCATTTTAGCATGCGGTGAGTTTTGTAATTAAGGCGGTGTGCGGTAGCTTTGGCAGTGCATTGCTCACCCCTTAGCAGGGCGTTAGCTTAAAACATTAAAAAATCAGTTGTTTGCGGTTTTTTCTTTCTTCCCTTGGCCATTCGTTCAGGTTTCTCGGCAAATCAACATTGTTTGCCAATGCGAGTTTTGAGCGGTTGCCTCAATGGAGTTTTGGGGTTGCACGAGGTTAGCCAGTTTGGCGCAAAGTCGCTTTGGCAGTTTTGCTTTCGCTTTGAGTTTTCCGAAAATGGTTCATCAAAATTTACAGGTTTCAAAGCAGGTGAACTGCCACAAAGTTTGAATCAATGCGGGTTTCAAAACTCAAGCGGTTTGTTGGTTTCCCAAATCGGGTTAATCTCAGCTTTGATAAATCTTAAGGGGCTGAAATTTAAGCTAACAAACTGCTTAAGCGGGATTCGCAATGCGTGGCATTTTCAGCATGCGGTGGGTTTCGTGATTCAGGTGGTGTGCGGTAGCTTTTGCAGTGCATTGCTCACCCCTTAGCAGGGCGTTAGGCAAATCCAAGGAGTTTGAGATGAAACTGACATGCCATTGTGAAAATGTAACTCTTATTTTGAGTGAAATTCCAACAGAAGTTGGTGAGTGTAATTGTTCAATTTGTCGACGTTATGCTGCTTCTTGGGCGTATTTTTCTCCGGAACAAGTCGAAGTCACTATGACAAAACCAACAGATATCTACTGTTGGGGTGACAAAGAAGTCGAATTTCATCGGTGTTCAGTTTGTGGGTGCATTACTCACTATGTGACTACAGCCAAATGTCTGGATAAAATCTTGGCCGTAAACATGCGAATGGCTGAAGCAGAAGTATTGTCAGGTATTGCAGTGAGAAATATCAATGGCGCATCGTACTAATTTGCCTAACAAAGCGTTAAAGAGGGACTTGGCACGCGTGGCATTTTCAGTTTGCGGTAAGTTTAGTGGTTAAGGTGTGATGCGGTCACTTTTGTATTGCGTGCCTGCGCCCCTTAACGCGGCGTTATAAGCTATCCGTAGTTGTAGGTTTGGAGAGTTAGGTGTACGAAACCCGTAAAGCTGAAAATAGTGATTATGAGTTCCTATTCGAACTTAAGAAATCAGCAGAATTTGAACCAATCAAAGCTGTATTTGGTTGGGACGAAAGTGTTCAAAGAGAAATTCATCACAATGAGTGGGTCGAAGAAAAGCCAACCATCATCGAAGTCGATGGAGTCGCAGTGGGCAGTTACTTGGTGCAGTGCCATTCTGAGCATCTGTACTTTGGTCGCTTTTTCCTATTACCAGAACATCAGGGTAAAGGAATTGGTAGCCAAGTATTAAAAGCTGTCATTGAGCTTGCTGAACAAAAGTCGTTACCGATAAAGCTTTGCTACTTACAAGGAAACCGAGTAGGGCAACTTTACAAAAGGTTTGGCTTTGAGGTTACAGGGCAGGACGAACAGTTCGTGCACATGCTCAAACCACGCTTATAACAAATTGTTCAAGAGTGATTCGGCACGCGTGGCATTTTTACTATGCGTTGGTTTTAGTGGTTAAGGTGGCATGCGGAAGCTTAAGTATTGCGTGCCTCACACCTTAACAAGGCGTTAGCTTAAAACAATGAAAATCAATTGATTGCAGCCTGTTTTTTCTTCCCTTGGCGGCTCGTTCCGGTTTCTCGGCAAATCAGCATTGTTTGCCAACGCGAGTTTTGAGCTGTTGCCTCAATTGAGCTTTGGGATTGCGCGAGGTCAGTCAGTTTGCTGCAAAGTCGCTTTGGAAGTTTTGCTTTCTCTTTGAGTTTTCCGAAAATGAGTTCTCAAAATTTACTGGTTTCAAAGCAAATGAACGGCTACAAAGTTTGAGTCAATTCGGGTTTCAAAGCTTAAGTGGTTTGTTGATTTTCCAAATCGGTTTAATCTCAGGCTTGGTCAATCTAAGATGCTGAAATTTAAGCTAACAAACTGCTTAAGAGGGATTCGCAATGCGTGGCATTTTTGGCATGCGGTGAGTTTTGTGATTAAGGCGGTGTGCGGTAGCTTTTGCAGTGCATTGCTCACCCCTTAGCAGGGCGTTAGCTTAAAACAATTAAAATCAATGGGTTGTGGCTTTTTCTTTCTTCCCTTGGCCATTCGTTCAGGTTTCTCGGCAAATCAGCATTGTGTGTCAACGCGAGTTTTGGGCAGTTGCCTCAATTGAGTTTTAGGATTGCGCGAGGTCAGTTAGTTTGGCGCAAAGTCGCTGTGGAAGTTTTGCTTTCGCTTTAAGTTTTTCGAAAATGAGTTCTCAAAATTTACTGGTTTTCAAAGCGCATGAACGGCCACAAAGTTTGAGTCATTTCGGGTTTTAAAGCTCAGGTGGTTTGCCAGTTTCCTAAATCGGGTTAGTCTCAGACTTGGTAAATCTAAGGTGCTGAAATTTAAGCTAACAAACTGCTTAAGAGGGATTCGCAATGCGTGGCATTTTCAGCATGCGTTGGGTTTTCGTGATTAAGGCGGTTTGCGGTAGCTTTGGTAGTGCATTGCTCACCCCTTAGCAGGGCGTTATGTTCCTTTCGGAGAAAAAGAGTGCAACAAGAAGGTGTACTAATGAAGTGGCCTAAAGTATTTCTAGTCCACAAAAGACTGAAGTGGATTTATGATCGCGACAAAGCAACGTTTTTGTCTATCGTCGTTCTTTATTATTCATACTTTTACGCCTCAATCTTTGATCTGCCTGCTATCTTTTCGAGCTCAGGATCTATCGTGTCGGCGATAGGTTTGCTGCTGACATTGAAGCATAACTTTCTCAGTTGTATGACAAATCCCGAAGAAGCAGTTGTGAAGCACAATCAGTATTTCAGCTTTGCACATGACCAAATGATGAAAATGCCTAATGTGGTAAACCCTACAATAATTGCACTTAAAGATGAATATGTCGGGGTAGTTTCTAGTCCTAGTCGGTGGAATAGTTAATGGTTATGGTGCGTTTTTGCCACTTATTGGGAACGAAACATAACAAGGCGTTAAAGAGGGATTCGTGCCGCGTGGCATTTTAGTTTGCGGTGATTTTTGTGGTGAAAGTGGTTTGCGGCAGGTTGGTTTATGCGGCACTCACCCCTTAACGCGGCGTTATGCCAATTATGAACAAGGAAGTTCAGATGAAAGTGATTGAAGCGAGTGTTTCAAATTTAGATGACGTTGCGATCTTATTTGATGCCTATCGTCAGTTTTATGAGCAAGAAAGTGATATTCAAGGTGCTAGAAATTTTATCGAGATGCACATGAAAAATGGTGACTCAGTGATTTTTCTAACCTTATCAGAAGGTAATGAGCCTCTAGGTTTTGCACAGCTATATCCTTCCTTTTCCTCAGTTGCGATGAAAAGGATGTGGTATTTAAACGATCTGTATGTGTCTGAGAATGCACGTAAAAAAGGCGTCGGCAGAGCTTTACTACAGAAAGTTGCTGCTTTTGCCAAAGACACAGATGCGATAACGGTCAAACTGGCGACAGCGGTATCCAATGAAAAAGCTAAATCGCTTTATGAGTCTGAAGGTTATGTGAAAGTCACAGCCTTTGAACATTACACTCAACGGGTAAAATTGGCATAACAAACGCCTCAAGAGGGACTGTCAACGCGCGGCGTTTCCAGTCCCAATGAGCCGCGGTGGTTTCGGTTGTTGTGATTGAGTTTTGTGTTATGCGTTGCCAGCCCCTTAGGCGGGCGTTATGTTTATCGGAGAAGTTCATGGTCAATTGGCCTGGTATTCTGAAATTAGATGGTGACGATGAGCTTGTTTATTTGGGTTCTGAAGCTGATTTGAATTGCGAGTGTTTGGATTTGATCGTTAGTCCAAGCGATCGAGTCATTGATTCTGAAGGTTTTGTCCATTCAATTGTTTCAGATGGCTCAGTAGTTAACTTGATTGGAAACTCAATCCAGATTTCAGCAGAGGAAGCGTCTAGATTGATTCAACGTCATGAGTTCTGTTTAGCGGAAGTCTGTTTGACAAAAATTCAGTTTGAAACAGTCGCTGAAGCATTTAACTGTTTGAAATCTTAGGCTAAATAAACATAACAAAGCGTTAAAGAGGGACTTGGCACGCGTGGCATTTTCGGTTTGCAGTTTGTTTAGTGGTTAAGGTGTTATGCAGCAACTTTTATAGTGCGTGCCTGCGCCCCTTAACGCGGCGTTAGCTTCTTAAAGGCTGGAATCATCAAAATCCAAACTCAATCGTTCTGAAAAATCAGCTTTTAGCATTCAACTTGCACAAGTTGGCTTTTGCGTATTTTCTTGATACTGATTTGGTCGAACGTGTTGAAAGTTCGGTGGTTTCAAAGTCGCTGAAAATCATCAAACCTCGATGCTTCAATGTTGTTGGATGTTCCACACAGAAAGTTTGGTTTCATAAAAGGCTGCATCATCGCTGTGATCTGGTTTTCTTTGTCGCGGACTCTTAACCGTGGCCAACTTAACCCTGATCGTTTTGAGTTTTGGTAGCCAACCTCACAGCTTTTGGCGTTGGACGTGTGTTTGCTTGATGCTTTTGCGTAAAATCACTTTCAAGCAAAGGTGTTTAAAAGTTATTTGGAAACAATAGGCTACGAAGCTAACAAACGCCTCAAGAGGGACTGTCAACGCGTGGCGTTTCCAGTCCCAATGAGCCGCGGTGGTTTCGGCTGTTGTGGTTGAGTATAGTGTTATGCGTTGCCAGCCCCTTAGGCGGGCGTTAGCTTAAAACACGTAAAATCAATTGGTTGTGGTTTTTTCCTTCTTCCTTTGGCCATTCGTTCTGGTTTCTCGGCAAATCAGCATTGTTTGCCAACACGAGTTTTGAGCTGTTGCCTCAATTGAGTTTTGGGGCTGCGCGAGGTTGGTAAGTTTGGTGCAAGGTCGCTTTGGAAATTTTGCTTTCGCTTTGAGTTCTCAGAAAATGAATTCTCAAACTTTACAGGTTTCAAAGTCAATGGACAGTCACAAAGTTTGAGTCAATGCGGGTTTTAAAGCTCAGGTAGTTTGTCGGTTTTCCAAATCAGGTTAATCTCGGGCTTAGTAAATCTAAGGTGCTGAAATTTAAGCTAACAAACTGCTTAAGAGGGATTCGCAATGCGTGGCATTTTCAGCATGCGTTGGATTTTCGTGATTAAGGTGGTGTGCGGTAGCTTTCGTAGTGCATTGCTCACCCCTTAGCAGGGCGTTATGTTTCTAGAAGGATTAAATGAAAGCTCATAATGATAAAGCTCTGAGACAGAAATACTCAGTGCGTTTAATGTCCAACCATAAGTGGAATAAGTTCTTCCTTACAATAGCAGAGCATGGAGCAGATTTTTCTGGTATCGAGTACCACTTTACAGATAGTGAAAAAGCATTCTTTGGTCACGCTCCTAGTAAGCAACAGGTGTGGGATTCGGCAATTGATGATCCGGTTAAAGGCAGTGGTGGACCTGTCAAGTACAAGTACATTGAACGCATATTCATCCCAAGAAGTTATTCATATCAACTATATGAAAATGGTCCTACTGCTCACCGTGCCCTGAACTTAGAGAGGTTTCTGATGGAACTCTGCAAGGTTGGAGAATTTCCAATAATAAGAACTGAAAGTGGTATCGAAATCTTGGGCTACGAAACATAACAAACTGTTCAAGTAGATTCGGCATGCGTGGCATTTTTGGTTTGCGTTGATTTTAGTGATGACGTAGTGTTGCGGAAGCTTTCGTAGTGCATGCCTCACTACTTAACAGGGCGTTATGCTTAATCAAGTAAAATCAGTTGGTTATGGTTTTTCTTTGCTCCCTCGGCTTTTCAGTTTTGTGTTTGTCGGCAAGTTGGCTTCAGTGAGCGCTGTTTTCTGGACACTTATTCTTTGGCGCTAAAAATTCTGAGAGTTGCCTCAGTCAATTTTCGGGTAAGCGCGAGGCTATGGCGGTTGGCTCAATCAGAAATTTGATCTTAGGTTTTTGAGTTTTGACTGCCAAAGTTCAAAGTCTGATTTTCAAAATTATGAGTCATTTCTGTTTTCTACGTTTTGGTTTTTGTTTGTAAATCAAAGTCGAGTTAATCTTAATTCAATTAAAACGTAAGCCATTGAAGCTTAAGCATAACAAGGCGTTTAAGCGGGATTCATGCCGCTGTCACCGCCGATGTAAAACTGACCCACTAACGCCGATTTAAAATTGACCCACCTGAGTCAAACTATCCGTTCGTAACATGAACAAAGCGGCGGATTATGATCAATCAGGAGCAACTAGTGGAAATACACGTTTTACATCAGCAAGGGCGAAGCATCCGCCGCATCGCAAAGGATATGGGTATCTCAAGGAATACCGTTCGCACTTATCTTCGAAGCAAAGACAAGGCGCCTGTGTATCCCGAGCGTCAGTCTCGAGCAACCAAGCTACAGCCTTACCATGACTACTTGCGTACTCGGATTGAAGCCGCAAAACCTTATTGGATACCCGCAACCGTCTTACTGCGTGAGTTGAAATCTCTCGGTTACGAGGGCGGTATAACGATGCTCAAAGAGCACATCAAACAGTACAAACCTAGTGCGCCTGTCGATCCTGTGGTTCGATTCGAGACATTGCCAGGTGAGCAGATGCAAGTCGACTTCACGACTATCACTCATTACGGTGTACGTGTTAAAGCCTTCGTGGCAACGCTGGGTTATAGCAGAGCGACGTTCGTTCGCTTTAGTGAACGAGAGCGACAAGAAGACTGGATAGAAGGGCTTG
The DNA here is from genome assembly GCF_009763805.1 of Vibrio cidicii. NCBI lineage: Bacteria > Pseudomonadati > Pseudomonadota > Gammaproteobacteria > Vibrionales > Vibrionaceae > Vibrio > Vibrio cidicii. The sequence goes on along the minus strand of NZ_CP046804.1, from coordinate 1,234,841 downwards.
AAGAAGCGTTTGAATACTTCGGTGGTGTACCCAAAGAAGTTCTGTTCGATAATGCAAAAGCCATCATGATAGAGCGTGATGCTTACGGTGAAGGTGAACACCGCTGGAATACAGCACTGCTCACCGCGGCCAAGAGATACAACTTTAAACCAAGAGCCTGTCGCCCATATCGCGCAAAGACTAAGGGAAAAGTGGAACGATTTAACGCCTACTTGAAGAATAGCTTCGTCACTCCGCTTGCGGCGACGCTCAAGCAACATGGACTTAAAATCACCGCTGATGTTCTTAATGGACATATCGGCGCATGGCTAGAAACCGTTGCTCATCAACGAACTCATGGTACGACAGGTGCAAAGCCTCAGGTTCTCTTAGACGAAGAGCGATTTACACTTCAGCCGCTACCATCGCCGACACGCTCAGCCACGCCATTAACAATCAGCGATAGTGCGATGCCACTTGAAAGCTTCCAGCACCCTCTCTCAACCTATGATGCGTTGTTGGAGGTGCGAGTATGAACCTTCAAATGAATCGCATTGAAGCTGCCTGTGCTGCGCTGAAGTTACAAGCTATCGGTCAGGAATGGCCAAGTCTGGCAGAAGTCGCCAACAGCCGTGAACTGAGCCTAGCCGATTACTTAGAGTCACTTCTGAACGCAGAGTTGGAAGTGAGAGCAGAGCGCACAAGAGCCACGCTGACTAAGTTCGCCAGCTTCCCAATGGAAAAAACGTTCGATGATTATGACTTCAAGTTCGCAACGGGTGCGCCGAGAAAACAGCTCAAAGAACTAACAGGGCTGGCGTTCATAGAGCGAAAGGAAAACGTGGTGTTACTCGGGCCAAGTGGCGTCGGTAAGAGTCATCTTGCAGTGAGTCTTGGTCAACTCGCTGTCCAAAAAGGTTTAAAAACGCGCTTCATCACGGCAGCAGACTTGATGCTTCAACTCTCTACTGCGAAAGCTCAAGGTAAACTAGAAAATTACTTGAGGCGCAGTGTACTTGCTCCCAAACTGCTTATCGTCGATGAAATCGGGTATCTACCGTTCGGCAGAGAAGAGGCCAACTTGTTCTTTAACGTCATCGCTAAACGTTATGAGCAAGGCAGTATTATCGTGACCAGTAACTTGCCGTTCTCTCAATGGTCAAATGCGTTCGCCGACGATACGACACTAACGGCAGCACTACTTGATAGACTTCTTCATCACTCGCACATCGTACAAATCAGTGGAGAAAGCTACCGATTACGAGGGAAGAAGGCGGCTGGAACCATACCAGCGGCTCTCGAAAGTCTATCTGAAGGTAAAGGTTAATTACGTGGGTGGGTCAATTTTACTTCGGCGATAACGTCGATAAGTGGGTCAATTTTGAACTGGCGTTGACACCGCGTGGCATTTTTGGTTTGCAGTCAGTTTTGGTGGTGAAAGTGGTGTGCGGAAACTTGGTTTAGGCGGCACTCACCCCTTAACGCAGCGTTAGCTTCTTAAAGGCTGGAATCATCAAAATCCAAACTCAATCGTTCTGAACAATCAGCTTTTAGCGTTCAAATTGCACAAGTTGGCTTTCGAGTTTGTCGGATTCTGACTTGGTAGAAAGTGTTGAATGCTCAGCAGTTTCAAAGTCGCTGAAACCCATCAAGTTTCGATACTTCAATGTTGTTGGATGCTCCACACGGAAAGTTTCGTTTCACAAAGGCTGCATTGTCGCTGAAATCGCGCTTTCTTTGTCGGAAATTCGGTAAGTGGCCAACTTAACCTTGATCGCTGCGAGTTTTGGTTGCTCACTTCACAGCTTTTGGTGTTGGACGTGTGTTTGAGTAATGCTTTTGCGTAAAATGCATTTCAAGCAAATTTGTTTTAAAAATCATTGGTAAACAATGGGCTACGAAGCTAACAAACGCCTCAAAGGGACTGCCAACGCGTGGCGTTTCCAGTCCCATTGAGCCGCGGTGGTTGCAGTTGTTGTGTTTGAGTTTAGTGGTAATGCGTTGCCAGCCCCTTAGGCGGGCGTTAGCTTAAAACAATAAAAATCAATTGGTTGCAGCCTGTTTTTTCTTCCCTCGGCAGTTCGTTCAGGTTTCTCGGCAAATCGGCATTGTTTGCCAACGCGAGTTTTGAGCTGTTGCCTCAATTGAGTTTTGGGGCTGCGCGAGGTTGGTAAGTTTGGTGCAAGGTCGCTTTGGAAATTTTGCTTTCGCTTTGAGTTTGGCGAACATGTGTTGTCAAAAATTATTGGTTTTCAAAGCAAATGAACGGCCACAAAGTTTGAGCTAATTCGGGTTTCAAAACTCAAGTGGTTTGTTGGTGTTCCAAATCGGTTTAATCTCAGGCTTAGTAAATCTCAGGTGCTGAAATTTAAGCTAACAAACTGCTTAAGTGGGATTCGCAATGCGTGGCATTTTTAGCATGCGGTGAGTTTTGTGATTAAGTTGGTGTGCGGTAGCTTTTGCAGTGCATTGCTCACCCCTTAGCAGGGCGTTATGCCTTTTAGGAGAAATACATGACTATCCCAAAGCATTCAAAGCTTTATAGTTATACGCAAGGCTCTTATTTTGCTGACAGTTTCTCTCGTGAGATCCCATACACGAATCAGACAGCTTTTGCTGTTTATCTTGAAATCGCCAAGCAAACACCGCGCTGGGTTTCTTTCTTAATGGAAATGAGAAACCGTATTGTATCTATATTCGGCCTGAAGCATTTAGGTCGATTTCAGGATGCGACTTTTGAGGCCGGTGTTAATGACGTCAAAGTGGGCGAAACGGATAGGTATCTTCACGCTCGTAAGTAACGAAGAGCATGAAATTGTTCTGGAGGACAGCGATAAGCATCTCGATGTGAGAGTGTCGTTTCTGCTGGACGTAAAAGGTGACAAAGTCACTGTTCATGCGACAACTGTAGTGCATGTCCACAACTTGTTTGGCAAAGCTTACATGCTTGTCGTAGCGCCGATCCATAAAGTTATTGTCCCAAATTCATTGAAAACTTTGGCACAGGCATAACAAAGCGTTAAAGCGGGACTTGGCACGCGTGGCATTTTCAATTTGCATTGGGTTTAGTGGTTAAGTTGTCATGCGGTCACTTTTGTATTGCGTGCCTGCGCCCCTTAACGCGGCGTTAGCTTACATATTATGTTTAGTGGAAAAAATGGAAATTAGAGAAGCACGAGAAGCAGATATAGATTCACTTTTACGCCTAAATTACCAAATAGGGAGTATGCACTTTGAAAATGCACCAGAAGCATTTGTTAAACCGTCTCCAGATGAAAAAGAATTTCTTCATCGAGCTTTAAGTGATCCATCAAGGCTTTTTCTTGTGGCTGAAATCTCTGGTGATATTTTAGGTTTCATTACAGCAACAGTTACTCAAAACGAGGCTGTTCCATTTTTAGTAAAAACTCCTATTTGTCGTGTTGGCACGATCGTAGTCGATGAAAGTTCTCGAGTTTCTGGTATTGGTAGTCAACTCATGGCTAAGTGTACAGATTGGGCTAAATCTCAGGGTGCTGAGCAAATAAGGCTTGAGGTTATGGCGTTCAACCATAATGCGCAAAAGTTTTACACTAAATTAGGCTTTAAAGAGCAGTCAAAAACCATGTGGAAAACTGTAAGCTAACAAACGCTTTAAGACGGATTCGCAACGCGTGGCATTTGTAGTTTGCGGTAAATTTAGTGATTTAGGTGGTATGCGGAAGCATCGTGTTGCGTTGCTCACCACTTAAGCGGGCGTTATAACACAGAATCAATTCCTTGCTCGTAAATCTCAATTGAACTACTATTTGTACATTAAATTGTACTAAATGGAGTTCATTATGAGCCGTATTCACCTTGATCAAGATATTCAGCCTTTGTCTGAGTTCCGTGCTGGCGTTGCATCATTTATCAAACAGATCAATGAGACTCGTCGACCATTGGTTATTACACAACGAGGTAAAGGTGTAGCCGTTGTTCTTGACGTTGCGGAGTATGAAGCAATGCAAGAGAAAATCGAATTACTCGAAGAAATGCGTACTGCAGAAGCTCAATTGGCTGCAGGTTTAGGTATATCAAACGAAGATGCTCGTTCACAAGTTCTGGGGCGCATCATCAAATGAAAGTAGTTTGGTCACCTCTAGCGTTACAAAAACTGGGTGATGCCGCAGAGTTTATTGCTTTGGATAACCCATCAGCTGCAGAAAAGTGGGTGAATGAAGTATTCGACAAAACGGAATTGCTCGGCTCAATGCCAGAAATGGGCCGCATGGTTCCTGAAATGCCTCATACGAACTACCGTGAAATAATTTTTGGTCATTACCGCATTATTTATAGTTTGAGCCACGAAATCCGCGTTTCTAACAGTTCGTAACTGTCGTCAATTGCTCACGGAACATGATGTGTGAAACTGTGTTATAACAAACGCCTCAAGAGGGACTGTCAACGCGTGGCGTTTCCAGTCCCATTGAGCCGCGGTGGTTTCGGTTGTTGTGTTTGAGTTTAGTGTTAATGCGTTGCCAGCCCCTTAGGCGGGCGTTAGCTTAAAACAATAAAAATCAATTGGTTGCAGCCTGTTTTTTCTTCCCTCGGCAGTTCGTTCAGGTTTCTCGGCAAATCGGCATTGTTTGCCAACGCGAGTTTTGAGCTGTTGCCTCAATTGAGTTTTGGGGCTGCGCGAGGTTGGTAAGTTTGGTGCAAGGTCGCTTTGGAAATTTTGCTTTCGCTTTGAGTTTGGCGAACATGTGTTGTCAAAAATTATTGGTTTTCAAAGCAAATGAACGGCCACAAAGTTTGAGCTAATTCGGGTTTCAAAACTCAAGTGGTTTGTTGGTGTTCCAAATCGGTTTAATCTCAGGCTTAGTAAATCTCAGGTGCTGAAATTTAAGCTAACAAACTGCTTAAGTGGGATTCGCAATGCGTGGCATTTTTAGCATGCGGTGAGTTTTGTGATTAAGTTGGTGTGCGGTAGCTTTTGCAGTGCATTGCTCACCCCTTAGCAGGGCGTTAGCTTAAAACACGTAAAATCAATTGGTTGTGGTTTTTTCCTTCTTCCTTTGGCCATTCGTTCTGGTTTCTCGGCAAATCAGCATTGTTTGCCAACACGAGTTTTGAGCTGTTGCCTCAATTGAGTTTTGGGGCTGCGCGAGGTTGGTAAGTTTGGTGCAAGGTCGCTTTGGAAATTTTGCTTTCGCTTTGAGTTCTCAGAAAATGAATTCTCAAACTTTACAGGTTTCAAAGTCAATGGACAGTCACAAAGTTTGAGTCAATGCGGGTTTTAAAGCTCAGGTAGTTTGTCGGTTTTCCAAATCAGGTTAATCTCGGGCTTAGTAAATCTAAGGTGCTGAAATTTAAGCTAACAAACTGCTTAAGAGGGATTCGCAATGCGTGGCATTTTCAGCATGCGTTGGATTTTCGTGATTAAGGTGGTGTGCGGTAGCTTTCGTAGTGCATTGCTCACCCCTTAGCAGGGCGTTATGCTTAATCAAGTAAAATCAGTTGGTTATGGTTTTTCTTTGCTCCCTCGGCTTTTCAGTTTTGTGTTTGTCGGCAAGTTGGCTTCAGTGAGCGCTGTTTTCTGGACACTTATTCTTTGGCGCTAAAAATTCTGAGAGTTGCCTCAGTCAATTTTCGGGTAAGCGCGAGGCTATGGCGGTTGGCTCAATCAGAAATTTGATCTTAGGTTTTTGAGTTTTGACTGCCAAAGTTCAAAGTCTGATTTTCAAAATTATGAGTCATTTCTGTTTTCTACGTTTTGGTTTTTGTTTGTAAATCAAAGTCGAGTTAATCTTAATTCAATTAAAACGTAAGCCATTGAAGCTTAAGCATAACAAGGCGTTTAAGCGGGATTCATGCCGCGTGGCATTTTTGGTTTGCAGTCAGTTTTGGTGGTGAAAGTGGTGTGCGGAAACTTGGTTTAGGCGGCACTCACCCCTTAACGCAGCGTTAGCTTAAAACAATAAAAATCAATTGTTTGCACCCTGTTTTTTCTTCCCTTGGCAGCTCGTTTCGGTTTCTCGGCAAATCAGCATTGCTTGCCAACGCGAGTTTTGAGTTGCTGCCTCAATTGAGTTTTTGGGCTTAACCGATGTTAGCAAGTTTGGCGCAAAGTCGCTTTGGAAGTTTTGCTTTCGCTTTGAGTTTGGCGAACATGTGTTGTCAAAAATTATTGGTTTTCAAAGCAAATGAACGGCCACAAAGTTTGAGCTAATTCGGGTTTCAAAACTCAAGTGGTTTGTTGGTTTTCCAAATCGGGTTAATCTCAGTTTTGGCAAATATAAGGTGCTGAAATTTAAGCTAACAAACTGCTTAAGTGGGATTCGCAATGCGTGGCATTTTTGGCATGCGGTGAGCTTTGTGATTAAGGCGGTGTGCGGTAGCTTTTGCAGTGCATTGCTCACCCCTTAGCAGGGCGTTATGCCTTTTAGGAGAAATACATGACTATCCCAAAGCATTCAAAGCTTTATAGTTATACGCAAGGCTCTTATTTTGCTGACAGTTTCTCTCGTGAGATCCCATACACGAATCAGACAGCTTTTGCTGTTTATCTTGAAATCGCCAAGCAAACACCGCGCTGGGTTTCTTTCTTAATGGAAATGAGAAACCGTATTGTATCTATATTCGGCCTGAAGCATTTAGGTCGATTTCAGGATGCGACTTTTGAGGCCGGTGTTAATGACGTCAAAGTGGGCGAACGGATAGGTATCTTCACGCTCGTAAGTAACGAAGAGCATGAAATTGTTCTGGAGGACAGCGATAAGCATCTCGATGTGAGAGTGTCGTTTCTGCTGGACGTAAAAGGTGACAAAGTCACTGTTCATGCGACAACTGTAGTGCATGTCCACAACTTGTTTGGCAAAGCTTACATGCTTGTCGTAGCGCCGATCCATAAAGTTATTGTCCCAAATTCATTGAAAACTTTGGCACAGGCATAACAAAGCGTTAAAGCGGGACTTGGCACGCGTGGCATTTTCAATTTGCATTGGGTTTAGTGGTTAAGTTGTCATGCGGTCACTTTTGTATTGCGTGCCTGCGCCCCTTAACGCGGCGTTAGCCGTCACGCTGAATGTTCAGGTGACGGCATAAGAATTAGTTATTTACGAACATGTGGTTAGCTTTAGTTACACCTCTGTCGTAAGTGCAGAATGTGTCTGTAGCAGCTTCAGTTTTACTGTGAATCTTGATGTTGGTAATAACCTCGACAGCACCCGCATCGTAGCAAGCTTGTTGCGCAGCTTTTACAATCTCTAGCAGTTGGTTTAGTTCGCCTTTTAAAGTGGTTTCCATCGCACTCACTTGAAATGGGACGCCAGAGGCTTTGACAACCTCAATAGCTTTATCGACGACTTCAAAGTTATTCCCTTCTTTTAGTCGTGGTATAACTTGGAAAGCTAGCATGACTTGATCTAGCAGTGGTTTTTGATTTGACATCAATAATTTCTCACTGGTTTTTGTTGGTATTGAGCTGCGTATAGTAACATCAATTCGAAGCATCGAGGTTTCACGTTGAGAGTGTCGGCTAACAAACGCTTCAAGAGGGACAGCCAACGCGTGGCATTTTTACCATGCGTTGGCTTTTGTGATTACGATGTTATGCGGCAAGTTGGTAGTAGCGTTGGCTGCCCCTTAAGCGGGCGTTAGCCATCACTCGTAAATTAGAATTGAGAATTTAGAATGAATTTAACTGGTAACTTAAAATTAAGTCGTTGCCCTCATTGTTCGGTTGCGTCTCCGCTACTCAATATCAAAGAGTACTTCCAAACTAGAGATGAAGCTAATCTTAATCTCAGAATATGGGGAATATATATTTGTACATCTTGTGGAGGTGTAATAACTGCTTGGGCTCATAATTCAGGCCAAACAGTTCAAGAATTTTTCCCTGAAATCCAATTGATATCTGAGGATATTCCAGAAATACCTCGTACATATTTACAACAGGCATACAGCAGTTTTCACGCACCTGCGGGAGCTGTTATGTTGGCAGCAAGTGCTGTTGATTCAATGCTCAAACACAAAGGTTTAACCGATGGTAGTCTGTACAGCCGTATCAAAAAAGCATGTGAACTTCACATTATCACGGATGACATGGCTCAATGGGCCCATGAGGTTCGCTTAGATGCTAATGATCAAAGGCATGCAGACCAAAATGCCTCCTTGCCAAGCCAAAGTGATGCTAAAAGAGTGTTTGATTTTGCGCTATCTCTAAATAACTGTTCCTAATTATGCTTCACTTTTTTGTCGCCCATGACCACCGCCGGGAAATGGTGAAACGTTATCCATAAAGTATCGAACCCGCTTTAAAAGTTGCCACATTGCTTTGCATTGATGATTCCGTGTCACCGTTTCATGCAACGCATGCCAAAGCTTCTCTATTTTGTTTACCCAAGGCGAGTACACTGGCTGAAAAAGCAAAACAAACTTCGGATTTTGCTTTAACCAACCCTGTGTTTTTCTGCTCTTGTGAATGATGTAATTATCCACGATAAGAGTAATGGTTTTCGCTCGGCGGTACTGGCGTTTCAACTGCTCCAGCATCGCAATAAACAGTTCTGAGTTCTTACTGCTACTTCCGACATACGAGACTTTACCGGTCTTAGCATGCAGAGCTCCTGCAAGATAGTATTTAGCATTTTGTCCCGGTGTCGCCACCTTCTTTTGTTGACCTTTTGGCATCCAATCTGAGCCAATTTTGGGATTTAAGTGAATGTCGACTTCATCTTCATAAAACACGGGATGGTCGGCGTCGCAACGCGCTAATGCCTCTTTGATTCTGGCGAGTTTGGCTTCTTTATCTGGATCTTTGATATGCAATGTTGGAGAGGCTCTTCGCCAGACAATCCCAAGTTTAGGCAACCATCGACGAATGGTCGATGAGTGCACGTTAAACCCAAATATCCGATTTACTTCAATCGCCATCAGCTCGGTACTCCAACGTGAACGCTGATATCCCAGACTTTGAGGATTCAGTGCGAGTAAAGCAGTCAATACAGCGGCAATTTGAAGAAATGGGAGCGTCGTGGCTCTGCCTCGAGTTGAGCTTTCCAAGCCATCGATGCCGCATTCCGTGTACCAATGAATCCAGCGTCCTATAGAAGAGCGGGCTGCAACCAGAATATTCGAGACTGTGGTAACAGAATGCCCTTGAGAAAGTAGCAATATGGCATTCAAGCGTCGGTAATGGTCTTTATCCTTAGTTTTATGCATCTTTTTGGTGATACGACGTCGTTCAGCGCGGTCAGGTAATGTTAGAATCATAGGAACTCGGTAACGGTTGCGGGTTTGTATGTTTGGCGACTGATCAGATCGCTCAAACGGTACCGAGTTCCCTTCTTTTTTACACACCGGTGATCTACATTTAGGAACAGCTATTTAGCTGAAATATTATTTGTACTACCTAGCAGAGTAGCTAGAGGAATTGAGCAAGCAGAAAGTTCAGATGGCTAACAAACAATTTAAGAGGGATTCCCAACGCTTGGCATTTTTGTTTCTACTTCAATTTTAGTGGTTACGGTACAATGCCTTAGGTCGGGTGGTAGCGTTGCTCACCCCTTAATTGGGCGTTATGTTTCTAGAAGGATTAAATGAAAGCTCATAATGATAAAGCTCTGAGACAGAAATACTCAGTGCGTTTAATGTCCAACCATAAGTGGAATAAGTTCTTCCTTACAATAGCAGAGCATGGAGCAGATTTTTCTGGTATCGAGTACCACTTTACAGATAGTGAAAAAGCATTCTTTGGTCACGCTCCTAGTAAGCAACAGGTGTGGGATTCGGCAATTGATGATCCGGTTAAAGGCAGTGGTGGACCTGTCAAGTACAAGTACATTGAACGCATATTCATCCCAAGAAGTTATTCATATCAACTATATGAAAATGGTCCTACTGCTCACCGTGCCCTGAACTTAGAGAGGTTTCTGATGGAACTCTGCAAGGTTGGAGAATTTCCAATAATAAGAAACTGAAAGTGGTATCGAAATCTTGGGCTACGAAACATAACAAACTGTTCAAGTAGATTCGGCATGCGTGGCATTTTTGGTTTGCGTTGATTTTAGTGATGACGTAGTGTTGCGGAAGCTTTCGTAGTGCATGCCTCACTACTTAACAGGGCGTTAGCTGCGCATTAGGAATGTTGGTCATAGAAAGGAAATAAAATGAAAAAATATCAGTTCTTTTGTCAGCCCGGACAAGAAAGGAAGAACTTTACGTTTTTACGTATGGATTCAGATGCTTTTTTACGAGAAAAAGGTCAACTGTTAGATTTGGGCTTAGAAGTTGATGGTGATGTAATATTTGCATCCACAGACAATGAAGCGATAGAGAAGTACCAATCCAATTTTACTCATTTAACTGAAGAAATGAATGATTCTCATGCAGAGAGTGCGATTCCGAATGTAGTCATCGAAGCATTCAGGGAAATTAGCAAGTTATTGTCCAAACGAAAGTAGGTTCGATTTTTGGCTTTCTTAGCAATCGATTCTTGAGTTGATTCATAAAAATGCTTTAGTAGTTCGCCCTACAAAAATCTATATTTATTCCCTGTAGTTATGGTTTTTGAGGTGCCCAATTTGTATTGTAGTCTGAGGCTGTGCGATTGCAGTGCGCAGGAAATGCGCGCTAACAAAGCGTTTAAGGCGGATTCACAACGCTTGGCAGTTTTGGTTTGAATCAGCTTTAGTGTTTACAGCGCAATGGTTTAGGTTTGGTGGTCGCGTTGTTCACCCCTTAACGCGGCGTTATGCATTCGGTGGAAATATGTGGAAAATTCAAGAGTTAAAGAATCATCTGGATTTGCTTGGCGAACAACCTGAACACTATATTGAATACCTTGACTCTGTAGCTCGTGTTATTGATATATTCGAGTTTCATAAAGCTGAAGCATTCAGTGTATTTAGTAAATTAGATTCTGATGAGCCCGAAATGGCTTTGAGGTTAGTTTTTTCATTGGGTTCTGAAAAAGCCGAATTAGAAAGTGAAGTTATAAGTGCTCAAGCCCATTTGCACGCAGCTCTTCAAAATGTGCGTTCAATGTATGATATTTTAGCTCAATTACTAAATGCTCTTTTAGTACATGAACCTATAGCAATTCACTTGTGTGACATTTGTCGGGTGTGTGAAGCGTTACCTGATGGGAATGTTAGAAACTGAGTTAGAAAAAATCTTAGCTAGTTTTGAGTATCAGTATGTAAATAGCTTTGTTAATACAATCAAACACCGAAACCTTGTTCAATTTAATCGTCAATTAGACTTACGTGAAGGTCGAGCATCAATAAGGATCAAACCTTTTTCTTACTCTGGCAATTTTTATGAGCAAAAATGGGCAATTGATGTTCTGAAATACGGGTTGGACGTTAAAAATCAGCTAATAGAAGTTGGTAGGCTATTGAATTCTGAGTGCGGTGTTAGAAATGCATAACAAACTGTTTAAGAGGGATTCGCAACGCGTGGCGTTTTTACTATGCGTTGGTTTTAGTGGTTAAGGTGTTATGCGGCGGCTTAGGTATTGCGTTGCTCACCCCTTAACAGGGCGTTAGCTTAAAACATTAAAAATCAGTTGTTTATGGTTTTTTCTTTCTTCCATTGGCAATTCGTTCAGGTTTCTCGGCAAATCAGCATTGTTTGCCAACGCGAGTTTTTAGCCGTTGCCTCAATGGAGTTTTGGGATTGCGCGAGGTTAGCAAGCTTGGCTCAAAGTCGCTTTGGCAGTTTTGCTTTTGCTTTGAGTTTCCCGAAAGTGATCTATCAAAATTTTCGGGTTTTCAAATCGCACGAAAGGCCACAAAGTTTGAGTCAATTCGGGTTTTAAAACGCAGGTGGTTTGCCAGTTTCCTAAATCGGGTTAGTCTCAGGTTTAGTAAATCTTAAGGTGCTGAAATTTAAGCTAACAAACTGCTTAAGAGGGATTCGCAATGCGTGGCATTTTTAGCATGCGGCGGTTTTCGTGATTAAGTCGGTGTGCGGTAGCTTTCGTAGTGCATTGCTCACCCCTTAGCAGGGCGTTAGCTTAAAACAAATAAAATCAATTGGTTGTGGTCTTTTTTCTTCCTTTGGTCATTCGTTCTGGTTTCTCGGCAAATCAGCATTATTTTCCAACGCAAGTCTTGAGCTGTTGCCTCAATTGAGTTTTGGGAATGCGCGAGGTTAGTCAGTTTGGCGCAAAGTCGCTTTAGCAGTTTTGCTTTCGCTTTGAGTTTTCCGAAAATGAGTTTTCAAAATTCACTGGTTTCAAAGCAAATGAACGGCTACAAATTTTGAGTCAATTCGGGTTTTCAAGCTCAAGCGGTTTGTAGGTTTCCCAAGCTGGGTTAGTCTCAGGTTTGATAACTCTAAGGTGCTGAAATTTAAGCTAACAAACTGCTTAAGAGGGATTCGCAATGCGTGGCATTTTCAGCATGCGGTGGGTTTTGTGATAAAGCTGGTGTGCGGTAACTTTCGCAGTGCATTGCTCACCCCTTAGCAGGGCGTTAGCTTCTTAAAGGCTGGAATCATCAAAATCCAAACTCAATCGTTTCTGAACAATCAGCTTTTAGCGTTCAAATTGCACAAGTTGGCTTTCGAGTTTGTCGGATTCTGACTTGGTAGAAAGTGTTGAATGCTCAGCAGTTTCAAAGTCGCTGAAACCCATCAAGTTTCGATACTTCAATGTTGTTGGATGCTCCACACGGAAAGTTTCGTTTCACAAAGGCTGCATTGTCGCTGAAATCGCGCTTTCTTTGTCGGAAATTCGGTAAGTGGCCAACTTAACCTTGATCGCTGCGAGTTTTGGTTGCTCACTTCACAGCTTTTGGTGTTGGACGTGTGTTTGAGTAATGCTTTTGCGTAAAATGCATTTCAAGCAAATTTGTTTTAAAAATCATTGGTAAACAATGGGCTACGAAGCTAACAAACGCCTCAAAGGGACTGCCAACGCGTGGCGTTTCCAGTCCCATTGAGCCGCGGTGGTTGCAGTTGTTGTGTTTGAGTTTAGTGGTAATGCGTTGCCAGCCCCTTAGGCGGGCGTTAGCTTAAAACATTGAAAATCAATTGTTTGTGGCTTTTTCTTTCTTCCTTTAGCAATTCGTTCAGGTTTCTCGGCAAATCAGCATTGTTTGCCAACGCGAGTTTTGAGCTGTTGCCTCAATTGAGTTTCCGGATTGCGCGAGGTTAGTCAATTTGGTGCAAAGTCGCTTTGGAAGTTTTGTTCTCACTTTGAGTTTTCCGAAAGTGATTTGTCAAAATTAACTGGTTTCAAAATCGCATGAAAGGTCACAAAGTTTGAGTCAATTCGGGTTTTAAAACTCAGGTAGTTTGCCGGCTTTCCAAATCAGGTTAATCTCGGGCTTAGTAAATCTAAGGTACTGAAATTTAAGCTAACAAACTGTTCAAGCAGATTCGGCATGCGTGGCATTTTTGGTTTGCGTTGGTTTTAGTGATTACGTAGTGTTGCGGAAGCTTTTGTAGTGCATGCCTCACTACTTAACAGGGCGTTATGTTCTTTGGAGAAAAATGTGAAAGCGCTATCTGTAGTTGAGCCGTGGGGAACAATGATTGCGAACAAAACCAAGTTGTTGGAAATCAGAACTTGGTGTCCAGAAGTGTTACCAATGATCAATGTTGCTCTGGTCCAAAATAGCACACGGTTAACAAAAGAGGGCGATGAAGATTTGACAGGGCAGGTTGTTGCTGTTGTTGATATTGTCTCGTGTGAACCTTGGGTAAAAGAGGATTGTGAGCATTCAGGCTGTGATGAATCAGAGTTTGAGAGTGGCTGGTTGGCGTGGAAATTAAGTAATGTAAGAAAACTAGACAACCCTGTTAAGGCCATAGCAAAACGAAAGTTCTACGATTTAGCAGATTCAGAAGCAACCAAAGTCAAACTTGAACTACGAACATAACAAACGCTTCAAGAGGGACAGCCAACGCGCGGCATTTTTACTATGCGTTGGTTTTTGTGATTACGGTGTTGTGCGGAAAGTTGGTCGTGGCGTTGCCTGCCCCTTAAGCGGGCGTTATGCTTAATCAAGTAAAATCAGTGATTTATGGTTTTTCTCTGTTCCCTCAGCTTTTCAGTTTTGTGTTTTTCGGCAAGCCAGCTTTTTTGAGCGCTGTTTTTCGGACACTTATTCTTTGGCGCTAGAAAATCAGAGAGTTGCCTCATTCAATTTTCGGGTAAGCGCGAGGTTAGGGCGGTTCGCTCAATCAGAAATCCATTTCTAGGTTTTCAAACTTCAAACTAGATTTGCCAAAAATCCGAGCCTGATTATCAAAACTATGATTCATTTCGGTTTTCTACGTTTTGGCTTTTGTTTGTGAATCAAAGTCGAGTTAAGCTTGGTTCTGGTCAAACGTAACCCATTGAAGCTTAAGCATAACAAGGCGTTCAAGAGGGATTCATGCCGCGTGGCATTTTTGGTATGCGGTGAGTTTTGGTGGTGAAAGTGGCCTGCGGAAAGTTGGTTTAGGCGGCATTCACCCCTTAACGCAGCGTTAGCTTAAAACATTAAAAATCAGTTGTTTGTGTTTTTTCTTTCTTCCATTGGCAATTCGCTCAGGTTTCTCGGCAAATCAGTATTGTTTGCCAATGCAAGTTTTGAGCTGTTGCCTCTATTGAGTTTTGGGAATGCGCGAGGTTAGTCAGTTTGGCGCAAAGTCGCTTTGGCAGTTTTGCATTCGCTTTGAGTTTTCAGAAAGTGATTTATCAAAATTTTCGGGTTTTCAAATCGCATGAAAGGCCACAAAGTTTGAACCAATTCGGGGTTCAAAACTCAGGTGGTTTGTTGGTTTTCCAAATCTGCATATTTCGGAGCATTCCGATCAGTCATTTCGGGATTATCCGATCACCCATTTCGGTTTAAACCGATCACTGATTCCGCGATTATCCGATCACTTTTAGCCTCACTCCGAAATCGGTGATCGGAATAGCGAAAACCCCGATCGGAATGCCCGAAATCCTTCCTTTTTCTCTTTTAAATCAATAGCTCGCTATTCTTTACTTCTTAAACAAGAACGTAAGGAAGCGACCATGGCCAAAAAGAGAACTCCAATGAACAAAATCAAAGAGGTATTACGCCTTAAGTACGACTGCGGTCTCTCAAATCGCAGCATCGCTTCTTGCCTGAAACTCGGCCCGTCCACCATATCGGAACTCCTTACTCGCTTTAAACAAAGCCCACTTGGTTGGCCTCTGCCTGAAAGTTGCAGCGATGCTGATCTCACGCAAGCGCTGTATCACGGTAAGAAAGCCAGTCGCGATAAAGTCATGCCAGACTTCACGCAATACGCAGTCGAACTCAGACGTAAAGGCATGACGAAGATGTTGCTCTGGCAGGAATATCATGAGCAATATCAAGAGAAAGCTTACGCTTACACTCAGTTCTGCGAGCACTTCACTCGCTGGCTCAAAACCCAAAAGCGCAGCATGCGCCAGCTTCATGTTGCGGGTGATAAGCTGTTTATCGATTACTGTGGCCCTCGGCTTCAGGTGGTGAACCCTGACACAGGCGAAGTGCGCGAAGCCGAAGTGTTCGTGGCGACCTTAGGTGCGTCCAACTACACCTATGTGGAAGCCTTCCCCAGCCAAGGAAAGTCTTACTGGCTAGAGGCGCATGCCAATGCGTTCGAGCACTTCGGTGGCGTCCCCCATCTCTTGGTTCCCGACAATCTGCGTAGCGCGGTCAGTAAAGCGAATCGCTATGAGCCAAGACTGAACGACAGCTATCAGAAACTGGCCAATCACTATCAAACCGCCGTGATGCCTGCTCGCCCTTACAAACCGAAAGACAAAGCCAAGGCGGAGAATGCGGTGCTCCTCGTCGAACGCTGGATCATGATGCGGCTTCGCCACCAAACCTTCTATACCTTCAAAGAGCTGAATCTCGCTATCCGAGCGCTGATGGATGAGTTAAACCAACGTGAGATGAAACAGTATGGCGCGAGTCGCAAAGCCTTGTTCGAGAAGCTCGATAAACCTGCATTAAAGCCGCTACCCAAGCAGCGATACCTCTATACCGAAACGAGACAAGCCAAGGTTGGGCCTGACTATCACGTCGAATATCGCCGTCACTACTACTCGGTTCCCCATCAACTGGTTGGCCACCACGTCGAGCTGGAAGCCTCCAACCGTCTGGTGCAGATCTACCATCAAGGTAACTTGGTCGCTCAACACCCACGCAGTCAAAGAGAGCGCGGAAACAGCACCCAACCAGAGCACATGCCGAGTCATCATCAACATCAAAAGTGGTCGCCTGGACGCTTGCTCAACTGGGGAGCCAATATCGGCCCTGCCACCCGAGAAGTCGTCAATAAGATGCTGAACGCCAAACCTCATCCAGAGCAGACCTATCGTTCCTGTCTTGGGCTGCTCAATCTGAGTAAAGCCCATGGTGAATCACGCCTAGAGCAAGCCTGTAAAGATGCGCTGATGCTGACAAAACCGAACTACACCTTCATCAATAATCTGCTGAAAAACAATCGCGAGGGGCAACTGAGTAAAGATAAAGCGAATACACCGAACCTTGTTCACAGCAATGTTCGTGGCCCGAACTGTTATCACTAGGAGAAAGGATATGAACACACTCAATGACCAACTCAAAACCCTGCGCTTAAGTCATGCGGCGAAAGCGTTAGAGCAGCAACAAGAGCAACTGACCACCTACGCAGAGCTGGACTTCGAGGAAAGGTTAAGCCTGCTTCTGGAAAGTGAAATCTTGAATCGTAATCAGAGCAAAATCCAACGCTTAAAACAACAAGCCAAGCTGAGAGTGGATGCTCAGCCGAGCCAACTCATCTACAAGGAGGGGCGAAACCTCAACCGCAAACAGATGAGTGAACTTCTGACGGGGAGTTATCTGCACAAGCACCAGAACATTTTGATCACAGGCCCAACAGGTGCAGGCAAAACCTATCTTGGCTGCGCTCTGGCAAGTAGCGCCTGCGACCAACAGCAAACCGTCAGATACTACCGATTAACTCGCTTGCTCGATGACCTGACCGCAGGTCGTCTGGATGGTAGCTATCAAAAGCAACTTCAATCCCTAGCTAAAAAAGCGCTGCTTATCCTCGACGACTGGGGAATGGAAAAACTGACTCAAGAGCATGCGGGTCACTTGTTAGAAGTGCTTGAAGACCGTTACCAAAACAGCAGCACAATCGTCATCAGTCAGTTACCTGTAAAAGAGTGGTACAACATGATCGGCAACGCCACCGTCGCAGACGCTCTCATGGATAGGCTGGTACACAATAGTCACCGAATAGAAACTGGGCGGTGAGTCAATGAGAAAACTGGCGCAATCCGATCACTTAGAGTAAAAATAGGAAGAGAGAAAAACGGCAGGAACAGGTGATCGGAATAAACCGAAACGAGCGATCGCAATCACCGAAATACGCACAAAATTATGAGTCATTTCAGTTTTCTAGGTTTTGTCTTTTGTTTGTGAGTCAAAGCCGCGTTAATCTTGGTTTTGGTAAAACGTAAGTCCTTGAAGCTTAAACATAACAAACGCTTTAAGACGGATTCGCAACGCGTGGCATTTGTGGTTTGCGGTAAATTTAGTGATTTAGGTTGTGTGCGGTAACATCGTATTGCGTTGCTCACCACTTAAGCGGGCGTTATGTTTAATCACCAAAAATCAGTGGATTATGGTTTTTCTTTGTTTCCTCGGCTGATTAGTTTCAAGTTTGTCGGCAAGTTGGCATTTGTGAACGCTGTTTTCTGGACACTTATTCTTTGGCGCTGGAAATTCAGAGAATTGCCTCAATCAATTTACAGGCAAACGCGAGGTTGCTTCGGCTGGCTCACTCAGTATTTTGATCACAGGTTTTGGGGCTTGAATTGCCGAAATTCAAAGTCTGTTTTTCAAATCTATGAATCGTTTCAGTTTTTTAGGTCTTGGCTTTTGTTTGTGAATCAAAGCTGAGTTAATCTTGGTTTTGGTAAAACGTAAGTCATTGAAGCTTAAACATAACAAACGGTTCAAGAGGGACAGCCAACGCGCGACATTTTTACTGTGCGTTGGTTTTTGTGGTTACGGTGTTATGCGGAAGCTTGGTTGTGGCGTTGGCTGCCCCTTAACCGGGCGTTAGCTTAAAACAATAAAAATCAATTGTTTGCGCCTGTTTTTTCTTCCCTTGGCAGTTCGTTCCGGTTTTTCGGCAAATTGTTATTGTTTGCCAACGCGAGTTTTGAGCGGTTGCCTCAATTGAGTTTTGGGATTGCGCGAGGTTAGCAAATTTGGCGCAAAGTCGCTTTGGCAGTTTTACTTTCGCTTTGAGTTTTCTGAAAGTGATTTATCAAAAATTTCGGGCTTTCAAATCGCATGAAACGCCACAAAGTTTGAACCAATTCGGATTTCAAAATTCAGGCAGTTTGTCGGTTTCCTAAATCAGGTTAATCTCAGGTTTGGTAAATCTAAGGTGCTGAAATTTAAGCTAACAAACTGCTTAAGCGGGATTCGCAATGCGTGGCATTTTTAGCATGCGGTGAGTTTTGTGATTCAGGCGGTGTGCGGTAGCTTTGGCAGTGCATTGCTCACCCCTTAGCAGGGCGTTATATGACTAAAGGAGTCCAGTTTTGATCAGATGGGATCATGTTGCAGATCATGTTGATTTCAATCTTGAAATTTCTGTGGAAGACTTTTTAATATCGATTCCCCGAAATGGTAAAGTTTGAGATTTTGGTTGTGGTTACGGACGTATTTCAAATCAGCTTCAGAAGTTGGGTTATAAGGATTTAGTTGGTGTAGATTCATCAAAAGAAATGATTAATCGAGGTCTAACCGAATATCCTGAACTTGATTTACGTTATCAACAAGATGGTTTATTTTCTTTTTCAGACAATTATTTTGATGCGATAGTGGTATGTGCAGTATTGACTTGTATACCTGTTCAGGATTCTCGTGAAAAAGTTGTATCTGAACTCTGGCGGGTTTTGAAACCCAACGGTGTGTTGTATTTAGCTGAGTTTTGTTCAATCGAAAGTCTACACTTTTTATCAGGTTTAGGTATCGAAATGTGGCATAGTCGGCCAAAAGAGATTGAGGCTTTGCTATCACTTCAGTATTGAATTGTCGAAAGTATCTGAAACTTCGACCATTTCAGGTCATGTCAGTAATGCGGTTCATATCATCGCGCGTAAAGTCATATAACAAAGCGTTCAAGATGGACAGCCAACGCGTGGCATTTTTATTATGCGTTGGTTTTGTGATTACGGTGTTATGCAGAAGCTTAGTAGTAGCGTTGGCTGCCCCTTAACGCGGCGTTATGAGGCATATGGATATTCAATTAATACAAATAGAAAATGATGAGTTTGAAAGTCTGTTCTCTGTTGTGAAACAGGGACTTTATTCGCATGTTGATGCCGTCTTTGGCTGGTGTGATGAGTTCCAGGTCAATCGTTTAAAAAATGACTACGAGCCGCATTGGTTTCACTGGGTTTATATCAATAACGAGCAAGTTGGATTGCTATGCTTCAAGCCTTACGAAAACGCATTTCATGTACATATACTCATTGTGTTTCCAGAATTTCAGAATCAGCAACTTGGTGGAAGGGTAATGAATGTGGTTCACGAAATGGCGCGAGAGCAAGGGCGTAGTCATGTAACCTTATCAAGTTTTACTAGAAACGAGTCAGCGTTAAGGTTTTACAAATCTCTTGGCTATAAGGTGACTGAAAGCGATGAAAACTTCCTTTCTTTGTCGCTTCAAGTTGCCTCATAACAAGGCGTTTAAGCGGGATTCATGCCGCGTGGCATTTTTGGTATGCGGTTGGTTTTGGTGGTGAAAGTGGTCTGCGGAAAGTTGGTTTATGCGGCATTCACCCCTTAACGCAGCGTTATAACCTAATGGGAAATCATGAACTTAGAAGAGTTTCAAGAATCGGATTTTGACCTGCTTATAAAATGGATTGACTCAGATGAGTTGAACTATTTATGGGGTGGCCCTGCGTATGTTTTCCCGCTGACTTATGAACAGATCCATTCCCACTGTAGCAAAGCGGAAGTATTTCCCTATCTGCTAAAAGTGAAAGGTAGACATGCCGGGTTTGTTGAGTTGTACAAAGTCGCCGATGAGCAATATCGGATTTGCCGTGCCTTTATTTCAAATGCTTATCGTGGGCAAGGGCTATCAAAATCGATGTTGATGTTATTAATCGATAAAGCCCGATTAGATTTTTCTGCAACCAAGTTTAGCTTAGGCGTTTTTGAACAGAACACAGTTGCTAGAAAATGCTATGAGTCATTAGGTTTTGAAGTGGTTTCGACAGAAATTGGTACAAGAGCTTTTAATGGTAAGTTATGGGATCTGGTGCGAATGGAAAAACGGTTACAACAAACGCCTCAAGATGGACTGTCAACGCGTAGCGTTTCCAGTCCCATTGAGCCGCGGTGGTTTCGGTTTTTGTGTTTGAGTTTCGTGTTATGCGTTGCCAGCCCCTTAGGCGGGCGTTAGCCGTTTTAGGAGGTTTCATGAACAATCGGGTAGTTTTTACTGGTGGTCCAGGTTCAGGAAAAACTTCGGTTATTAAATTTTTAGAGCAATTGGGGTACCCGAGTGCTGCAGAAGTCGGTCGTAAAGTCATTCAAATACAGACTGAGCGGGATGGGGAAGCTTTACCTTGGAAAGATAAAGTCGCATTCCGTGATGCAATGGTTCTTGAAGAACTCCACAATTACAAAGTACACGACAACTCAGTTCTGACTTTCTTTGATCGAAGCATTATTGATTCTTATGGGTACAGTCAGCTTGAACAAATAGCTATTTCAGAGATCTTATTAAGAAAATGCCGCGAGCTAACCTATCACAGAAAAGTATTCATTTTCCCACCGTGGGAAGCGATCTATGAAAATGACATCGAGCGTAAGCAAGATTTTAATGAGGCTGTTGCGACATACCATGAAATGGTAAAAGCCTACGAAAGGTTTGGTTTGTAGTGGTACAGTAAATTTGGCCACCTAAATAGAGATGTTAAAATACATCTCAGAGACAAATAGGTGACTTTATGACAAATCGCACAAGACGAACTTTTAGTGCAGAGTTCAAACTTGAAGCAGCACAATTAGTAACAGAGCATGGCTATTCGGTTATCGAAGCCGCTAAAACAATGAATGTCAGTAAATCAGCAATGGATCGCTGGGTACGACAGCTTAAGCAAGAGCAACGAGGTATATCGCCGAAAGCCTCTCCGCTTACGCCAGAACAAATAGAAATTCGTGAACTCAAGAAGAGAATCGCTAACCTTGAGGAGCACAATGAAATTTTAAAAAAGGCTACTGCTCTCTTGATGTCGGACTCACTGAACAATTCTCGATGATCGAGAAACTCAGGAAGAGCTTTAGTGTAAAAACCTTATGCCATGTGTTCAGTGTTCATCGTAGTAGCTACAAGTATTGGCGTAACAGAGGCAAACAACTCTCGCCAGAGCAGGTGAAATTGCACTCTATTGTGAGTGACATGCATGAAGCTAGCCACGGCTCAGCAGGTGCACGTACGATTGCTGATATGGTAACCAATATTGAGGGCATACCGCTTAGCCGTTATCGAGCAAGTAAGCTAATGAAATTACTAGGCTTAGTAAGCTGCCAGTCACCTAAACATAAATACAGAAAGGCCGAACAAGAGCATCTTGAGATCCCCAATCTTTTAGGGCGGCAATTTGCTGTGACTCAACCGAATCAGGTTTGGGTTGGTGATGTCACCTATGTATGGGTTGGTCATCGTTGGATGTATTTGGCTGTTGTCATGGATCTGTTTGCACGAAAACCTATTGGTTGGGCAATGTCACTATCACCAGACAGCAAGCTCACTGGAAAAGCATTGATGATGGCCTTTGAATCTAGGGGCAGGCCCAAAGGGGTCATGTTCCACAGTGATCAGGGTAGCCATTATACGAGTCGCTATTATCGTCAGTTACTATGGCGTTGTCAGATTACACAAAGCTTATCAAGACGAGGCAATTGTTGGGATAATGCGCCGATGGAGCGCTTCTTTAGAAGCCTGAAAAGCGAATGGGTTCCCAAAGCGGGTTATCGTAGTTTTGCAGAGGCTCAACAAGAGATCATTCGATACATTATTGGATATTACAGCCAACTTAGGCCACATCAGTATAACGGTGGGTTAACGCCCAATGAATCGGAACGCTTGTATTGGGAAAACTCTAAAACTGTGGCCAATTTTAGTTGACCACTACAAGTGCTAGATAACCACGTTCATAACAAGGCGTTTAAGAGGGATTCATGCCGCGTGGCATTTTTGGTTTGCAGTGAGTTTTGGTGGTGAAGTGGTCTGCGGAAGGTTGGTTTATGCGGCACTCACCCCTTAACGCTGGGATTGGTGTGTGTTACTTGGTAAACAACAAAGAACGGAAAAGATATTTAATGTAATGTAAAACAATGCTTTAACTCTTGATTGGTTGTTTATTGTTGTTCATTTAAATGCCTGCGTATACAATAATTCTGCTACATAATCGCTACACAAGGAATCTGTGTCATGGCTATCAAGCAGAAAATCACCGCCAGCTCTATCAAAAATCTCACCATCGCGGACGAGCGATTGAACGACACCGAAATCAGCGGATTTCATGCGCGGATTTCCCCCAAAGGGGTGATCAAGTATTACCTGTACTATCGAATTCACGGTAAGCAGCGCAATTTCTTGCTCGGTTCAGCCAATGCTTTAACGCCAGCGCAAGCGCGAGACTTAGCCAAAGAAAAAGCAGGACAAGTCGCGGCGGGGGAAGATGTGCAAGTCACTCGCCATGAAGCCAAGAAGCGAGAGCAGCGCAACAGCCTGACACTGAGTAAATTCCTTGAGGAACATTACTCCGCCTATCTCATGTCGATTAATGCAAAAACGGCGCAAAAGTCGTTGATGTGCATTCAAAGCAACTTCAAACATTTATCCACTAAACCACTGGTCGATATTACCGCTTGGGACATTCAGCAGTGGGTGGCCGAAACGTAGCAAAGCCGGTCGCGCACCCGCCACCATATCCTATGCCTATAACCGCTTAAGAGCGGTATTTAATCGAGCGGTGGAGTGGGGTTTTATCGATTCTCACTCTCTTGATAACGTGAAAATCCCTCGTATTGATAACAAGCGCATTCGTTACCTGTCGGTGAGTGAAGAGGCTGCGTTGCTGGATAGCCTGAAAGCGCGTGATGCGCGTTTAAAAGACGAAGCATTGCAAAGGTACGGTAAGCGCGCCCAAAGGATAGTGTCACAGCGCTATGTGGATTTCTTAGAGCCGTTGATTGTGCTGGCACTCAATACAGGTATGCGCAAAGGCGAAATGCTGTCGCTTAAGTGGTCACACATCAACATGGAAGACAGGTATTTGACCATTCGCTCTGAGAATGCCAAATCGAAAAACAAACGCACCATTCCACTCAATAACACGGTGTATACCATGTTACAGGCTTGGCATGAGCAAAACCCAGATACCGAATTGGTGTTTGAGCGAAATGGCAAACCGCTCGACTCTTATCAATACCAGTGGGAGTCGTTACTTAAAGAGGCGGGGATAGAGAATTTCCGTTTTCACGACTTGCGCCACCACTTCGCCAGTAAGTTGGTGATGAAAGAAGCAGATTTGAACGTGGTTCGTGAATTGTTGGGCCATGCGGATTTAAAAATGACGCTGCGCTATGCGCATCTGGCCCCCGAACATAAGGCCAGCGCGGTGAATCTCATCGGCTGATAGGGCGAACGATTTATAATCCAGTTCACAAAACAGATTGTGAATCTTTCTAAATCGTTTTGAAGCGCATTCACGCAATCGATAGAGTATTTAGAATGGATTCAGAATCCGATTCTAAATGTTGATCTTTCTGTGAGCCGACAACAAGGAGCCCGTGTGATGATACAAGGGCAGCGAGGGAACGAAGTGCAAAGACGATTTATCCGATTGGACGAAATTGAACAAAAAACAACAATGACGAAAGGGGATGTGTTCGCAGCAGTGGAAGAGAAGCGTCTTTCATTGTGTGCATACGTTGATCTAAACGAGTTAGGTTCGCTCGTGATGAGAGATAAGAAGATGGTCATTCGTTCAGTGTTTAACTATCAGGGGTTAACTCGATTGACGCCAGATCTCTCTCACCAATTTGCCGTCCTGATGCAACCGCAGCAAGTCAAATTACTTCATATCCTAGAGCCTCAAAACATCACGGCGTGGCGCTCTATCTCCGAGGTTTATCACAACATAAAACAGTGTGACTACGCTTATTCAGAAAAAGCCCCGAATCAGCCTGATGTTGCTTTCTGGGCCTTTGCTGCGATTAGAGTCAAACCAACAGCCGCCAACTCACTCTCTCCTTTGTTGAGCGTTCTAGAAAATGCGTGCGGGAAAGCGTTGAACAAAGAGACGATTGGTTTCGATGTCGGCCCTGAAATGAGGCAAGCTCAAAGACTGAGTGTTGAGCATGTAACGGTACTCCCTGAGCAACTTCGTGTGGATCTCAAGGAAATAATAGACGTGTTTGGTGAGGCGAAAATACGGCGTACATTGCCAGAAGCCGAAGTCAGTGATTCGGTCAGTGTCGATATACTGCTTTCGCATCCGATTGAAAAAGTGGTGTGCCGAATTTTGCAGGTGTATGGCACAGAGCTCAAAGCGCCGAACGTGTGGGATGTGATGAGAGAAGATGCGCGTAACGAACTATCCCGCCAGTTTGATATCGATGGTTATATTGAAGAGATAAACAATGAGCGGCTTATCTGGATGGATGATAGCGGTCGGGAAAGCCAAGTGACGTATGCGTCTTTTCGTCAAAAGTACTTGGTTAAAGTGAAGAAGCATCTAAAAGAGCGCGTGGTAACTGGTTAGGCTAACCGTAAAGTGCGCACATCATTTCGGTTAGCTTTTCGGTTGGTCAGCGCATTGACTTCCGGTTGGTCAGTGCACAGTTTTATTGGATAGTTGAAAGCGTTAAAATCAACGCTTTTTAATGCCAATTAAACCGAATAAATCCGCTAGAAAAGCGCTGAAATTGAGCGCTTCATTTTTGGGTTGGATTAGAAACGAAAAGCCAGTTAAATCAAAGTTGATGCCCGGTTAACTAGCGCATTGACGGATGAAATGAAAGGCGTGTTTTTAAGCGCTTGGAGATGGAAGTAGTAGCTATCCGGTTAAAATGACACCTTTTCAACCGAGCGATGCGCTAGATTTTCGGTTGATTAACGAATGACTTCAAAAAGAGAACCCGACAGAAGCGCATTGTTAGTACGAAAAAAGGGGGAGCAATAGTCGCTACCCACTCGAAAATAGCCTTAATTTGATGCGCATCACAAAATTAAACATCAAACGTCAACCAAACCGTCAACCAAAACGTCAACTCGCGAATTTCGAGCATTATGTTTGAGTCTCCATCAACACAAGGAGATACTCAAATGACAAAAATGACCGTTGAGAAACGTGCGTACACAGAGCAAGAAACCGCCGCTTACATTGGCATGAGCCGTTCTTTCTTACGTCAGGCCCGTATGGAAGGGCAACGTAAAAATCGTACTCTTGCACCACCGTTCATTAAAATTGGTCGTGCGGTTCGCTACCTCAAAGAAGACCTAGACGCTTGGCTTGATAGCCAAACCAAACTTAACCACCTTTCTCAAGGAGGGTGGCTACATGGTTAACTTAACACCAGAACAAATCACGCTGCTGAAATGGATGAGAACAGGGCGCACCTTTAAGGTGTGCTCGGATTACTGCTCCCATAGTGGCGATGTGCAACCGAAATCCCGTTTGCCGATACAGGTGCATCACAAAGCCATTCACAAACTGATGAGAGAGGGGCTTATCCGCTATACCTCCCAACAGTTTCTTCGGTTTGCGTTGGGATGTCTTTTCCATCACTGAAAAAGGGAAGGGCATTCAATGAGCACACTCGACCTTTCTTGCATTGACCGTGACGACAGAGCCTTTGTACAGCAAAGGCTTTTGCCATTTCCAGACGTTATTCAGCGTTTACTGCTCAAGGAATATCTGAGCTATCCAACCAAGTTTGAGCGCAATACCTACCTTAGAACCACGGTCGATTCGATTTCGGTCAAATTGTCGCTGCCAATTGACAAGATAACGCTCAATATCAGTGAAGAAGACTTGCGCGCAAAAGCCAAAGCGCACGCTGCGGAAGTGTTGGAGCGCCGCCGCCGTTTTCGCAATGACGAGCGAGCCTTGGGCGTGCTGCGTGAGTTTGTCGCCCAAAAAGGGTTAACACCCTATGACGGGCAATATTCACTTAGGGGTGAAGTGGCTCGCTATAGTGACCGCAAATGGTGGATGCGCGGATTACGTAAGGCGTTACGCCGTAACACGGAGCTGGTGTTGCATCACCTCAACCAAGTGAACAAACACAAAAGCCTCTATTGCTCCATGCCCACACTGATGGCAAGGCGTCAGCAGAAAGCCTATCAAAAAGCGTATTTAGAAAACACCATCGCCACCAATGAGCTAGGGCAGTCGTTCTCTTTACTGGAACTGTCACAAAAAGGCGTTTCCGACCCGACCATTCGCAAGGGTGAGCTGATGGTCAGAGCCAGAGGTTTTGAAGACTTAGCCAAAGATCTGGGTCATGTAGCAACCTTTCTCACCATTACCTGCCCGTCAAAGTACCATCGCAGTTACTCCACATCGGGACAGGTGAACCCCAAATGGGCAGGGTATACCCCGTTAGACGGGCAAACCTACCTGAATGATATCTGGAAACTGATGCGCTCAACGCTTAACCGTTTAGGCGTGCGCTTCTACGGTTTTCGTGTAGCAGAGCCGCAACATGACGGCACACCGCACTGGCATTTGCTGCTGTTTGTTGAGCCCAAACACTATGACCTGATGGTGCAAACCATGCGTGATTACGCCATGCGCGAAGATGGAGAGGAAAAGGGCGCAACGGAGCATCGTTTTACCGAAGTGAAAATCGACCCCACCAAAGGCAGCGCTACCGGATACATTGCCAAATACATCTCGAAAAACATTGACGGCAGCGACCTAGATTGTGGGGTTTACGGGGAAGACCCAAAGGACGCCGCCGCAAGAGTGGACGCGTGGGCCTCCTGTTGGGGTATTCGCCAGTTTCAACAGCTCGGCGGCTGTTTCTGTGACAGTTTGGCGAGAGCTGCGCCGCCTCAAAGAAATGCAAGATTTACCCGAATTGGCAAAAGAGATTGTCGAAGCGGCAGACAAAGGTGACTGGAAGCGATTCACGCAACGCATGGGCGGTGTGTTCAGCACACGCAAAGCGCAAGTGTTTAAACCGCACTATGCGTTTTCTATCGACACAGAGACAGGTGTTATCAAAACCACGTTGTACTGTGCTAACGAGCTGGTTAGGGCGTTAAAAGGGGTCGCTATTGAAGGGCGTGAAATCATCACCCGTCTGTTTAAGTGGCGCATCGAATCTAATATGCGTCACGCTTTTTAACTTGGAGTTCTGTGAATAACTGTATTTAGTAGAAGAAAAGACAGTCAAAGCCTAGATTTTATGATACTGAATCGCGAACAATAAATGATTTGCTATTGGTTATATCTACTAAGTAAAGCCAATCCGAATTGCTACTGTACTTTCATGAAAAAGCAGGGTTTGTTGTTTAGAGACTTTGTTTAACATTCTCATAAAACATTGTATTCTTGTTTTCTTACTCAAAGTGACACTAATTAGGTGCTTGTGAACATAGATAAGATTAAAGGGGCGATAGTTGCTTCACTGTTGTTGTTGTTTTTCTGGGCAGGGCAAGAAACAAACGCAACGAACACAACGTTATGGGAAATAATGCAAGGCTTGATTACTACTTTATGCAGTGTTGGTACCTTAGTTGTTGCGGCATTAGCTTTAGATAATTGGAAAATGCAGGCAAAAAACGCAGTAATTGATAAAATTGTGGAGAGTTTGAGTTCAGTACAAAAAGCACAGAGGGCTTTCTGTCATTCACTATTAGCGATAGATATATACCATCGCTACAATGATGAACGCTGGAAAGACCATGTAGGACTTTACGAAAAGAGATATGAGAACCTGTCTAGCCAGATAGCTCAACATAAAGCAAAACTGCAATTACTTAAGAGATATTCTGACGATGGCTTTTATAGAGAGTTGACCAACCTTTTCAGTAAGTTTGAGACAGATGTGTGTTTTGCCCATAAGTACATAAACAGTGCCTATCCTTCGGTTGTGAAAGAGCCCTTTGCAATGTATACATGCAGTGGCCTTAGCTTGGAAGATCAACAAAAATCGTTAGAGATCTTGTTTGATCGCTATGCTTCATTTCTAGGCTCTATTCAATAACATATACCTAAGTAACTTCAAGGCCCAGCATTTAGAGCTTCATGCTTTGGTTCAGTTAAAAGTATTGCGTCCCACAAGATTGAGAAGTGGCCCTGCCCAAGAACGTCACTCCTCATTGTCCAAGTTGTCATGCGAACCGCGAAATGAGGTTAGAGCAAAGGTAATCAGTTGTACGGCTGCTCTTCTTACCCTCGATGTTGTTATATCAAGGATAATAATGCCTTGATAATTTCTAATACTCCCCTAGATAGGAAAATTAATGAAGATATCTTTAATGTCTTTCTAGCAACTTCTTCTCAGATTTAATTTATGTGCCAAGTCGGTTTCTTTTTACATTTAAACCATTTCGGAGTTTTTATAAATTTTGGAAAGTTTGTTAAATATTATGATTTAATCAAGATAATGGATCAGGGCAACCGCATGAGTAGATTATTTGTAAACAAAAACCACTCTCTTTGTTAACTCACTAAGAGTTGAGCTGTGTAAGTCCAGACTTATGCGGTCAATAAACAAACAGGGATAAAGAAAAAGCACCTTCAAATAATCATCTCACGGTTAATAATTTGTGAAAGTTAACATTAATTCAACTCATGCGCTCGCCCTGGATAATGGATTAGTAGTGCCTTGTTGTGATCTATTGCTTTAAAGCGTAAATTATTTCAAAGAAGACCAATTGTATCAAAATGACTTTACTTACGTTTGTTGAATAAGATATTAGTCACTTACAACCTTAATCATACTATGTATACTTACTATTTGGGTAGATAATGGAGTTTGATTATGTCACATATGTCGGAACAAATATTAGCATTACTTGAAGATGACTCTTTTCCTTCTATGGTTAGAATTGATGGTGAGTGGGGGACTGGAAAAACGCACTATATAAAAAATGAACTTTTACCATTTCTTGAAGGAAAAAATAAAAAGGTCATATTTTTTTCTCTAATTGGATTATCAAGTCTCGATGACTTTAGAGATAAACTTATATCTTGCGTATATTTTTCAGAAAAGTTTGATCAAGGTTTTATTGGGAAGTTAAGCGAAGGTATGTTTGCTATTTTAGATAAATCTGGAGAGAGTGGTAGTACAGTAAGTTCTATTTTAAAGGGGTCGACAGGGGTAGTAAAGCATGCGATGTTAAATAGGATTAGCAATGTGACAGTTATTCTAGATGATCTAGAGCGTGTTGCTGACTCTGCGCTAGAAAAAGACATTGTAGGTGAATGTCTTCAGCTAATTGACGAAAAGGATCTAGAGTTTATTTTCGTAATGAATGGAAATAAGACATCAATTGACAAAGCAATGCTTGAGAAAGCATTTTCTGATAGAGTTTATTTTAATAGGCCTAGTCATGAGGTTATAAAAATTGCTTTTTCAAACTATGAGTACTTTCTTAAGTATAGGGAATTAATTGAACAGAGAGTTCAGGCTTTAGATTTTACTAATTTAAGAGCGATGAAGCGTGCTGCTAACAGGTTAAATAATATTTACAAATTAATAAATAAAGATAATAGTCTTGATGTTGAAGCAAGCATGGAGTTGATTATTGTAGATGTTATTAGAATTTCCTATCTACATTACTGTATGGAGAAAACTTCAGAAGAAATAATTAAAGGTTTAGACTATGGCGCTAATCTAAAGTTTGGATTTGAAAATGAAGAAGAAAATGATGAGTTTGAAAAATACAGAACAATAAACACTCCCACAGATGAGATGGTGGAGTATTGCTGTGGAAAGACTCATCTACCACCAATTATAGAGAATCTAGGAAGATTACCTCTGAGAACATCGAAAATTGACAAATTAATTTTTTCAAGATGCTATATGCTTGATGAGAAAGAATTCAATGAGTCGTTAAGTGAACTGAGAAAATTTATCTTTCATGATGTTGAAGTTTCAATGTCTAAATGGTTCGAGTCATGTGATTTCTATTTATTTTTATTAGATAATAAATTCGTGGAAGAAGATAAGGAGTGTTTTTTAGCCCATTTAAATGAACTGTGTAAACGCAAGAACTTTGATTTTTCAGACTTAGATAATCGGTTCCGAGGGTTAATGATTGAAACACAGGATATTCTTGATAGGTTTAATTATCAAAAAGATATTGTTATAAAAGAAAGAGATGAGTTAGATATATGTAAAATGTTTGAAAAAATAAAAGTTTCATGGTGTAGTATGGAGTTGGAAGTCTACAGACGATTTAGACTAAATAATTTCATTAACAAGAAATTAGCTGCGGAATGGATCGAGATAATTATTGCATGGGATACAAAGAACATTGGACAGTTTTCTGGTTTTATTTTCGATAGATATCGAGAGAGTAATATTAGAGATTGGCTTTCTGGCGAGAAGGATACATTGATAGAATTATCTGAAATGTTAAGTGTTAAAATAGCTAACGAAAAATCAGATCATAGAAGAGGTACGTTGGGTCTACTCAAAAAATCTATCGATACAGGTATCGCTAAGATGTAACTTTATTCCTATGTGAAAAGTAGTAAAAATACTATCAGTGCGCATTAATTTTCAGATTGTTAGAATAACATTTACTATTTTTCAGAATTAATTGTAAGCTTGATTAATTAGGTTTCGGATTTCGGCTTTAGCCTAAGCGTCCAATTGAGTCCTATTAACTTCGTAAATAGGTAAGATTCCGAAAAGGCTAGGATTTAATCCATCGTCCAACTCAACAATAGAAACGATGGGACATGATATAAGGAGGCTTAGTGTATCTAAGTTATCAACGGAGTTAGATTATGATAGAAGTTGAGTTGCTATATATATGCTACATATAAAATGATTTTTAATTGGAAAACTAATTTAACTTATTGATAATGTGTGGTTTTATGCTTCTAGGTCATCCCCTTAACGCGGCGTTAGCTTCTTAAAGGCAGGAATCATCAAAATCCAAGATCAATCGTTCTGAAAAATCCGCTTTTAGCGTTCAAATTTCACAATTTGCTTTTTGAGTTTTCTTGATACTGATTTGGTCGAACGTGTTGAAAATTCAGTGGTTTCAAAGTCGCTGAGAACTAGCAAACCTCGATGCTTCAACGCTGTTGGATGTTCAACACTCAAAGTTTGGTTTCATAAAAGGCTGCATCATCGCTGTGATCTTGCTTTCTTTGTCGCGGACTCTTAACCGTGGCCAACTTAACCTTGATCGTTTTGAGTTTTGGTAGCCAACTTCACAGCTTTTGGCGTTGGAAGTGTGTTTGTGTGATGCTTTTGCGTAAAATGCATTTCAAGCAAATGTGTTTAAAAAGTCATTGGTAAACAATGGGCTACGAAGCTAACAAACGCCTCAAGAGGGACTGTCAACGCGTGGCGTTTCCAGTCCCATTGAGCCGCAGTGGTTACGGTTATGGTGTTTGAGTTTAGTGTTATGCGTTGCCAGCCCCTTAGGCGGGCGTTATGCTTAATCACCAAAAATCAGTTGGTTGCATCTTTTCTTTGCTCCCTCGGCGTGTTGGTTTTGTGTTTGTCGGCAAGTTGGCTTCAGTGGGCGCTGTTTTCGGGACACTTATTCTTTGGCGCTGAAAACTCTGAGTTTTGCCTCAATCAATTTTCGGGTAAGCGCGAGGTTAGGGCGGTTGGCTCAATCAGTATTTTGATCACAGGTTTTTGTGCTTGAATTGCCGAAACTCGAAGTCTGTTTTTCAAATCTATGAGTCGTTTCAGTTTTTTGGGTTTTGGCTTTTGTTTGTGAATCAAAGCTGAGTTAATCTTGGTTCAGGTAAAACGTAAGTCATTGAAACTTAAGCATAACAAACGCTTCAAGAGGGACAGCCAACGCGTGGCATTTTTACTATGCGTTGGTTTTTGTGGTTACGGTGTTATGCAGAAAGTTAAGTAGTAGCGTTGTCTGCCCCTTAAGCGGGCGTTATGTTTTTGGAGTACTTTGATGAACAATGAGTATATTGCCCCATTTTTTACAGTTCTTGGGGTCATTGTAGGTGGCGGGGTAAGTTATTTTACGGCTATGAGAATCAAACTGTTAGAGTTTAAGCAATCTAACATTAAGCTTGAACTCGAAAGTCGGAAAAAGTTATATGGTGATTTTTTAGCGGAAACAAATCGTTTGGCTTTAGATTCGATTGTGAAGAAAAACTCTGACCCTATTTTTCTTGCAAAAATATCAAGTTTGCTTGTCGAAATCGAACTAGTTAGTAACTCAGATGTACATGAAAAGGCGAAAGAAATTGTAGGGCATATTCTAGATATTAATAGCCAAATCCCGAAAGACCGTAACGACTTACCACCTTTGCGAGCTCAATTTGTAGAGCTAGTTAAAACGGAATTACAACAGATTCAGCAACAAACATAACAAGGCATTTAAGACGGATTCCCAACGCTCGGCAATTTTAGTTCTGGTTGAGTGTAGTGTTTACGGTGGCAAGGTTAGGTTCAGTGGTTGTGCGTTGCTCACCACTTAATGCGGCGTTAGCTTAAAACAATAAAAATCAGTTGTTTGTGGTCTTTTCTTTCTTCCTTTGGCAATTTGTTCAGGTTTTTCGGCAAATCAGCATTGTTTGTCAACGTGAGTTTCGAGCTGTTGCCTCAATTGAGCTTTGAGATTGCACGAGGTCAGTCAGTTTGGCGCAAAGTCGCTTTGGAAGTTTTGCTTTCTCTTTGAGTTTTGCGAAAACGAGTTTTCAGAATTTACTGGTTTTTAAAGCAAATGA
Source organism: Vibrio cidicii (assembly GCF_009763805.1). Lineage (NCBI taxonomy): Bacteria > Pseudomonadati > Pseudomonadota > Gammaproteobacteria > Vibrionales > Vibrionaceae > Vibrio > Vibrio cidicii. The sequence goes on along the minus strand of NZ_CP046804.1, from coordinate 1,201,948 downwards.
ACGGCCACAAAGTTTGAGTCAATTCGGGTTTTAAAACTTAGGCAGTTTGCCGGCTTCCCAAATCAGGTTAATCTCGGATTTGGTTAATCTAAGATGCTGAAATTTAAGCTAACAAACTGTTCAAGCAGATTCGGCATGCGTGGCATTTTTGATTTGCGTTGGTTTTAGTGATTACGTAGTGTTGCGGAAGCTTTCGTAGTGCATGCCTCACTACTTAACAGGGCGTTATGTTTAAGAGGCAATGCATGAAAGTTAATGTTGGCGACATTATCGCAATTCCAATTCAAGAGCATCAATTTGTATTTGGCCGCGTTTACAATGACGCTACGATTGCAATATATGACTTTTTGTCTATTACAGATAACTCACATGAAGTGGCGTGTAAAAATAAGATACTTATGTTTTCAGGTTTCTTTGATAGCTCTATAAAAAGTCAGCAATGGAAAATTGTAGGTCATATTAGTTTTCTCAGTGCTGAAGAAGCTTGGGCTCCTCCGGTATATATACAGGATATTTTGGATTCTAATAAGTATCGTATTTATCATAAAGGAGTCATGGAAAGCTGCTCAAAGTCAGAAACCCTAGGCATGGAAAGGCAAGTGATGAGAAAACCAGAGGAACTCATTGAAGCGATAAAAACAAGACTGATGGTTAAAAATTAAACATAACAAAGCGTTCAAGCGGGATTCGTGCCGCGTGGCATTTTTGGTATGCAGTGAGTTTTGTGGTGAAAGTGGTCTGCGTAAAGCTGGTTTAGGCGGCACTCACCCCTTAACGCGGCGTTATGCCTCTTTTGTAAACCTCTAGCAATTACTTAAATTAAGGTCTAAAATCAGGTCTGATTTTAATGCTTATATGGTGAAGTTATGAGACAGGTACTAGCGAATTGCTCTGCCAGTATTTCAGAGTTAAAGAAAAATCCAACTGCTCTTTTGAACGAGGCTGATGGTTCAGCTATTGCGATCCTTAACCACAACAAACCCGCAGCTTACCTTGTACCGGCTGAAACTTACGAGTATCTGATGGATATGCTTGATGATTATGAGCTTTCCCAAATAGTAGATAGTCGTCGTGGTGATTTGTCGCAAGCTGTGGAAATCAATATTGATGACTTATAAGTTAAAGTTTTTGCCAGCAGCCCAAAAGGAGTGGAGTAAGCTAGCGCCAACGATTCAGAGTCAATTTAAAAAGAAACTCAAAGAAAGGCTAGAAAACCCCCACGTCCCATCATCAAAATTACGAGGTTATGATTCTGTTTACAAAATCAAACTTCGTACATCTGGTTATCGTTTGGCTTATGAAGTCATCGATAATGAAGTTGTCGTTTATGTACTCGCTGTTGGTAAACGAGATAAAGACGCTGTTTATAAGAAGCTGGCTTCACGCTTCAGCTAGCGGCATAACAAACGCTTCAAGAGGGACAGCCAACGCGCGGCATTTTTACCATGCGTTGGTTTTTGTGATTACGAAGTTGTGCCGAAAGTTGGTTGTAGCGTTGGCTGCCCCTTAAGCGGGCGTTAGGCTTTTGGAGGAAACATGGACATTTCCCTTAGAAGGGCAAGTGAGACAGATATTCCTTTCTTGCTTTCATTACGTGATAAAACGATGAGGCGGTATCTAGAAGAAGTAGGTATGCCAACGAGTACTGAAGAGTATGAAAAGCGAATACGCTTTGAGTTTTCTCATGCACAAATCGTAGAATTGAATGGTAAGCCTATTGGGTTGTTCAAAGCTGCATACACCGAAGAACTTAACTATTGGTATTTGGTTCAAATTCAGATTTCTCCTGAGTTTCAAGGTTTGAAAATAGGCAGTAAGCTAATTCTCGACCTAATTGCTAAAGCGGGAGCAACGAAATCTAAGGTTGGGTTAAGCGTGATTGAAACGAATCCAGCCAAGCAACTGTATTTGAAATTGGGCTTTGAAATAGTGAAAAGTTCTGGGGTTGAGCAGTTGTTGGAGCTACAAGCCTAACAAGCAATTTAAGAGGGATTCTCAACGCTTGGCATTTTAGGTTCTACTTCAAATTTAGTGTTTATGGCACAATGCGTTAGGTTAAGTGGAGGCGTTGTTCACCCCTTAATTGGGCGTTATGCTTAATCATTTTAAAACAGTGGTTTATGGTTTTTCTTTGTTCCCTCGGCTGGTTGGTTTCGAGTTTGTCGGCAAGTTGGCTTTATTGGGCGCTGTTTTCCGGACACCTATTCTTTGGCGCTGGAAACTCGGAGAATTGCCTCAGTCAATTTTCGGGCAAACGCGAGGTTAGGGCGGTTGGCTCAATCAGCAATTTGATCTTAGGTTTTTGAGTTTTGACAGCCAAAGTTCAAAGTCTGATTTTCAAAATTATGAGTCATTTCTGTTTTCTATGTTTTGGTTTTTGTTTGTGAATCAAAGCTGAGTTAATCTTGGTTTGGGTAAAACGTAAGCCATTGAAGCTTAAGCATAACAAAGCGTTAAAGAGGGACTTGGCACGCGTGGCATTTTCAGTTTGCGTTGGGTTTAGTGGTTACGGCACTATGCGGTAGCTTTTGTATTGCGTGCCTGCGCCCCTTAACGCGGCGTTAGTTTCTATATAGACAAAGTCATCAAAAGCTAAGGTTCAACGTTCTGAAAAATCAGCTTTCATGTTGCACAACTTCGTTTTTGAGTTTCAGGCTGATGCTGTTTTGGTAGAAAGCGTTGAAAATTCAGCAATTTCAAAATCGCTGAAAACCAACAAGCCTCGATGCTTCAATGTTGTCTGATGTTCAACACGGCAAGTTTGGTTTCACAAAAGACTGCATCATCGCTGTGATCTGGTTTTCTTTGTCGCGGACTCTTAACAGTGGTCAACTCAACCTTGAACGTTTTAAATTTTGGCAGCCAACTTCACAGCTTTTGGCGTTGGACGTGTGTTTGCTCGATGCCTTTGCGTAAAATGACTTTCAAGCAAATATGTTAAAAATCATTGGTAAACAATAGGCTACGAAACTAACAAACGCCTCAAGAGGGACTGTCAACGCGTGGCGTTTCCAGTCCCAATGAGCCGCGGTGGTTACGGTTGTTATGTTTAAGTTTAGCGTTATGCGTTGTCAGCCCCTTAGGCGGGCGTTATGTTCTTTGGAGAAAAATGTGAAAGCTCTATCTGTAGTTGAGCCTTGGGGGACAATGATTGCGAAACCAAACCAAGTTGCTGGAAATCAGAACTTGGCGTCCAGAAGTGCTACCAATGCTCAATGTTGCTCTGGTCCAAAATCGCAGACGGCTAACGACAGAAGGTGATGAAGATTTGACAGGGCGGGTTGTCGCTGTTGTTGATATTGTCGCGTGTGAGCCGTGGGTAAAAGAGGATTGCGAGCATTCAGGCTGTGATGAATCAGAGTTTGAGAATGGCTGGTTGGCATTGAAATTACGTAATATCAGAAAGCTAGACAACCCAGTGAAGGCCATAGCAAAACGAAAGTTCTACGATTTAACAGATTCAGAGGCTACACAAGTCAAACTTGAACTACGAACATAACAAAGCGTTAAAGAGGGACTTGGCACGCGTGGCATTTTCAATTTGCGTTGGGTTTAGTGGTTAAGGCGTCATGCGGTCACTTTTGTATTGCGTGCCTGCGCCCCTTAACGCGGCGTTAGCTTAAAACAATAAAAATCAATTGGTTGTGGTCTTTTCTTTCTTCCTTTGGCCATTCGTTCAGGTTTTTCGGCAAATCAGCATTGTTTATCAATGCGAGTTTTGAGCAGTTGCCTCAATTGGTTTTTGGGAATGCGCGAGGTCAGTAAGTTTGGCGCAACGTCGCTTTGGAAGTTTTGTGTTCGCTGCGAGTTCTCCGAAAATGAATTCTCAAAATTTACTGGTTTCAAAGCAAATGAACGTTCACAAAGTTTGAGTCAATTCGGATTTTAAAACTCAGATAGTTTGTCGGTTTTCCAAATCAGGTTAATCTCGGGCTTAGTAAATCTAAGGTGCTGAAATTTAAGCTAACAAACTGTTCAAGCAGATTCGGCATGCGTGGCATTTTTGGTTTGCAGCGATTTTGGTGTTTACGGAGTAGTGCAGAAGCCTTTGTGTTGCATGCCTCACTACTTAACAGGGCGTTATGCATTACATCAAATTCAGCGTTAAAAGGATGAATAATGAGCGTTCAAAAAGTAGTTGTTATTACTGGCGGTAGTCGAGGGATTGGTGCAGCGACAGCAAAGCTTTTTGCTCAAAACGGTTTTTCCGTATGCATAAATTACAAATCTAATGCTGAGGCTGCTAATACTCTCGTGGAAGAAATCAAAGCGTTAGGTGGTCATTGTATTGCGGTTCAAGCGGACGTATCCAAAGAAGGTGATGTTGTTAAACTGTTTGAAACAGTTGACCAAGAGCTTGGTGTTGTTTCTGTTCTTGTCAATAATGCTGGTATCTTAAAGAAGCAGATGCGCTTAGACGAAATGAGCGCAGAGAGGATTAACTCAATTCTCATAAACAATGTGACAGGTTATTTCTTGTGTTGTCGTGAAGCAGTGAAACGAATGTCAACTCGTCATGATGGTCTCGGAGGTGTCATAGTTAATGTTTCTTCGGGAGCCTCTCGAACAGGTTCACCGAATGAATACATCGATTATGCAGCGTCAAAAGGTGCAATTGACACGTTAACAAAAGGTCTGTCGTTGGAAGTTGCTGCGGAAGGTATCAGAGTTAACTGTGTTCGCCCTGGATTGATTTATACCGATATGCACGCTGACGGTGGAGAGCCTGACCGTATAGAACGACTCAAAAATAAAATTCCAATGCAACGGGGTGGTTTGCCTGCTGAAGTCGCTGAGGCCATTTATTGGTTAGCGTCTGAAAAATCATCATTTTCTACAGGTAACTTTCTGGATTTAGCCGGTGGTTTGTAATGCATAACAAAGCGTTCAAGAGGGACTTGGCACGCGTGGCATTTTCGGTTTGCGGTTTGTTTAGTGGTTAGGGCGTGATGCGGTCACCTTTGTAGTGCGTGCCTGCGCCCCTTAACGCGGCGTTATGTTTAATCACGCAAAATCAGTTGGTTGTATCTTCTCTTTGTTCCCTTGGCTTGTGAGTTTTGTTTTTGTCGGCAAGTTGGCTTCGTTTGGCGCTGCTTTCTGGACATCTATTCTTTGGCGCTGGAAATTCAGAGAATTGCCTCAATCGATTTTTGAGTAAGCGCGAGGTTGGTTCGACTGGCTCAATCAATATTTTGATCACAGGTTTTTGGGCTTGAATTGCCGAAATTCAAAGTCTGATTTTCAAATCTATGAGTCGTTTCAGTTTTTCAAGTCTTTGCTTTTGTTTGTCAGTCAAAACCGAGTTAATCTTGGTTTTGGTAAAACGTAAGTCATTGAAGCTTAAACATAACAAACGGTTCAAGAGGGACAGCCAACGCGTGGCATTTTTATCATGCGTTGGTTTTTTGTGGTTACGGTGTTATGCGGGAAGTTCGTAAAGCGTTGGCTGCCCCTTAACCGGGCGTTATGAGTTTAGGAGGAAAAATGTATATCTGGAACATCGAAGGTTTAAAAAAAGATATTAAAGTTGGAAGGTTGACTGAAAAAGATAGATTTATATATATGTTCCTAACGTTTATCTTTACATCGTTGTGTTTTGAAATTGCTCTAAGAACCCCTGTTGGGTCGAGAAATATATGGGATACCATCAATTCTCTATCTTATTTTTTGATCCCAGTATTGGGCACATTCTTGGCTTATAGATCAAATGGGGCTGACAATGGTACTGACTTCCTGGGACGATTTTTTAGTATTAGCTTTGTCGTTACAGTTAGGTTTCTGTGCTCTATTAATACCGATGCTTCTTTTTTTGTCAGCTTACTATATGTCGGTTGCTACTGAAAATGATGCGCTGGTAAGTTCAGCCGAGGACACTTTACCTTTTATAGCTTGGCTAGGCTTACTTTACTATCAAGTAGTTAAGCATGTTGGCGAGGTAACACACTCATAACAAAGCGTTAAAGTGGGATTTGGCACGCGTGGCATTTTCGGTTTATGTTGGGTTCAGTGATTAAGTCGCTGTGCGGTAGCTTTTGTAGTGCGTGCCGGCACCCCTTAACGCGGCGTTATGCGCTAATTGGAAAAATGACAGGAGTTAACAATGAACCAGCATGAAAAGCTCAATTATGTAGAGTTTGCAGCGAAAGACTTAGAGTCAACGAAAGCGTTTTTTCAAAGGTTTTTGGCTGGGAATTTGTTGACTATGGGTCTGAATACGCAGCTTTTTCAAATGAAGGTTTAGATGGTGGTTTTTTCAAGTCTGAACGTTCTAGTCGGACGGAAAGTGGTGGCGCACTTTTAGTTTTCTATAGTTCAGACATTGAAGCAACATTGGATAAAGTTGTGAAAAATGGCGGTGAAATCATCCGTCCAATTTTTGAATTTCCTGGAGGTTGCCGTTTTCATTTTGTGGAGCCAAGTGGTAATGAATTTGCTGTTTGGTCTGAAGCACGCGCATAACAAAGCGTTAAAGTGGGATTCATGCCGCGTGGCATTTTTGGTTTGCAGTGAGTTTTGGTGGTGAAAGTGGTCTGCGGAAGCTAGGTTTAGGCGGCACTCACCCCTTAACGCGGCGTTAGTTGCCAGTCAGCAACAAATCAGTCGTTTGGAAATCTTTGTTTCTGGTGTAGTACACGCATTATTCGAATTTTAGAACCATCAACCCAATACGAAACAATCATTGATATCTCAGGGATAATAAGCAATCTGCCTCTAATGCCATCACGCTGAACGCCCATTAGTGGTTGCTCAAGCAAATTTTCAACTTTGGTTTCTATGAGCTCATCCGTTTTTTCAGCGGCTGCTGGGTTAAAGTCGTAAAGAAATTCGAAAATTTTCTCACGATCATTGAGAGATGCTTCTTCCCAGAAAATCATGCGTGGCCTCGATTTCGGATTTTAGCTTTACGTTCAGCCATTCGTGCTTTGGCGATGTCATGTTCAACGAATACCGCTTTTCCTGAGTCGAACTTCTCAAATGCTTGATTCACTTGTTCAGTTAGCCATGCATCGTGAGATAATGCCTTGCGTTGCTGCTCAGCTAATTGTTCAGTGAGTTCACGGCAAGCATCGCTAAGAGTTCGACCTTGGCTTTCAGCCATTTGTTGAGCTAAACGTTTTGTTTCTTCGTCTACACGAAATTGAATTCTAGTATCCATGGTGAGCTCCTTGGTTGTGTGTACGAATGTTAGCACTGGTGTTGGGGTAGGGCAACTAACAAACGCCTCAAGAGGGACTGTCAACGCGTGGCGTTTCCAGTCCCAATGAGCCGCAGTGGTTACGGTTGTTGTGCTTGAGTTTAGTGGTAATGCGTTGCCAGCCCCTTAGGCGGGCGTTAGCTTAAAACAATGAAAATCAATTGGTTGTGGTCTTTTCTTTCTTCCTTTGGCCTTTCGTTCAGGTTTTTCGGCAAATCAGCATTGTTTGTCAACGTGAGTTTCGAGCTGTTGCCTCAATTGAGCTTTGAGATTGCACGAGGTCAGTCAGTTTGGCGCAAAGTCGCTTTGGAAGTGTTGCTTTCACTTTGAGTTTGGCGAACATGTGTTGTCAAAATTTATTGGTTTTCAAAGCAAATGAACGGCCACAAAGTTTGAGTAAATTCGGGTTTTAAAACTTAGGCAGTTTGCCGGCTTCCCAAATCAGGTTAATCTCGGATTTGGTTAATCTAAGATGCTGAAATTTAAGCTAACAAACTGTTCAAGCAGATTCGGCATGCGTGGCATTTTTGGTTTGCGTTGGTTTTAGTGATTACGTAGTGTTGCGGAAGCTTTCGTAGTGCATGCCTCACTACTTAACAGGGCGTTAGCTTAAAACAATAAAAATCAATTGGTTGCAGCCTGTTTTTTCTTCCCTCGGCAGTTCGTTCAGGTTTCTCGGCAAATCGGCATTGTTTGCCAACGCGAGTTTTGAGCTGTTGCCTCAATTGAGTTTTGGGGCTGCGCGAGGTTGGTGCAAGGTCGCTTTGGAAATTTTGCTTTCGCTTTGAGTTCTCAGAAAATGAATTCTCAAAATTTACAGGTTTCAAAGTCAATGGACAGTCACAAAGTTTGAGTCAATGCGGGTTTTAAAGCTCAGGTAGTTTGTCGGTTTTCCAAATCAGGTTAATCTCGGGCTTAGCAAATCTAAGGTGCTGAAATTTAAGCTAACAAACTGCTTAAGCGGGATTCGCAATGCGTGGCATTTTCAGCATGCGGTGAGTTTTGTGATTCAGGCGGTGTGCGGTAGCTTTTGCAGTGCATTGCTCACCCCTTAGCAGGGCGTTAGCCTTATTAAAAGGAAACTTTATGAAATCAGCAGTTCTTGTTATTGATGTGCAAAGCATTTTGTTCGACCCAACACCTCAACCGTTTGAAAGAAATGAGGTATTAACTCGTATCAATACAATCACAGATTGGGCACGCCAAAAAGATATCCCTATCATCTTTATTCAGCATGAACAAGCGGGTACACCAATCGAACATGGTAGTGAAGGTTGGAAACTGCAGTCATCATTACACGTTGAAAGTGATGACTATTTTGTTCGTAAAACAACACCAGATTCATTTTTACGCACCAACTTGGAGTCTCTACTGCAAGAGCTCAGCATTGAGCATCTTTACGTTTGCGGTTACGCAACAGAGTTCTGCGTTGATACAACCGTGCGTCGAGCGGCTGGATTGGGCTATTCAGTGGAGCTAATATCAGATGCTCATACAACTCAAAACAAATCGCATTTGTCAGGTGAACAAATTCGAGCGCATCACAATGCGACCTTACCGAGTATATCTAGCTTTGGTGTAAAGATTGCTGTGGTATCGACAGAAAACTCGACCTCATAAGGCTAACAAACTGTTCAAGTAGATTCGGCATGCGTGGCATTTTTGGTTTGCGTTGGTTTTAGTGATTACGTAGTGTTACGGAAGCCTTTGTAGTGCCTGCCTCACTACTTAACAGGGCGTTATATTCTCCCTCGCCCCGTAAACTTTCCGTACGAATTGAATGTGCTTTAAGTTTGGCCTATAATCGCTCAACTGACGGAATGTATCCGTACGCAGGAGGGGTTATGGCAACGGCACGTTTAGATATCCGCCTTGATGAAGAGATCAAGGCAAAAGCCGAAAAGGCATCGGCTTTACTTGGTTTAAAAAGTCTCACTGAATATGTGGTGAGACTTATGGACGAAGATGCGACTCATGTTATTGAGGAGCATGAAAGTATTATGGTTAAAGACAGTGTTTTTGACGAGTTTATGGCTGCGTGTAATAAAGTAAAAGCACCGAATCAAGCTTTGCTTGAAGCTGTTAAATTTACAGAGAAGAGCGGTATCAAGTGAGTTGGGGCAAAGAGTTTGTAGAACTTAGTAAATCAAAGCATGACCGCGACTCATTTGACTGTGGTGAGCAAGAGCTAAACACATTTATCAAAACTCAAGCTGCAAAGCACATGCAAGCAGGTATTAGCCGAACAATGGTTTTACCTAGTGCTCACCCACTGTTAAATCAAAAATTCGCTATTTGTGCCTTTTATAGTGTTGCACCGAGCTCAATCAGCCGAGAAACATTACCGGCACAATTAGCAAAGAAACTACCGAGGTATCCAATCCCTGTTTTTCTGTTGGCTCAGTTAGCTGTGCACAAAGAATTTCACGGTTCTGGACTTGGAAAGGTCAGTCTAATCCGTGCGCTGAAGTACTTGTGGGAAGTGAATCATCACATGAGAGTATACGCAATAGTTGTGGATTGTCTGACAGATTCCGCTCAAGCGTTCTATACGAAGTTCGGCTTTGAAGTATTGTGCGAACATAATGAGCGTATTCGTATGTTCTTACCGATGAAAACGGTAGAACAACTTTTTAATCAATAGGCTACGAATATAACAAACGCTTCAAGAGGGACAGCCAACGCGCGGCATTTTTACTATGCGTTGGTTTTTGTGATTACGGTGTTATACGGTAAGTTAGTAGTGGCGTTGGCTGCCCCTTAAGCGGGCGTTAAATGGCATTTAGCTTTGGTATCACAAGAATAGTAAAGGAGTACAAGTGGATAATTTTTCGGAGAAAACTAAAGCTATCTATATACCATTTGTAAAACTGGTTTTTTTTACCCTTAGTAGTTTAATACTAATGAATTGGTTGTTTGGTGAGCAGCTTAGCACTTTGGCTAATCGCTACTTTTACTTATCCAGTTTTCCGTTTTTATTGTCAGCAGCTCTTTGTATCGTGATGGTAAAACCGTTAGGGATACTTACATATAAAGGTAATTTTAGTCGTTCATTAGTTCTTATCATCATGGTTTTTTATCTTTCTATGTTAATCACAATGGTACAAGACCTACCTCGTTGTTGTTCAAATGAAGTTAAATCATACAATGATCCCTATAGTCTGAATTCAAGTTCACACCAAGGAAACATAACTTTAAAGAACTACAATGTCATGAGGAGCAAGATTATTGATAAAATTAGCCTTAACAGTAGATCTGCTAGGGGTGGTTCTATAATTTCAATTTCAAATCACGTCTCAGTTCCTTTAAATATAAGTATGACAGTCTGGGCTGTATTTCCTTTTAGTCAGGATATTAAAGCAAATTCAAGCGAGACAATGCTGAATTCTTCCATTCACGCCCTAAGGCATATGTCAAGGCAACATGTGAATAGTTATGACTTTTCTGATGTTAAGTACTTTAAATTGATCCCCGACTCTGATTATAGAGATAATTACATTAGTTCGATTTATGAGAAATACCCCAAGTTAAAAGGAAAGAAACTAACGATACTTTCTCCTAAAAACATAGAACTTAAGAAGTCTATATATATTAAGTTGGGTTTTTTGTTCTTTATATTGATTTTTGGAGGGATGTGTCTATTTGTTGTAATTGAGCTTCAATCATTGAAGCAATCAGCGAATGATAAGTAGTTCAAGCCATTTAACAAAGCATTTAAGAGTGATTCGCAACGCTTGGCGCTTTCGCTTTGCTCAAGTATAGCCAAACGTTGCTCACACCTTAATGCGGCGTTATGTTTATCGGAGAAGTTCATGGTCAATTGGCCTTGTATTCTGAAATTAGATGGTGATGATGAGCTTGTTTATTTGGGTTTCTGAAGCTGATTTGAATTGCGAGTGTGTGGATTTGATCGTTAGTCCAAGCGATCGAGTCATTGATTCTGAAGGTTTTGTCTATTCAATTGTTTCAGATGGCTCAGTAGTTAACTTGATTGGAAACTCAATCCAGATTTCAGCAGAGGAAGTGTCTAGATTGATTCAACGTCATGAGTTCTGTTTAGCGGAAGTTTGTTTGAGTTTGAAACAGTCGCTGAAGCATTTAACTGTTTGAAATCTTAGGCTAAATAAACATAACAAAGCGTTAAAGAGGGATTCGTGCCGCGTGGCATTTTTGGTATGCAGTGATTTTTGTGGTGAAAGTGGTCTACGGAAAGTTGGTTTGTGCGGCACTCACCCCTTAACGCGGCGTTAGCTTAAAACAATAAAAATCAGTTGTTTGTGGTCTTTTCTTTCTTCCTTTGGCAATTTGTTCAGGTTTTTCGGCAAATCAGCATTGTTTGTCAACGTGAGTTTCGAGCTGTTGCCTCAATTGAGCTTTGAGATTGCACGAGGTCAGTCAGTTTGGCGCAAAGTCGCTTTGGAAGTGTTGCTTTCGCTTTGAGTTTGGCGAACATGTGTTGTCAAAATTTATTGGTTTTCAAAGCAAATGAACGGCCACAAAGTTTGAGTCAATTCGGGTTTTAAAACTTAGGCAGTTTGCCGGCTTCCCAAATCAGGTTAATCTCGGATTTGGTTAATCTAAGATGCTGAAATTTAAGCTAACAAACTGTTCAAGCAGATTCGGCATGCGTGGCATTTTGGTTTGCGTAAGTTTTAGTGATGACGTAGTGTTGCGGAAGCTTTCGTAGTGCATGCCTCACTACTTAACAGGGCGTTATGCTGCTTATTAACTTATGGAGTAATTGGTGAATGGAATGGTTTATTGCAATTGTTAGCGCGCTGGTTGGAGCTGTAGTTGGTGCACTTTTTAGTTATCTTTTTACCGACAGAAACAATAAGCAGAGAGCAAATAGAGTAGAAGCAGCTTTCTATAATGAATTTGAGTATATATCAGATTCGCTCGAAAATTGGTTTAATACATTAATAATAGAATACCAAGAACCATTAAAAGAGCAGTATTCTGGCTTGCCTTTTTTAGATCTATCATTGATTGATGCACTGGTCATAGAGTTGGCGAGCACTGAGAAAGTTGTTACTCCAGAACAAAGAAAACTGATAAATTCATCTTATTTTGAAGCATCTTGAGCGAGCAAAGGTAGACGAAATCCCCAGGTTTCTAGTGGTTAATCAAAACCAAGAAATCTTAAGTTTTGTCGCAGGTAATACCTACAATTATCCGCTAGTTGGCGCAATCGCAACAAATGATGCACTCATGTCAGCGGGTAAATTACTACGAAAAATACATGACTCAACAGCTTCACTCTTGGAGCAACTCGATGTCAATGCACACCGATGGATGTTAGACCCGAGAGAACCATTTGAGGTTATCTGTCATGGTGACTTTACCCCATACAATGTTGCCCTATTAGAAAATACAGTTGTTGGTGTGTTTGACTTCGATACAGCGCACCCAGCACCTAGAATATGGGATCTTGCATATTCAGTTTATTGTTGGTCTCCTTTCAAAACTGATAGCAATGATAAGCTAGGGACAATCTCAGAGCAGGTGGTTAGAGCTAAGTTGTTCTGTGACAGTTACGGCACAACTGAATCAGAAAGAGAGCAATTAGCCGATGCTATGGTTCAGCGATTACAGGCTTTAGTATCTTTCATGCGTAGTGAAGCCGAAAATGGCAATGAATCCTTTGCTGAAAACATAGAGCAAGGTCATCTTCAAGCTTATCTGAATGACATAGAATATATCACTGAAAATAAACAAAAAATTCAGTGTGCATTGTGCAACTAACAAACGCCTCAAGAGGGACTGTCAACGCGTGGCGTTTCCAGTCCTATTGAGCCGCGGTAGTTGCAGTTGTTGTGTTTGAGTTTGGTGGTCATGCGTTGCCAGCCCCTTAGGCGGGCGTTATGCAGTTTTTGGGCAATAAAAAACCAGCATTTTCAGCTGGCTTTAGAATTTGCTTTATTGAGCAGCTTTGACTCGGATCTTGCTTTTGGCAACGCTTGTCATATTCAGTGCTGCAATTGCCGTTTTTGCTTCTGAAGCCTCTGGCATTTCGACGAAAGCAAAGCCTTTCGATAGACCGGTTTCTTGATCTAAAACGAGAGTGCATTCGGTAACAGAGCCGTGTTCAGAAAACAGTTTACGAATGTCGTGCTCAGTTGTGGTACGAGCAAGGTTGCGAACTAAGAGTTTCATAGTTGTCCGTTGATGTAGAAATAACGGTGAGGATTGTCTCAACAAAGACAGTTGCCACCAAGTGATAGTTTGGTTTTACCGTAAAATAGCGGCATTTAGGGCAACCAACCAGGGAAAAATCATGAACATGCCCGTGTTTAAAGGGTTTGTGGCATAGTAAGTCGATCATTTTCTTGTTCTAATGGATAACAACGTCACACAACAAACAATTAACCGATGATCAGTTTGACGATAATTTTCAGTGTTTTCTAATACCTCCATAGGCAGATTGGAGGTCAAACGATGAGTAACCAGCACCCATTTATGCATTTCGATGCCATCCCAGATTACCGCCAAAAAGGTAAAGTCGAGCACAAGTTAACTGATATCATTTTGTTAACAATTTGCGCGGTACTTGCCGGTCAAGATGATTGGAAAGCCATTCATCTTTACGGCACAAGGTGGTTAGATTTTCTCAAACGCTTTGGTGATTTTAGTCATGGTGTTCCCTCTGCCATCACCATAGCTAGAGTGATGGGGATGATTAATTCGACACGCTTACAAAAGTGTTTTATCGAATGGATGAAATCCTGCTGTGAACTCACTGACGGTGAAGTGATAGCGATAGACGGTAAAACCGTTCGAGGCTCTTATGATGATTCCCGAGGGCTTGGTGCTATTCATATGGTTAATGCGTTTGCTACAGAGAATGGCGTGTGCCTCGGACAACATAAAGTATACGAGAAATCCAATGAGATAACCGCTATTCCTGAATTGCTGCAACTACTTGATATATCTGGCTGTTTAGTGACGATTGATGCGATGGGTTGCCAAAAGAAAATCGCGCAAAAAATCCTTGAAAAGAACGCTGATTACTTGTTGGCGGTGAAAGGAAACCAAGGCAGACTTGAGGAAGCTTTTAACAATTATTTTAATATGAGCATGCTGCAAAAACATGACGGTGATTCTTACAGTACTCAAGAAAAATCGCGAGGCCGACAAGAAACACGATTGGCCTTAGTGAATGAAGATTTAAGTGTTTTGGGCGATCTTGAATTTGATTGGCCAGGGCTCAAAACGATGGGAATTGTGGTATCTATTCGTCAAGAATCAGCCGTGGCTCAAGAGTCAGATGTAACGGTTCGATATTATATTAGTTCGAAAGTGCTCAGTGCTAAAGAATTGTTAAATGCTTCACGGTCGCACTGGTTAGTGGAGTCGATGCATTGGATGTTGGATACAGAATTTGGTGAAGATGCTTGCCGCAAACGAGCGGAAGAACGAGCAGAGAATTTCGCTAGGATCAGACAAATGTGCTTAAACATGCTAAAAAGTGAAACGACACTAAAAGCGAGCATTAAACACAAAAGAGCGATGTGCGCGATGGATCCAGAGTACCTTTTGAAGGTATTGGGAAGCCTTTATTTACGGGAATGTTCATGATTTTTCCCTAGGCAACCAACTGCATAACAAACGCCTCAAGAGGGACTGTCAACGCGCGGCGTTTCCAGTCCCATTGAGCCACGGTGGTGACGGTTGTTGTGTTTGAGTTTAGTGGTAATGCGTTGCCAGCCCCTTAGGCGGGCGTTATACAAAACAGTGAGGTACTCTCTGTGAAATATATTTATAGCCTCTTAATTTTGATCATTATGAGTTCAAAATCTTGGGCAGGTTGCGATGAAGTAAGCTCGCAATGCCTAGTGATTGATAGTGATAAAGAAAGTTTTGAGTCGTGTGAAATTGCAATATGCGCAAATATGAGCGAATACCTAGTAAATGTAACATTGGAAAATGGTGGTAGGATTTTTATGCGCGACGATAGCCAGACACAGGTAATTAATGTAAATGGTAGTAAAGGTGTCACCAGTTCACCTCCGACCGACAAGAGCAATCTGACTTGTTATGCAATTGCCGACATGAGCGTAACATACTGTATTAAAGACTCTGTACTTTAAAAAATAGTTTTGTATAACAAACGCCTCAAGAGGGACTGTCAACGCGTGGCGTTTCCAGTCCCAATGAGCCGCGGTGGTTGCAGTTGTTGTGTTTGAGTTTAGTGGTAATGCGTTGCCAGCCCCTTAGGCAGGCGTTAGCTGTATACGATGAACAAGGAAGTAATGTGGTAGAAAACTATGAGACTCAATTTGTCACTTTCGTCGAGTCTGAAATGGAGCAAGATTTGGCGCATGACTTAAACCATGTATTTCGTGTTGTCAAAACGGCCAAACTGCTGAGCAAAATTGAAGGTGCGATGCTTGAGGTTGTTTTACCTGCAGCATATCTCCACGATTGTTTTTCATTTCCCAAGAGTCATCCTAACAAAGCTGAAAGCTCTCGTATTGCAGCAGATAAGGCACTGGAGTTTCTTAATGAGATTGGTTATCCGAAGGAATATCACGACGCTATAAAGCACGCAATTATTGCTCATAGTTTTAGCGCTAATGTTCAACCTGATACGCTTGAAGCAAAGATCGTACAGGACGCTGATAGACTCGATGCTCTAGGTGCAATTGGGATTGCTCGTTGCATTCAGGTGAGCACAAATTTAGGCGTGGGTTTATATGATGCAACTGACCCCTTTTGCGGTACACGTGAGCCGAATGATCGAGTGAATACGGTAGATCATTTCTACACGAAGCTATTTAAATTGCCTGAAATAATGCATACAGCGTCAGCAAAGGTAGAGGCTGAAAAGAGAATGAAATTTATGAAAGCTTACTTAATTCAGTTGGGAATGGAAATCGAGCCATACAGCTAACAAACGCCTCAAGAGTGACTGTCAACGCGTGGCGTTTCCAGTCCCATTGAGCCGCGGTGGTTACGGTTGTTGTGTTTGAGTTTTGTGTTATGCGTTGCCAGCCCCTTAGGCGGGCGTTAGCTTAAAACAATAAAAATCAGTTGTTTGTGGTCTTTTCTTTCTTCCTTTGGCAATTTGTTCAGGTTTTTCGGCAAATCAGCATTGTTTGTCAACGTGAGTTTTGAGTTGCTGCCTCAATTGAGTTTTGGGATTGCGCGAGGTGAGCCATTTTGCCGAAAAGTCGTTTTGGAAGTGTCGCTTTCGCTTTGAGTTTTGCGAAAACGAGTTTTCAGAATTTACTGGTTTTTAAAGCAAATGAACGGCCACAAAGTTTGAGTCAATTCGGGTTTTAAAGCTCAAGTGGTTTGTCGGTTTCCCAAATCGGGTTAATCTCAGTTTTGGTAAATCTAAGGTGCTGAAATTTAAGCTAACAAACTGCTTAAGAGGGATTCGCAATGCGTGGCATTTTCAGCATGCGGTGAGTTTTGTGATTAAGGTGGTTTGCGGTAGCTTTCGTAGTGCATTGCTCACCCCTTAGCAGGGCGTTAGCTTAAAACAATGAAAATCAGTTGTTTGTGGTCTTTTCTTTCTTCCTTGGGCAATTTGTTCAGGTTTTTCGGCAAATCAGCATTGTTTGTCAACGTGAGTTTCGAGCTGTTGCCTCAATTGAGCTTTGAGATTGCATGAGGTCAGTCAGTTTGGCGCAAAGTCGCTTTGGAAGTTTTGCTTTCGCTTTGAGTTTGGCGAACATGTGTTGTCAAAAATTATTGGTTTTCAAAGCAAATGAACGGCCACAAAGTTTGAGCTAATTCGGGTTTCAAAACTCAAGTGGTTTGTTGGTGTTCCAAATCGGTTTAATCTCAGGCTTAGTAAATCTCAGGTGCTGAAATTTAAGCTAACAAACTGCTTAAGTGGGATTCGCAATGCGTGGCATTTTTAGCATGCGGTGAGTTTTGTGATTAAGTCGGTGTGCGGTAGCTTTTGCAGTGCATTGCTCACCCCTTAGCAGGGCGTTATGTTTAGTCACGTAAAATCAGTTGGTTGCAGATTTTTTTGCTTTCTAATTTTGGCCTTGTCGGCAAGCTGGCTTTCGGTGGTCGCTGTTTTCTGGACTCCAATTCGTGGGCGCTAAAAATTCTGAGAGTTGCCTCATTAAAGCTCAGTGCGTTTGTGAGTCGAATAAAGCGTCTTAGTTTCAAAGTTTGAGCTCTAGTTTTCGGTTTCTCACGCTAAAACTCGAAATCATTAGAATCAAATTTATGAGTTAATTCAGCTTTTTAGCGTCTGGTTTTGGTTTTCAAAGTTAAGTCGAGTTAAGCTCTTGGTATCGTAAAACTCAACCCTTTGAGCCTTAAACATAACAAGGCGTTTAAGCGGGATTCATGCCGCGTGGCATTTTTGGTATGCGGTTGGTTTTAGTGGTGAAAGTGTTCTGCGGAAAGTTGGTTTATGCGGCATTCACCCCTTAACGCAGCGTTATGTTTTTACAGGGAAATGATGAGCTTACGTGATGTGATTGATTCGGATTGGAATAAAATATACGAACTTATTGAAGATAATATGCTCAATATGCAGATTGAACTTGGGTTGAAGTGGGATCGAGAATCGATCATACGTCACTATAAAAGTAAGTCTGTTATTGTTGAAGTAAAGCGAGATCATATCTCTGGATTCATCGCGTACCATCAAAATGAAGATGTTCACTTTATTGACTCATTGCAAGTGGCTCAAGGGTATCAAAACAGATTAGCAGGTTATCGTTTGTTAAAATCGAGTCTATTAAAAACAAGCGCATTGCCTATGGTTCAAAAAGTGCGTTGTTGTGTTTTTGAAAATAATGCTGCCAAGGAGCAATATTTTTCAGTTGGCTTTCGCGAGCTCAGTCGTTTCTAAAGGCGTTTTGACTTTGGAAATGCCGATGAAACAGCTGATTAAGCGTTTAAGGTTGGCCAAAACATAACAAACTGCTTAAGAGGGATTCGCAATGCGTGGCATTTTTAGCATGCGGTGAGTTTTGTGATTAAGTTGGTGTGCGGTAGCTTTTGTAGTGCATTGCTCACCCCTTAGCAGGGCGTTAGCTTAAAACGATAAAAATCAACTGGTTGTGGTTTTTTCTTTCTTCCTTTGGCTATTCGCTCAGGTTTCTCGGCAAATCAGCATTGTTTGCCAGCGCAAGTTTTGAGCGGTTGCCTCAATGGAGTTTTGGGGTTGCGCGAGGTTAGCCAGTTTGGCGCAAAGTCGCTTTGGCAGTTTTGTGTTCGCTTTGAGTTCTCCGAAAATGAATTCTCAAAATTTACTGGTTTCAAAGCAAATGAACGGTCACAAAGTTTGAGTCAATGCGGGTTTTAAAGCTCAGGTAGTTTGTCGGTTTTCCAAATCAGGTTAATCTTGGGTTTAGTAAATCTAAGGTGCTGAAATTTAAGCTAACAAACTGCTTAAGTGGGATTCGCAATGCGTGGCATTTTCAGCATGCGGTGAGTTTTGTGATTAAGTCGGTGTGCGGTAGCTTTGGCAGTGCATTGCTCACCCCTTAGCAGGGCGTTATATTTTTGAAAAGGTGAAAAATGTTATACAAGTACTTCGCTTATAATGAAAATTCTCTATCGAGCTTATTAAATTATGAACTATGGGCTTCCAAGCCGACTGAATTTAATGACCCTTTTGATTCTCTATTAACAATAGAATTTAGTAATAATAATATTACAGAACTCTTTAAGAATTACACCCAGTCAAAAGCAGTCTGCTGCTTCTCAAAGAACATGGATAGTATTCTTATGTGGTCTCATTATGCAGACTCCCATAAGGGATTTTGTATTGCGATTGATTACCCAGAATTAGAAGATAGCCATATTTTATCTGATGTAAATTATAGTGAAAGTTTCCTAGAGATTGATCATGAGTCTTTTTTATACTCGCATAGAGAAGGAGCTGTAAATAAGGAGTGGCAAAGGTTACTAACCCAAAAGTACATAGATTGGAAATATGAGGAAGAAGTTCGTCTAATGTTGCATTTAGACGACCCACAAGCTAAGGGAATATGTTTTTCTCTTCCTGATGGTTCAATAAAAGAAATTTACTTTGGCTGCAAAATGAACAAAAAAAATAAGAGTAATATTAGAAAAATCATGGAATCAAAAAATGTTACTTTTTATGACATGAAGAAGTCTCAAAACAACTTTAAGCTAGAAAAAATATAACAAGGCGTTCAAGAGGGATTCATGCCGCGTGGCATTTTTGGTATGCGGTTGGTTTTGGTGGTGAAAGTGGTCTGCAGAAGCTTAGTTTATGCGGCACTCACCCCTTAACGCAGCGTTATGTAACAAGGAGGGTTCAGCTAAATGGAAGTAGTATCTGAAAGGCTGCGGATGAAGCCATTATCGGAAAATGACTGGCCTTTATTTCTGCAACTCCATACGAATCCTAGTGTTATTTCACTTTGTTTTGATGAACTGCCAAAGTCAGAAATTGAGAGTAAATTTAAATCTCGATTAGCACCTTGGTTTGTAAAGTCGAAGCATTGGCTATGTTTAGTTGTTGCCGAGTCCAAAACGGACAAAGCAGTAGGTATAACAGGTTTTTGTGTTAACGATTCTGTTGCTGAAGTTGGGTTTATGTTTTTGCCCGAATATCATGGACTCGGGTATGGTACAGAGTCACTACAAGCTCTCATAAATTATTCAATGTCAGAGTTTGGCATCGATAAATACAGTGCAGTTGTCACTGAGGGTAACATTGGTTCCGAAAAGGTACTTACAAAAGTGGGTTTTGTGCTCGATAGGATAGTGCCTCAAGCTTATGAAATCGGTGGTCATTTGTACGCAGACCATGTCTATCAATACGTGTAAAATTGTTACATAACAAGGCGTTTAAGCGGGATTCATGCCGCGTGGCATTTTTGGTTTGCGGTGATTTTTGTGGTGAAAGTGGTGTGCGGAAACTTGGTTTATGCGGCACTCACCCCTTAACGCGGCGTTATGCTTAATCCATAAAAATCAGTAGTTTGTGGTTGTCGATTCCTTTGGCATTTCGTTCATGTTTTGTCGGCAATTCAATATTGTTTTTCGCTGCCTAATGAAGTGGCAATGTATCTGGTGCTGAAAAATCGCAGTGATTGCCTCATTGTGTTGTTGAGTCTGCGTGAGGTTAGCATTGTGGGCTCAAGTCGCTTTGAACAGTTTGGTGCCTTTACTTACAGGCTTAAAGTCTGTCGGCAATTAAGTATTGTTTTGCGCTGCTTAATGAAACGGCAATCTGTTTGTCGCTGTAAATTTCAGTGTCATTGCCTCATTGAGTTGTCGTGCCCATGCGTGGTGAGTTGGTTTGTCGGAGAGGGTCTCCACATTGACCTAGTTGCTAAGTCAGGGAAACCGCATGAAGGTCGTTGATATATAAGGGCTGCGGTGATGCTTAGAATGAGTTGCCAATGCTTCATTAATCTCAGTTTTTAGATGTAACCCGATGAAATTTAAGATCACCTTGAAGATCATTTCTGTTGTTTTGTAATAGCTCCTAGACAATATAGGAGCCTAAATATGAGCGAGTTAATCACCCCATTTATGCATTTCCAAATCATTAAAGACTATCGACAAGAAAGCAAAGTAGAACACAAATTATCAGACATTATTTTGCTGACAATTTGTGGTGTTTTGTCGGGTCATGATGGCTGGGATGGCATTATCGATTTTGGTCATGCTCGCTTAGATTTCCTGAAACGATATGGTCACTTTGAAGCTGGAATTCCTTCTGCGGATACGCTGTCTCGTGTGATGGGTATGATTAATCCTGTAGCTTTGCAAAGAAGTTTCATTGCCTGGATGAAGGACTGCCATACACTGACGGATGGTGAAGTTATTGCCATCGACGGTAAAACATTACGCGGCTCTTATGACCGCTCGAAAGGCAAAGGAACGATCCATACGGTGAACGCTTTTGCTACAGCAAATGGAATGAGCATTGGGCAACAGAAGGTTGATTCTAAGAGTAACGAGATTACCGCGATCCCCAAGCTACTTGACTTGCTAGATGTCAAAGGCTGCTTGATTACGATTGATGCAATGGGCTGCCAAAAGAAAATAGTGCAGAAAATCCTTGATAAAGAAGCGGATTATTTATTGGCGGTCAAAGGTAATCAGGGAATGCTTGAGCAAGCCTTTGATGATTATTTTCGAATGGACATGCTTCAAGACTTCGACGGTAGTTCTTATAGTACTCAAGAAAAAAGTCACGGAAGAATAGAAACGAGAGTGGCTTTAGTGAATCGCGATTTGTCGGTTTTGGGTGATATTGAACATGAATGGCCAGGGCTAAAATCAATGGGCATCGTGGCTTCAATTCGACAAGAATCGGCAGTAGCAACAGAGCAAGATGTGAGTATTCGTTACTACATATGCTCTAAAGAATTGGAAGCTCAAACGTTACTTGAAGCGACTCGTTCTCACTGGGGTGTAGAGGTCATGCATTGGTCACTTGATACCGCATTTTGTGAGGACAATTCGCGTATTAGAGCGGACGATCGAGCAGAAGCTTTTGCAAGGATCAGGCAGATATGTTTGAACCTATTAAAGAGCGAAACCACGTTTAAAGGTGGTATCAAACGTAAACGGATGAACTGCGCAATGGACGAAAAGTACCTAAGTAAGGTTCTTGAAAGCCTTACGTGACGGTGATGTTCATGCGGTTTTCGTGGTTGCTAAGTGAAAGCCTGCATTGGTCAGCTCATAGGTAAAAGTTGAGCCAGTTCTAATTCGAGATAATTCGAAGTTTGGTCAATGATTTCAGTGAGTTATTCTTGAGTTAGTTCAAATGTAAAGTGTTGAAGCTTAAGCATAACAAACGCCTCAAGAGGGACTGTCAACGCGTGGCGTTTCCAGTCCCATTGAGCCGCAGTGGTTGCAGTTGTTGTGTTTGAGTTTTGTGGTAATGCGTTGTCAGCCCCTTAGGCGGGCGTTATGCCCTTGTCGTAATTTACTCAGTAATTAACAATTTTCGTTAAATTTGGGCTTAATCAAATTACAAGGTTTCTAACAACGTTATTGTCGAGTTTAAATTGAAATAACTTGGAACTGGCTTCAATGGAACGTTGTGGGAAATGTAAGCAATTCACTCGAACAAAAGAGAATGACAAGGATTTATGCGGAGCTTGGGAACAGCCAACTACAGCAGATAGGCAGGCTTGTCAGTTTTATATACCCAAAAATTTGAGCTTTTTCCAAAGCAAGCAGGATTCTGCATATATCGGAGCATTCCGATCAGTCATTTCGTATCCGATCACCCATTTCGGTTTAAACCGATCACTGATTCCGCGATTATCCGATCACTTTTAGCCTCACTCCGAAATCGGTGATCGGAATAGCGAAAACCCCGATCGGAATGCCCGAAATCCTACCTTTTTCTCTTTTAAATCAATAGCTCGCTATTCTTTACTTCTTAAACAAGAACGTAAGGAAGCGACCATGGCCAAAAAGAGAACTCCAATGAACAAAATCAAAGAGGTATTACGCCTTAAGTACGACTGCGGTCTCTCAAATCGCAGCATCGCTTCTTGCCTGAAACTCGGCCCGTCCACCATATCGGAACTCCTTACTCGCTTTAAACAAAGCCCACTTGGTTGGCCTCTGCCTGAAAGTTGCAGCGATGCTGATCTCACGCAAGCGCTGTATCACGGTAAGAAAGCCAGTCGCGATAAAGTCATGCCAGACTTCACGCAATACGCAGTCGAAACTCAGACGTAAAGGCATGACGAAGATGTTGCTCTGGCAGGAATATCATGAGCAATATCAAGAGAAAGCTTACGCTTACACTCAGTTCTGCGAGCACTTCACTCGCTGGTGTCAACGCCAGTTCAAAATTGACCCACTTATCGACGTTATCGCCGAAGTAAAATTGACCCACCCACGTAATTAACCTTTACCTTCAGATAGACTTTCGAGAGCCGCTGGTATGGTTCCAGCCGCCTTCTTCCCTCGTAATCGGTAGCTTTCTCCACTGATTTGTACGATGTGCGAGTGATGAAGAAGTCTATCAAGTAGTGCTGCCGTTAGTGTCGTATCGTCGGCGAACGCATTTGACCATTGAGAGAACGGCAAGTTACTGGTCACGATAATACTGCCTTGCTCATAACGTTTAGCGATGACGTTAAAGAACAAGTTGGCCTCTTCTCTGCCGAACGGTAGATACCCGATTTCATCGACGATAAGCAGTTTGGGAGCAAGTACACTGCGCCTCAAGTAATTTTCTAGTTTACCTTGAGCTTTCGCAGTAGAGAGTTGAAGCATCAAGTCTGCTGCCGTGATGAAGCGCGTTTTTAAACCTTTTTGGACAGCGAGTTGACCAAGACTCACTGCAAGATGACTCTTACCGACGCCACTTGGCCCGAGTAACACCACGTTTTCCTTTCGCTCTATGAACGCCAGCCCTGTTAGTTCTTTGAGCTGTTTTCTCGGCGCACCCGTTGCGAACTTGAAGTCATAATCATCGAACGTTTTTTCCATTGGGAAGCTGGCGAACTTAGTCAGCGTGGCTCTTGTGCGCTCTGCTCTCACTTCCAACTCTGCGTTCAGAAGTGACTCTAAGTAATCGGCTAGGCTCAGTTCACGGCTGTTGGCGACTTCTGCCAGACTTGGCCATTCCTGACCGATAGCTTGTAACTTCAGCGCAGCACAGGCAGCTTCAATGCGATTCATTTGAAGGTTCATACTCGCACCTCCAACAACGCATCATAGGTTGAGAGAGGGTGCTGGAAGCTTTCAAGTGGCATCGCACTATCGCTGATTGTTAATGGCGTGGCTGAGCGTGTCGGCGATGGTAGCGGCTGAAGTGTAAATCGCTCTTCGTCTAAGAGAACCTGAGGCTTTGCACCTGTCGTACCATGAGTTCGTTGATGAGCAACGGTTTCTAGCCATGCGCCGATATGTCCATTAAGAACATCAGCGGTGATTTTAAGTCCATGTTGCTTGAGCGTCGCCGCAAGCGGAGTGACGAAGCTATTCTTCAAGTAGGCGTTAAATCGTTCCACTTTTCCCTTAGTCTTTGCGCGATATGGGCGACAGGCTCTTGGTTTAAAGTTGTATCTCTTGGCCGCGGTGAGCAGTGCTGTATTCCAGCGGTGTTCACCTTCACCGTAAGCATCACGCTCTATCATGATGGCTTTTGCATTATCGAACAGAACTTCTTTGGGTACACCACCGAAGTATTCAAACGCTTCTTCAAGCCCTTCTATCCAGTCTTCTTGTCGCTCTCGTTCACTAAAGCGAACGAACGTCGCTCTGCTATAACCCAGCGTTGCCACGAAGGCTTTAACACGTACACCGTAATGAGTGATAGTCGTGAAGTCGACTTGCATCTGCTCACCTGGCAATGTCTCGAATCGAACCACAGGATCGACAGGCGCACTAGGTTTGTACTGTTTGATGTGCTCTTTGAGCATCGTTATACCGCCCTCGTAACCGAGAGATTTCAACTCACGCAGTAAGACGGTTGCGGGTATCCAATAAGGTTTTGCGGCTTCAATCCGAGTACGCAAGTAGTCATGGTAAGGCTGTAGCTTGGTTGCTCGAGACTGACGCTCGGGATACACAGGCGCCTTGTCTTTGCTTCGAAGATAAGTGCGAACGGTATTCCTTGAGATACCCATATCCTTTGCGATGCGGCGGATGCTTCGCCCTTGCTGATGTAAAACGTGTATTTCCACTAGTTGCTCCTGATTGATCATAATCCGCCGCTTTGTTCATGTTACGAACGGATAGTTTGACTCAGGTGGGTCAATTTTAAATCGGCGTTAGTGGGTCAGTTTTACATCGGCGGTGACATGTGTTCATATCCTTTCTCCTAGTGATAACAGTTCGGGCCACGAACATTGCTGTGAACAAGGTTTGGTGTATTCGCTTTATCTTTACTCAGTTGCCCCTCGCGATTGTTTTTCAGCAGATTATTGATGAAGGTGTAGTTCGGTTTTGTCAGCATCAGCGCATCTTTACAGGCTTGCTCTAGGCGTGATTCACCATGGGCTTTACTCAGATTGAGCAGCCCAAGACAGGAACGATAGGCCTGCTCTGGATGAGGTTTGGCGTTCAGCATCTTATTGACGACTTCTCGGGTGGCAGGGCCGATATTGGCTCCCCAGTTGAGCAAGCGTCCAGGCGACCACTTTTGATGTTGATGATGACTCGGCATATGCTCTGGTTGAGTGCTGTTTCCGCGCTCTCTTTGGCTGCGTGGATGCTGGGCGACCAAGTTACCTTGATGGTAGATCTGCACCAGACGGTTGGAGGCTTCCAGCTCGACGTGGTGGCCAACCAGTTGATGGGGAACCGAGTAGTAGTGACGGCGATATTCGACGTGATAGTCAGGCCCAACCTTGGCTTGTCTCGTTTCGGTATAGAGGTATCGCTGCTTGGGTAGCGGCTTTAATGCAGGTTTATCGAGCTTCTCGAACAAGGCTTTGCGACTCGCTCCATACTGTTTCATCTCACGTTGGTTTAACTCATCCATCAGCGCTCGGATAGCGAGATTCAGCTCTTTGAAGGTATAGAAGGTTTGGTGGCGAAGCCGCATCATGATCCAGCGTTCGACGAGGAGCACCGCATTCTCCGCCTTGGCTTTGTCTTTCGGTTTGTAAGGGCGAGCAGGCATCACGGCGGTTTGATAGTGATTGGCCAGTTTCTGATAGCTGTCGTTCAGTCTTGGCTCATAGCGATTCGCTTTACTGACCGCGCTACGCAGATTGTCGGGAAACCAAGAGATGGGGGACGCCACCGAAGTGCTCGAACGCATTGGCATGCGCCTCTAGCCAGTAAGACTTTCCTTGGCTGGGGAAGGCTTCCACATAGGTGTAGTTGGACGCACCTAAGGTCGCCACGAACACTTCGGCTTCGCGCACTTCGCCTGTGTCAGGGTTCACCACCTGAAGCCGAGGGCCACAGTAATCGATAAACAGCTTATCACCCGCAACATGAAGCTGGCGCATGCTGCGCTTTTGGGTTTTGAGCCAGCGAGTGAAGTGCTCGCAGAACTGAGTGTAAGCGTAAGCTTTCTCTTGATATTGCTCATGATATTCCTGCCAGAGCAACATCTTCGTCATGCCTTTACGTCTGAGTTCGACTGCGTATTGCGTGAAGTCTGGCATGACTTTATCGCGACTGGCTTTCTTACCGTGATACAGCGCTTGCGTGAGATCAGCATCGCTGCAACTTTCAGGCAGAGGCCAACCAAGTGGGCTTTGTTTAAAGCGAGTAAGGAGTTCCGATATGGTGGACGGGCCGAGTTTCAGGCAAGAAGCGATGCTGCGATTTGAGAGACCGCAGTCGTACTTAAGGCGTAATACCTCTTTGATTTTGTTCATTGGAGTTCTCTTTTTGGCCATGGTCGCTTCCTTACGTTCTTGTTTAAGAAGTAAAGAATAGCGAGCTATTGATTTAAAAGAGAAAAAGGAAGGATTTCGGGCATTCCGATCGGGGTTTTCGCTATTCCGATCACCGATTTCGGAGTGAGGCTAAAAGTGATCGGATAATCGCGGAATCAGTGATCGGTTTAAACCGAAATGGGTGATCGGATAATCCCGAAATGACTGATCGGAATGCTCCGAAATATGCACTCAAGTACATCAAAGCACATAAAGTTTATTGTTTGCAAAGTTTAAAATGACTTAAAATCAACGCTTTGGGTTTGCAAACTAACAAACTGCTCAAGAGGGATTCGCAACGCGTGGCATTTTTACTATGCGTTGAATTTAGTGGTTAAGGTGGTATGCAGCGGCTTCGGTATTGCGTTGCTCACCCCTTAGCAGGGCGTTATAACTCAAGGGGAAATTGTGAAACTGAAGAATATCAAAGGTGTGGCTAAGAACTTTACCCTATCATTTTTTAGTGGCGAAAATTACATCGATGGTGGGTTTGTCCGTGATGATATCTTCAAACTAGCTAATCTTAAGGCAGGTGATTTAGTGAGAATTAGTTGGATTCCGACTAAAGATGAAGAGCTGTTTAAGCTAACGCCTAGAGTACGTAAGACGGTTTCTCGCTTATCGCAAGTGGCTACCTAAGTTGTGCGAATCTCACAGTTTACCTATCGAATGCTTCGAAGAATTTTATATATCGGTTTATCGTGCTGATAACCATCAGGTGTACGTCGAAGCGGTAGTTGTGGATCTAAATGGAAAAATCTATCAGCTGCCAATTTGGGTTTGAGTTATAACAAACTGTTCAAGCAGATTCGGCATGCGTGGCATTTTTGGTTTGCAGTGGGTTTTGTGATTACGGCGTATTGCAGAAGCTTTTGTATAGCATGCCTCACTACTTAACAGGGCGTTATGTTCTCGCTGCCAAACATTGAGGTCGACCGAGTTTTACGTATTTTGGTGCTCTAAGCATTGCGTATTGTCTCATAATGCTTCCTTCCGTACGGAGTACATATGGATCAAATCAAAGTTACCAATGCGATTGTTACATTTCTTCTAGGTCTCGTTATTGCGGTAACGGTTTCAGGAGGAGCCTTTCTTACTACAGCCATTAAGTATCCTTTTGACTTTATATTTATTGGATTAGTTGGCTTTTTAGCGTTTGGAGTATCTCATTTCTCGGTCAAATATATGCAGAGAGGCTTTTGGAAAGAGTCTGTATTGATGTACTTACTCTACTATTATGGCTCGTTTGGCTTATTTTCGGATGGTCATGCTGCAGGGTGGGCCCACAGCGAAGGGGTCTTAGAAAAGTTAGTGATGTCACAAATGTATATTTTGATATCAGTATTTTCGTTGTTTATTCCACTTTTGTTTATTGCTTTGACCGTTACTCATACCTTTTGGCTTTACTCTGAAGTGAAAAAAGCGCGAACATAACAAAGCGTTAAAGCGGGATTCATGCCGCGTGGCATTTTTGGTATGCAGTTGGTTTTGGTGGTGAAAGTGGTCTGCGGAAGGTTGGTTTATGCGGCATTCACCCCTTAACGCGGCGTTAGCTTAAAACAATAAAAATCAATTGATTGCTGCTTGTTCTTTCTTCCATCGGCAGTTCGTTCAGGTTTTTCGGCAAATCAGCATTGCATTATCAATGCAAGATTTTAGCTGTTGCCTCAATTGAGTTTTGAGGCTGTGCGAGTTAGCAAGTTTGGCGCAAACTCGCTTTGGCAGTTTTGCTTTCGCGTTGAGTTTTCCGAAAGTGATTTGTCAAAATTTTTGGGTTTTGAATTCGCATGAAAGACCACAAAGTTTAAACCAATTAGGGTTTTAAAACTCAAGCGGTTTGTTGGTTTCCCAAATCGGGTTAATCTCAGGTTTGGCAAATCTAAGGTGCTGAAATTTAAGCTAACAAACTGCTTAAGCGGGATTCGCAATGCGTGGCATTTTCAGCATGCGGTGAGTTTTGTGATTAAAGCATTGTGCGGTAGCTTTTGCCGTGCATTGCTCACCCCTTAGCAGGGCGTTAGCTTAAAACAAATAAAATCAATTGGTTGTGGTCTTTTCTTTCTTCCTTTGGCAATTCGTTTAGGTTTCTCGGCAAATCAGCATTGTTTGTCAATGCGAGTTTTGAGCTGTTGCCTCAATTGAGTTTTGGGATTGCGTGAGGTTAGTCAGTTTTGCGCAAAGTCGCTTTGGAAGTTTTGCTTTCGCTTTGAGTTTCTCAGAAAATGAATTCTCAAACTTTACAGGTTTCAAAGTCAATGGACAGTCACAAAGTTTGAGTCAATGCGGGTTTTAAAGCTCAGGTAGTTTGTCGGTTTTCCAAATCAGGTTAATCTCGGGCTTAGCAAATCTAAGGTGCTGAAATTTAAGCTAACAAACTGCTTAAGCGGGATTCGCAATGCGTGGCATTTTCAGCATGCGGTGAGTTTTGTGATTCAGGCGGTGTGCGGTAGCTTTTGCAGTGCATTGCTCACCCCTTAGCAGGGCGTTATGAGCACCCCAATAAAATGGTTTAGTAGTAATGTTTTATAAAGAGCGAGAAGCTACAGTTGACGACTATGAGTTTCTCTTTGAATTAAAGAAATTGGCAGAGTTTGATGTGATAAAGTCAGTGTTCGGTTGGGATGAAAGCTTGCAATGGAAGTTACATTTGGCAGAGTGGAACGAGGCAAAACCAACAATCATAGAAATTGATGGAAAGCGTGCAGGTAGTTATCTCCTGCAAAACAAAGGTGGCAGTCTATACTTTGGCCGATTTTTCTTGCTTCCAGAATTGCATGGTAAAGGTATTGGCTCAAGCATACTGAAACAGTGTATTGCGATAGCTTCAAAAGAAAATAAACGTATAGAAACTGTGTTATTTACAAGGTAGTCGAGTTGCTAGTTTGTATGGTCGTCATGGTTTTTCAGTTACATCTGAAAACGAAAAATTTGTGTTTATGGAGCGTTTGGCTTCGTGCTCATAACAAGGCGTTTAAGAGGGATTCATGCCGCGTGGCATTTTTGGTTTGCAGTGAGTTTTGGTGGTGAAAGTGGTCTGCGGAAGCTTGGTTTATACGGCATTCACCCCTTAACGCAGCGTTAGGCCCAGATAGGAAATGATATGGAAATCAGAGTAGATAACTTAGAAGGCACTGGTGTTTTGCAGTTATTAGAAGAACACCTAAGAGACATGTATGCAACCTCACCAGCTGAAAGTGTTCATGCTCTTGATGTTGAGGCTCTTAAGCATCCATCCATCACTTTTTGGTGTGCAGAGAAAAATGGTGTAGTTCAAGGATGTATTGCACTTAAGGAGTTGGCTTCAAACCATGCAGAAATCAAGTCGATGCGAACAGCCACAAGTTCAAGAAATCAAGGTGTTGCATCTCAGTTGTTGTCACATGTCGTAGCCGTTGCGAAAACTCGGAACTATGAGTTTTTGAGTTTGGAAACGGGTTCAATGGATTATTTTTTGGCTGCAAGAAAATTGTATGAAAAGCATGGTTTCATATACTGTGGTCCGTTTGGTGATTATCAACCAGATCCCAATAGCTGTTTTATGACGCGTAAGCTGTAATAAAGGCCTAACAAACTGCTTAAGCGGGATTCGCAATGCGTGGCATTTTCAGCATGCGGTGAGCTTTGTGATTAAGACGGTGTGCGGTCGCTTTTGCAGTGCATTGCTCACCCCTTAGCAGGGCGTTATGTTTTTTATCACGTTTTGGGGCTATAATCGGCCTAACCTTTATTGATAGTAGGTGTGATATGAATCGAAAAGTTGAAGCTTACGGTGTTGATGCTGTTGAAAGACCGAAGATTAAGGCTAGTAAAAAGCTTGATTTGACTGGTGATGCTGGTCGTCAGATTGTGAAGTCTGAAACTAAACTTGCTTTGCGTACTCATCAGAAGACATTCACTAAATTGGCTGATATGTAATGGATATCATCTGTTTTCCTTTTGAACGAGTGATCGAGATTAATGCTTTCATCCTAAAAACAGAACCAGGAATGAAAGGAGCCGTTGATATTCCCAAGCTTCAGGGGGCATTAGGTCGAATCGATAATGCCATCGTTTATGAAGGACTGGATGATGTTTTTGAAATCGCTGCTAAATATACTGCTTGTATAGCGGTTTCACATGCGCTACCTGATGCGAACAAACGCACAGGTTTGGCTGTGGCACTTGAATATTTATCACTTAACGATTTTGAGCTTACGCAGGAAAACGATTTACTTGCGGATGCAGTTCGAGATCTTGTTATCGGCATTATCAACGAAACAGATTTTGCCGACATTCTCTACGCACAATACGCAAAAGAACAAAATTCAGCTCTCTAAACATAACAAACGCTTCAAGAGGGACAGCCAACGCGTGGCATTTTTACCATGCGTTGGCTTTTGTGATTACGATGTTATGCGGCAAGTTGGTAGTAGCGTTGGCTGCCCCTTAAGCGGGCGTTATGTGTCACCAGAGGAGAATGCATGGAAGTGAAGCTAAAAGTTGGTGGCGACCCCTTATTTGCAGAGTCTTTAACAAAGTCAAATATGGCAAGTTACTATCAAGCCCGTGGGATAATCTGGGAAGATAATCTGTTTCTAAGTAGTTGGGATGAGTTAGACAACTACGAAATCTATCTAGACCGGGTTCGTGTTGGTGTGTTGCGTTTGAGTTACAGTAGCAACAAGACCTTCTTGAGAGATTTTCAAATTTTGCCCGAGTTTCAGGGTAGAGGAATCGGTGCTAAGTGTCTTGAGCTAGTTTTTAGACATGCGCTCGACAGACAATCTACGAAGCTAGTTCTGCGTGTGTTTAGTGAAAATCCAGCAATCAACCTGTATGAGTCAAAGGGGTTTTTACCTAAGTAAGGTTCTTGAAAGCCTTACGTGAAGGTGATGTTCATGCGGTTTCCGTGCGGAAAGTGCTAAGGCCATTTGGGTAATTCGTTTGGTATTTGTTAATGACGGTCTTTATGTGGAGACGGAAAGATGAGCGATATGCTCTCCTGGTGCAAAGCGGCTGTTCTTTGCACCAGACAGCCTAACGTTTAGAGGTGGAAATCACCGGCACGTTCAGGCTGATAAACAACATCGATGATTTCGATGGTTTTTTCTTGTCCACCCGGCATTGGCCAGGTTAGCTGTTGGCCGACAGACAATCCAAGCAGGGCACTTCCTACAGGGGCAAAGATCGAGATGTCTTCACTACTGCGAACTTGATCAGGGTAAACTAGCGTTTTTTCCATACTGTTATCGCTGCCAACAAATTTAAAGCAGACTGTGGAATTCATGGTAACCACGTTGCTTGGCATGTCACTGGAAGTCATTACGGTTGCTCGGTCGAGCTCATCTTCCAATTTCTCTAGCTCTGCAGACCATTGGGTTGCCTTTTCTAGTAATGTGCTAATACGGTCCATATCGAGTGTGGATACGATGATCGAAGGTTTGTTTGTCATTGATTTGCTCCTAAATGAAATGCCGCCCCAATAAAATTAGGGCGGCATAGGAAATACAGGTAATTTTGTCACTTCATGTGAGTAACACAAACAAGCCGTGCCATTGTAATCGATATGTGTTTTGTTTTCTATCTCTGTACAACGGCTTGATGACTTGTTATCCAATTGTAAATAGGGCAATCTGTCCTATCAGTTGCTTGAGCGCAAGGTTTTTTACCGACTGGTGAGATTCGCGTTCTACTTTCAGACACCGCACTTTACATAAGGATAAACATGTCTTTTCGTGACCGATTATTGGCCTTAACTATTGTGATGGTGTGGGGCGTGAATTTTGTGGTGATCAAAGTGGGTTTGCAAGGCATGCCGCCGCTGCTCTTGGCGGGCTTACGATTCGCTTTGGTGGTTTTCCCGGCGATCTTATTTATTCCACGCCCTAAGCTGCCCCTTAAATGGTTGTGTGCTTATGGGCTGACCATCAGCTTTGGGCAATTTGCGCTGCTTTTCTGGGCGTTGAATGTGGGACTTGCAGCGGGGTTAGCATCGCTGCTATTACAAGCACAAGCTTTTATCACCTTGCTTTTTGGTGTATTGCTGCTCAAAGAGCGCGTTCGCCTACACAATGTTATTGCGGTGAGCATTGCTGGTATTGGTATTTATTTACTGGCGGTGGCTCAAGAGCAAGGCAGTGCTTCTGTCACGCTGTTTACCTTGGTGCTGATTTTGGGGGCCGCGACGTGCTGGGCGCTGGGTAACATTACCAACAAGGTGATCATGCAACGTTACGCGGTACCGACAATGTCTCTGATCGTTTGGAGTGCTTTGGTGCCAACCGTGGCTTTTTTTATCGCTTCTTTTGTGGTGGAAGGACAGTCGCAGATCGTCGATTCATTGGTGCATATTGAGTGGCACAATGTGCTGTCGATTGTTTACCTTTCGTTGCTTGCGACCATCGTTGGTTATGGCGGCTGGAGCAACTTGTTAAGCCGCTATCCAACCGCCATGGTTGCTCCGCTTTCACTCTTGGTTCCGGTATTTGGTTTGCTTAGTGCATGGGTATTATTGGATGAAAACCTCAGCGTGTTCCAAATACTCGGCGTTGTGGTGATTGCGCTTGGTCTGGTGATTAATGTGTTCGGGCAATCACTGTTTTCTCGCAAAGTCACCAATGAGGAAGCCTTAGCTGTTAAAAATAGCGATTAATGAAGAGTGTCGCCGTGGTTATCAATAAAGAAGTACTGCTCAATTTTCGCGCTCATCAGTCTCCGACAGGTTTCTTCGTCTGCCATGCAGATGGTGTCGTACAGGCGTTTAGCGATGCGGTGAAAGTGTTCAACTAGGGTGGGAGCAAAATGGAGACCTTTCCCTTCAACAATGATCGAGAGTGCTTTTTCAAAGCTAAAGGGTTCTTTATAGGGCCGTTTAGCACATAAGGCATCAAAGACGTCGGCAATAGCAAATATACGCGCGTTCAGTGGGATGGTTTCGCCAGAAAGTCGGTTTGGGTAGCCACTGCCGTCCCATTTTTCATGATGCGACTCAATGATGGGTTTGGCGTCTTCGAGCCAAGGAATGCCTTCTATCATCCTAACACCTTCATTAACATGGGTTTTCATGATATCCATTTCATTTTCAGATAACTTTCCCGGCTTAAGCAAAATACTATCTGAAATAGCTATCTTCCCAACATCGTGAAGATAGCTGCCCAAAATGAGCGCTTTCATCGCTTTGGGGTCGTGGCCACTTTCTTCCGCCAGCTCACTGGCTAACCATGCAACGCGGTAGTTATGAGCGCCCGTATCGCAATCTCTGAGGGTGATCGCTTTCCCCATCGTGAACATCATATCGATATTGGCTGTTTTCATTGCAGCAGTGTAGCGGACATTCTGTTTGTTGAGGAAGAGGATAAGGGGATAGATGATGATGGCACAAAGCCAAGCGGAACTGGCAGCAATCACGGACACCCAGAGTGAAAAGTCGCGTATGTCATTGCGTTGCCAATCAGGGACCACCCGTACCCCTTCAAGGTAACCCCAGCGCTGGTTGTTTGTTTCAAGCGGAACGAATGTGCGCAAAATCCACTCTCCGCTCTTTAGATGAAGGCTTTCATAGGATGCGGTGTTGTTGGTGGGAGTCACATGATGAGGAAGGGCACTCTCGATCGCGTGCCCTGTTGGTGTTAAAGATTCTGCGATTTTTTTGCCTGAGCGGTCGTACAATTCGGCGATGTCAAACCAATCTAAAATTAAGCTGTTGGTAATCTGTAATCCCTTTTGCTTAAATTCGGCATCGTTCGAAACGGGAAGTTGAAAATGCTCGACGGCGCCATAAGAGGCTTCTATGGCTAAATTGACCGTCTCCTTTTCTGCGCTCTCGACGGCAATCGTCCATGCGACATAACCGGCTAACACGCTGATAAAAAGACTAGAAACGACTATCCGCTTCAAAGCTTCTCGAGCAAAATGCATGAATATGTTCTCCCTGATTTACTGACAAACGACACTCACTATTTTGCCAAATAATCCGCCATGATTTTGTCGACGTCGATGCGTTTTAAGCCTTGATTTAGAATCTCCTGCCAATGTTGGCCATCCTGGTTATTAGTAAACGCAACGTGGAGAGATTTATCGACCAGCAGTTTCGGGTTCATCTGCAAATCGGCTTTGAAAGGTTGTAAAGAAGGCGTGTTGTCGAGCAAATATTGGAAAACGTTACTGTCGATGACGGCCAGTGGAATGCGTTTGTGCCCTAACTTAGTTAGGTTTTGGCTATCACTGTTTACCGCTTCGGATTTCAACGTGCCGTTGGCGATCATTTGATCGAGTTCATCGGTGTTCACATAACCGCGTACCACGCCGATGGTATACGACTTAAGGTCGGCCAAAGCAGACCATTGTACTGGCTTGGCTTTATTTTCAGCAAAGCCTAGAGGGCCAAGGCCGATGGAATCAGAGAAAAGCAAGTCGCTGGATTCAAAAAGATATTCAGGAAAATAGCCTGCGTAGCGAGCGTCGTTTTTTGCCAAATGAACCGCTCGTTCCCACGGATAGAACTCGACTTTCAGTTCATGCCCCATCTCTTTAAGCGCAGCGCTAACGACCGCAATCGAAGCACCTTTCTGTTTTAGCTGCTGAGAGGAGTAGGGCGGCCACTCAAGTGAGGTGAGAGCCAGTACATCGGCTTTGAGCAAGGGAGAAAAAATAAGGGCCAGTGAAATCAATGCCTGTTTTAATAGTGTCATGCGATTTTCCTCTGTCAGGGTTTCTTTGAGCATAGTTAAAGCGACACAAGAATCAAACGCTTGCTGGCCGCTTTTCGATTTCTTAAAAGCTCGTTGTCAAAGTTGGATGACTTGGTTTCTTCCAGCTCGCTTGGCCTGATACATGGCTTTATCTGCTGCTTCCAACAGTTTCGTCGAGTGTTGTTTGCGAGGAGCATTCAGCCACGCCAATACTGACGGTCATTTGAATCGTGTGATGTTTTTCCAATAGAGGATTTTCCATCACTGCTTTGCGGATGGCATAAGCTTTATACATAGCGTGGCTGCGATTATAACGAGAGAGTACGAGAGCAAACTCTTCGCCGCCGATGCGGCCAAAAATGTCTCTTTCGGATAAGTATTGATCGCACAAGCGAACAAAATGAATCAGCGCTTTGTCGCCAATTTTGTGGCCGAAGGTGTCGTTGATGGCCTTAAAATGGTCGAGGTCTAAAACTAGGACGAAAAAGCGTTCATTATTCTTACGAGCGGAGGCAAACTCTTTGCCAGCTTGCTCCATAAAATGACGGCGATTACTCACATTGGTCAGGCTGTCTCGTGTGGCTTCGAGATAAATTTTATTCTCATAGGCGCTGCGGTTTTTTTCTTCTGCCAAGAGGATGAAACGGGTCACAACAACTGCCACCAGTGAAAAGAGAATAATGACCAGTGTAATATTTGGCAGTACAGTGGTGCTGGGTAAATTCGGTGCCCAAAGGATCTTCGCCACTGGCGTGCCCGTTGGTGAAAGCAGCGTCATGCTCTCTTCATTTTTGCCGACAACGTACGTGGTTGGCACAACATGAAGATGACCTAAATTGTATTTTTTGGCTAAATGTAAGATGTAGTCGTTATCCATCTTAATTCCAATGGCCAGAAAACCATTTTGCCGTGGTTGGTAATTGGATTCATCAATAAAGGGACCAACAACGA
Source organism: Vibrio cidicii (assembly GCF_009763805.1). Lineage (NCBI taxonomy): Bacteria > Pseudomonadati > Pseudomonadota > Gammaproteobacteria > Vibrionales > Vibrionaceae > Vibrio > Vibrio cidicii. The sequence goes on along the minus strand of NZ_CP046804.1, from coordinate 1,165,802 downwards.
TCAGATAGAGATCGTTATTGATCGTGATGTAGCCGCTGGTGAGCTTTTTTTCTTCGTCATTTGGATAGTTTGTGTCACTGAGTTGATTAAAGTTATCGTTCATAATCTCATCAACGGTTAATGCTTTACTATTTTCATTATTGACTAACAGTGACTTATTGAGCCTTTTTTCAAATGCCAAGCTAAAATCTAGATTATAGCTATTAATTAAAAAGCTACCAGTATTGATTTTTATCCATTCTTCATCGTTTTCTTGAAATATTTTAAAGTAGGCTTCATCCCAGTAAGTATATTCGCTCAATATATCTTGATGATGCTTTTTTTCTACGTTTAATGCTAGCGAAACGCGTTGTTTGAACTCAGATGAAGACATGTCATCCAAAGAAATGAGAATGTAATAGAGGCTGCCAATGATAGCGACAGCGAGCATGAAAAATAGCCAAGAAATAACGGATAACACAGATCTTGTGGAAACAAAGCTGCGATCAACCAGTCTTATCATGCTTGCTTGTCCTTTCTCTCGTCGCGACGATTCAAATGTGTTGAGTATAGTCTAGTTTTTTAAAAGTCGTAAATATTTCAGTTAGGTATCTTAGCTCAAAGAACAATCGATATTTAAAGTTAGTGACAATGATCACTAATAGTAAAAGTTGGGTAGATCAGCCATGCATAGAAGATAACGAATCGAATGGCTTTATCCTATTTGATTATAAAAATATTAATCTATTTAAAAATCATGAAAATTAATTATTAAATAGTATTGATGAGGTTTCAACTTATTTCTTTTTGGTTGTTTCTATTTTATTAGCAATGAAAGAAGAATGTTTTCCTATTTTTCTAAAAGAGGGAAATATCTTATTTTCGGCAGGGGATTTTTATTTTCAATATCGCGCTAGCAATAAATTCATCAGGTGAATTTCTTGTTTGCAAGAAAATCTGTTCGGTGATGAAGAATTTCCTTCTAGAAAGTAATGTTTTTAACGTTTAAAACACTATTTGTGAAATGTAAGTTTTCGCAATCAGAGGGTGAGCTTCATTTTTGATACAAGCATAATTGCGCGAATGTAACAAAGTATTGCGTTGTGTAACAATTTAACCACATGAAAAATGATGTTTTTGTTTTCGTGTTGCAGATTGTGACCCGATTGCATGCGGCGATGCATATGCTCAACAAAAATAAAATTCTAATGACTATAACGACCTTATTGCACCTAGCTTGCAACGTACAAGCTTGGCCAATAAAGGTCATCAAGACATCGAGAAAGTAAATGAAAGCCTCAAGATATATACGCATCTTGTCGAGGGCTGGGCTTGCTATTGCCGCGCTCATGCTCTGCGGATGCGATTATGCTTTGCTCAATCCGAAAGGCGCTATTGGTGTTCAGGAAAAAGAGTTGATCATTACAGCTCTGTTGTTGATGCTCATTGTGGTGATCCCCGTGATCCTGATGACTATCTACTTCTCCTTCAAATACCGCGCAGCGAATACGGAAGAAGAGTATGCACCTGAATGGTCTCACTCGACCAAAATTGAGGTGGTGGTATGGACGATTCCTATCATCATCATCGCGGTGCTTGCCACCATCACTTGGCGTTCTACCCATGATTTGGAGCCCTCAAAACCGCTGGTCAGCGATGTCAAACCGATGACCATCGAAGTGGTCTCCTTGGATTGGCAGTGGCTGTTTATCTACCCAGAGCAGCATATCGCGACGACCAATCATGTTGTGTTTCCTAAAGATGTGCCTATCGAGTTTAAGCTCACCTCAGACAACATTATGAACTCCTTCTTCATTCCAAGTTTGGGCAGCCAGATTTACGCTATGCCAGGTATGGTGACGCGCCTGCACTTGATTGCCAATCATGATGGCGATTTTGATGGTGTTGCCGCGAGCTACAGCGGTGAAGGGTTCTCGCACATGAAGTTTACCGCGACTGCAACGGCCGATCAGGCGAGCTTTGATGCTTGGGTTAACCAAGTGAAATCGAGCCCTGATCAATTGCCGGATCTGCCTGCATACAAGGCGTTGGCGCAGCCAACTATTGATGCACCAGTGAAGTACTTCTCCACTGTCGTCCCCGAACTGTTCGCCAACGTGGTGACTCAGTATCCGGGCTCAATGAACGCGAGCTTTGATGCGGCTTGTCTGGTCGAAGATGAAGGATAACCCATGTTTGGTAGATTAACGCTTGAATCGATTCCGTATCATGAACCTATCATCATGATTACGTTGGCCGTGGTTGCCCTGGCGGGTCTTGCAGTGGTGGCTTTCGTCACCAAAGCAGGCAAATGGCAATATTTATGGAATGAATGGTTTACCTCGGTAGACCACAAAAAACTGGGCTTTATGTACATTGCCGTTGCGATGGTGATGCTACTACGCGGTTTTGCCGATGCGATAATGATGCGTAGCCAACAACTGCTTTCCTCGGCAGGCGAGGCGGGCTACTTACCGCAGCACCACTACGATCAAATCTTCACCGCACACGGTGTGATTATGATTTTCTTTGTTGCCATGCCGCTGGTGATTGGTCTGATGAACATCATTGTTCCGCTGCAGATCGGTGCTCGTGACGTTGCCTTCCCATACCTGAACAACTTGAGCTTTTGGCTGTTTATGGTTGGTGTGGTGCTGACGAACTTGTCACTTGGTCTCGGTGAATTTGGCCGTACGGGTTGGCTGGCGTATCCGCCGCTGTCTGGTATTGATGCCAGCCCAGGCGTCGGGGTCGACTACTGGATTTGGGCGCTGCAAATTTCCGGTGTGGGAACGACGCTCTCTGGGGTGAACTTCTTTGTCACCATTTTGCGGATGCGTGCGCCATCCATGCCGATGATGAAGATGCCTGTGTTCACTTGGGCTTCTCTCTGCTCTAACATTTTGATCATCATTTCGTTCCCAATCCTGACCGTGACGATCGCGCTGCTGACGTTGGATCGCTACCTCGGCATGCACTTCTTCACCAATGACATGGGCGGCAACATGATGATGTATGTCAACCTGATTTGGGCTTGGGGCCACCCAGAAGTGTACATCCTTGTGCTGCCAGTCTTCGGCGTTTTCTCGGAAGTGACCGCGACATTTGCGCGTAAGAAACTGTTTGGTTACACCTCTTTGGTGTGGGCAACGATTGTGATTACTGTGCTGGCTTTCGTGGTTTGGTTGCATCACTTCTTTACCATGGGTTTCTGGCGCAAACGTGAACGCCTTCTTTGGTATCGCGACCATGATCATTTCCATCCCGACTGGGGTGAAAATCTTTAACTGGCTGTTCACCATGTACAAAGGCCGCATCAAGTTCACCACGCCAATGCTTTGGACCGTGGGCTTTTTGATCACCTTTACCATTGGTGGCATGACTGGCGTATTGATGTCTGTACCGGGCGCTGATTTCGTGCTGCACAACTCGGTATTTTTGATTGCGCATTTCCATAACGTGATCATCGGCGGGGTGGTGTTTGGCTGTTTCGCTGCGATAACGTACTGGTTCCCGAAAGCGACCGGTTTCACGCTCAACGAAGCGTGGGGCAAGCGTGCATTCTACTGCTGGATTATCGGCTTCTGTATGGCCTTCTTGCCGCTGTATGCGCTCGGCTTTATGGGCATGACGCGTCGTATCAGCCAAGATCTTAACCCTGAGTTCTTCCCTCTGCTGGCGATTGCCGCAGCAGGTACGGTGGTGATCGCGCTGGGCGTTTTGTGCCAGTTCGTGCAGATTTTTGTCAGCATTCGCGATCGCAAGCAGAACCTTGACCTGACTGGCGACCCGTGGGATGCACGTACGCTGGAGTGGTCAACCTCTTCTCCACCGCCATTCTATAACTTCGCCATTTTGCCGAAAGGCGACGAGATTGATGCTTTCTGGTATCAGAAGCAGCGTGGTGAGTTTGATCCAATGAACGAGGCCGAGTATGAGCCAATCCACATGCCAAAAAATACCCCAACGGGGATGTATGTTTCCGCATGGGCGATGGCCTTTGGCTTTGCGATGATCTGGTACATCTGGTGGCTAGCGGCGGCAAGCTTGGTCGGTATTGTGATCACTTGTATCAGACATAGCTACAACGACGACGTGGATTACTACGTGCAAGTGGACGAAATCAAAGCGATTGAAGCTGAGCGACGTGCAAAATGGGCACAAGCGAAGCAGGCTCACAACGCGCCAGAGAAGAAAGATGAGATGGAGGTGACCTATGCACGCTGATGCTCACGCTCACGATCACCACGATACCGGCGGCAACAAGCTATTCGGTTTCTGGATCTACCTGATGAGTGACTGCATTCTTTTTGCCACTCTGTTTGCCACTTACGCCGTGTTGGTTTCTGCCAACGCGGGCGGGCCGATCGGCAAAGATATTTTTGAATTGCCGTTCGTCTTCACCGAAACCATGTTACTGCTGCTGAGCAGTATCACCTTTGGTTTTGGCATGATCGCGATGAAACGTCGCGATGTGACGACGATGAAGCGTTGGCTCGCCATCACTTTCTTGCTCGGCTTGGGCTTTATTGCCATGGAGATCTACGAGTTTCATCACCTGATTGCAGAAGGGTTTGGCCCGCAGCGCAGCGCGTTCCTCTCTGCTTTCTTCACGTTGGTGGGCACACATGGTCTGCACGTGAGCTTTGGTTTGATCTGGCTGGCGGTGTGCTACCACCAACTGAGCACTAAAGGTCTCAACGCTATGATGGAAACTCGCTTCCAATGCTTGAGCTTGTTCTGGCACTTCCTCGACATCGTCTGGATCTGTGTCTTCACCATCGTTTACCTGTTAGGAGTAATGTAATGAGCAATCAACATGCAGATACAGGTGCGCGCGATTACGTAAAAGGGTTTGTGTTTGCACTGGTTCTAACCGTGATCCCTTTCTACTTTGCGTGGTCACAAAGCCTGCCACAAGCGGTAACCTACGCTGTGCTCCTTGGCTGTGCTGTGGTGCAGATCGTCGTTCACTTTGCCTACTTCCTACATATGGAAGTGAAAAGTGAAGATGGCCGTTGGAATATGGTCTCCTTAGTGTTCAGTGCGATTGTGGTGCTTATTCTGGTCGCGGGCTCTCTGTGGATCATGTGGCACTTGCATCAAAACATGATGTTAAAGGTGTGAGATGCTGAAAAGCTACCTGTCTATTACTAAGCCAGGCATCATTTTCGGTAATCTGATTTCCGTTGCAGCGGGGTTTTTCCTCGCTGCAAAAACGGAAGGCGCAAACTGGGAACTGATGGGGCCAACCTTATTTGGCGTGGCGCTGGTGATTGCCTCTGGCTGCGTGATCAACAATATTTTTGATCGCGATATCGATGTCAAAATGGCGCGTACTGCGAAGCGCGACTTAGTGTTGGGTAAAGTCAACAGCGACCACGCGTTTGTCTATGCTTTGGTGATGCTGCTGGCGGGGACCGCCACCTTGTATACCTTGGTCAATCCGCTTTCGACGGTGATCGTGCTGCTTGGCTACGTGTTTTATGTCTTTTTCTACACCATGATCTACAAACGCACCTCAGTGTACGGCACGCTGGTGGGCAGCATCTCTGGTGCCGTACCGCCGTTGGTCGGCTATTTAGCCGTAACCAACTACATTGATATTGACGCCGTACTGCTGTTTGTCTTGTTCTGCCTGTGGCAAATGCCGCACTCCTACGCTATCGCCATGTTCCGTTTAAACGACTATCGCCAAGCGGGCATTCCGGTATTGCCTGTGATTGACGGGATTGAAAAAGCGCAGCGTCATATGAAGGCGTATGTGGTGGCGTTTGCCGCTGTGGCGCTCACCCTGTTTGCTCTTGGCAGTGCGGGATATGAGTACTTGGCCGTGACGTCGTTGGTGAGTGGCTATTGGCTGCTGGTCACATTTAAACCTGTGACGCCGCAGAATTACGAAAGCTGGGCGCGCTCGGTGTTTAAAATTTCGCTGCTGGTGGTGATGAGCATCAGCGGTGTGTTAGGCATGGAGCTGTTGCCGCTCTCGATCTAAATTTTCTGCTTTTACAGGGGCGCAGCGTGTTTTGCTGCGCCCATTGCTTTATTCCAAATCACCTTCTTGCGTCATTCTCTCACTGCTACGACTCAACAGACGGTCAAAATGCGGATTGCCCTGCAAGCTTTCTAAATCGGGCTCGTTGTTGATCAAATCGCGGATGGAAGGGCTGGCGTCAATCGCACGTTGCAGATCTTCAATCGCTTGCTCCTCCACACCCAATCGCGAATAGGCACATGCACGTTGATAGAGCGCCGGGCCGTTGGTATTGTCCATCTCCAGCACGCGATTACATAGGCTCAGTGCCCAGTTGTATTCTCTGATCTCCATCGCAGCGTCGGCTTTATAAGTTAACGCTTCCAAATCGCCCGGCCGAATGGCAAGAATTTCATCGTACACATCGATTCTTTGCTCTGCGGTAGGCATGCTTTGTGCGCGCAGCCACAAGTTGTGGATCTCGTTGATGATCTCAATTTCTCGGTTGTTTTCGCTGATGATGCGAGTTTTGCGCTTCAAATCTCGTTCAAGCGCGATGAACTTCTTCTCGTATTTTTCAGCAATGGTTTCCAAACGCTTGTCGGCCATCTCTTTGGTGTTGTGCTTGAACTCACGCAGCGATTGCCAACCGACAAAAGCTATCAGCGACGCAACTCCGGCGATAATGTAGAAAAAGTAAGTGACCGTAACGTTGGCGTAGTTGAGTGACTTATCCGCCACCGACAGCTCGCGATCGGTGATCTGTACCGTTAGGCGTCTTTCCAAATCCTGCTGGTCTTGGCGCAGCGCTTTGAGTTCATCCAGTATGTACCTTTCCATCAGTGGTCGGTCGAGCAGTTCGCTTTGTGAATAGCTTTGCTCTTCTGCGATGGCTGGCACGAGCAAGCTCATCAGCGCGATCAGAGTGAGTAAAATTCGCATATCGATATCCAATTGTTTTGTCTTGATTGTTTTCTGAGAGAGGCCCCTTCTGATTAGGATAATAAATTTAGAGTACGAATTATTTTAAAAACTGACAACCATCCCGTTAAGTGTGATCAAAGTCACGCAATGAGGTATTTAACGTTAAGGCGTAAAGGATTTTTCTGAGTAATCAAGACACTTAGAGAATCTTCCCTCATCTCCTAATGAGCGTTTTGTTGTTAGATTAAAGTTTCGTGTTCTAATTATTTAATTTGCGTTTATGGGTTGTTTTATGTGATAGCCATCACGTTTATGGCGATGAAAAGGCCATTTATTTTGCTTTTTAACCGCCGGTAATGGCCATAATAAATAGGAATTTTAATTAGAGCTCGATGGAAATGTATCTGCATATGATTACTTCTGCTCCCTGGGTGATGTACCCTGAAATTGCACAACACTCAGCCAATAAATGGACCTTTAGACAACCGAAAGTGACCGATGGCGATGCGATCTACAGTTTGATCGCCGATTGTCCGCCACTGGATATGAATTCATCCTACTGCAATTTTCTGCAATCGACCCACTTTCGCCAAACCTGCATCGTTGCCGAACACAAAGGCGATGTCGCGGGTTTTATCTCCGGCTATCAGAAACCGGAAGAGCCTGACGTACTTTTCGTTTGGCAAGTTGCGGTGGCGCCTCGCTATCGCGGTAAGGGCTTGGCATTTCGCATGCTCGACAAGCTACTCAATCGTCAGCAGCTTAAACAGGTTCGAGCGGTCGAAACCACCATTACCGAACAAAATCGAGCCTCTTGGGCGCTGTTTGAAAAGCTGGATGAGCAGCACGGCAAACGAGGCAAAGTGACAACTTTTCTCGATGAAGACGCCCATTTCAAAGGCAAACACGATACGGAATACCTCTATCGTATTCCGCTAGACACTCCTCAATAAATAGGAATCAAAAACGGTCTCAACATGGATATTTTTACTCAGCAAGAATCCAACGTTCGTTCATATTCAAACCACTTTCCGGTGGTCTTTCACAAAGCTAAAGGGTGTTGGCTGGAAACGGAAAATGGAGAGCGCTACTTAGATTTCCTTGCCGGTGCAGGATCTCTCAACTACGGCCACAACAACCCTGTCCTAAAACAAGCGCTACTCGAATACATTGAAATGGACGCTTTAACCCACGGGTTGGACATGCACTCCAGTGCTAAAGCCACCTTTTTGGAGACCTTCCAACGCTTAATTCTGCAACCTAGATCGCTTAACTACAAAATGCAGTTTACAGGTCCAACGGGGACCAACGCGGTGGAAGCGGCGCTAAAACTGGCGCGTAAAGTGAAAGGCAGAAGCAATGTGGTGGCTTTCACCAACGGTTTTCACGGTTGTAGCGCAGGAGCGCTGGCGGCGACAGGTAACCAGCACCATCGCCAAGGTGCGGGCATGACATTGCCTAACATCACTCGTATTCCGTTTGAAGGCTATGCGGGTGTCGACGGGCTGGCGCTGTTTGAAACCATGCTCAGTGACAACTCTGCGGGTATGGATAAACCAGCGGCAGTGTTGTTAGAAACCGTCCAGGGGGAAGGGGGCTTAAACGCCGCGTCGACCTCTTGGCTTAAACGCCTTAGTGCGCTCTGTAAGCACCACGATATTTTGCTGATTGTCGATGACATTCAAGCAGGTTGTGGTCGCACAGGGACGTTTTTCAGCTTTGAACCAGCGGGCATCGTGCCCGATATGGTGACGCTGTCGAAATCGCTCAGCGGTTATGGTTTACCGATGGCGGTGGTGCTGCTCAAACCAGAGCTTGATGTTTGGAAACCCGGTGAACACAACGGCACGTTTCGCGGTAATAACCACGCTTTCGTCACCGCGACCAGCGCGCTGGAAATCTACTGGTCGAATGATGACTTTAGCCGCCACATTCAGCAATGTGCGCAGCAAGTGAGTGACGTTGTCACTAGGTCGGTGCAGCGCTTTCCAGAACTGTTCGTACGCCAAAAAGGGCGAGGCATGATGAGTGGTATTGAGTGCCAAAACGGTGAAGTTGCCAGAGCTATTGCTACCAGCTGCTTTGAGAAAAAAATGGTGATTGAAACCGCCGGGCCAAATGATGAAGTGGTGAAGTTTTTCTCGCCTCTGACCATCACCGAAAGCGAGCTCAAGCAAGGGCTAGAGATCTTCGAACAGGCGGTCGAATCCGTCGCAGTCAGCCATTTTAAAAACGTCGGTTAACTAAGGAAGAACAATGATTGTAAGAACGCTAGAAGAGTGCAAAAACAGTGAACGTCGTGTGGTCGCGCAAAACTGGGAAAGTGTGCGCATGCTACTTAAAGACGACAATATGGGCTTTTCGTTCCATATCACCACGATTTATCAAGATAGCGAAACTCATATCCACTATAAAAACCACCTTGAATCGGTGTACTGCATCAGTGGCGAAGGTGAGATCGAAGTGGTAGGTGGCGAGACCTACCCAATCAAACCCGGCACCTTGTACATCCTCGATCAGCATGACGAACATTTCCTGCGCGCCTATAAAGACAAAGAGATGGTGATGGCGTGTGTGTTTAATCCGCCAATCACTGGCGCAGAGGTGCACGACGAGCACGGCGTCTACCCGCTGGTTGACTGATTCAACCTTGAAGTGGAGCGCCTTATTGTTCCACTTCTTCTCCCTCTCCCCACGTTAGTAACTAACCAAGGAATCCTCATGATTTATACCGTAGAAAAAATCGGCGGTACTTCAATGACAGCGTTTGACGCTGTGTTAGACAACATCATCCTGCGCCCCGCCAATCCTTATCATCGTGTGTTTGTCGTTTCGGCTTACGGCGGTATGACTGACGCGCTCCTCGAAGGCAAAAAAACCGCCAAACCGGGCGTTTACCAACACATTGCCAAGCGCAACGACGAGTGGCAGGAGTCGTTGTGTGAAGTGGAGCAGCGCATGCTGCTGATGAATGAAAACATCTTTGCCGATCCGATGAATCGACTGCGTGCTGACAAATTTATCCGTTCGCGCATCGCTGAAGCGCGTAACTGCATTACCAATATTTTGGAAACCTGTCAGTATGGGCAGTTTTCTTTGCGTCACTATTTACCGCAAATTCGCGAGTTTCTCGCCTCAATTGGTGAAGCGCATAGCGCGTTTAATACTGCGCTCAAGTTAAAAAGCGTCGGCATCAACGCGCGTTTTGTCGATCTCTCTGGTTGGAATACCGAAGAACCCAAATCTTTGGATGAGACGATCAACACGGCGTTTGCCAGCATCGACCTGACACAAGAGCTGCCGATCGTCACGGGCTACGCGTACTGCAAAGAAGGGTTGATGAGCACCTACGATCGCGGTTACAGCGAGATGACCTTTAGCCGTATTGCCTCACTCACCAATGCTGATCTGGCGGTGATTCACAAAGAGTACCATTTGAGCTCCGCCGATCCGCGTGTGGTTGGTCCGGGCAAAGTGTTACCCATTGGCCACACCAACTATGATGTCGCCGATCAGTTAGCAAATTTGGGGATGGAAGCGATCCACCCCAATGCGGCGGCGGGTTTGCGTGAAAGTGGCATTGAGCTGCAAATCAAAAACACTTTTGAACCTGAACATCCGGGCACGCTGATCTCGGCAGACTACGTACCACAAACGGAGAAAGTGGAGATCATTGCAGGTAAAGAGAAGGTATTTGCTCTGCATCTTTTTGACCAAACCATGGTCGGTCAGGTGGATAATGTCAGTTATGAGTTGATGGAAATCATCTCCGAGGCACGAGTGAGTTTGATTGGTAAAGAGATGAACGCTAACTCAATCACCTATTATCTGGGTGGCAGTGCAGAAAATCTTAACCAAGTGCTGTACAAAGCGGAAAAGCGCTACCCCAAAGCGTCGACAAAAGGGCGTATGGTGGCGTTGATTTCCGCCATAGGTTCGCAAATGGATACCAATAAAACGCTGGCCAAAGGGGTGAGCTGCTTAATGAGTAACGGCGTGACGCCAGCAGCACTGCACTCGTCCATGCGCAACGTCAATGTGCAGTTTGTGGTCAGTGACAAAGAGTATCGCAAAGCGATCTGTGCCCTACATGAGACGTTTTTTGAAACGAAAATGGCCGCGCCAATCAAAACTGAACAGGTGGCATAAGCCGCCTAGCCACAAGGTTCATCCAGATTGTGCTAGTAAAATGAGGGAGGCTTGCCTATCGCAAGCCTCCCTTATTTGATGGTGCATGGTCAATGTGTTTCACGTTTACTGTGACTGCTGATGGCAAAAACTGGCTACGTTTAGATCGCCGCGGGGCAGAGTGGAAAACAAATGCCCAGGTTGCGCAGCAAACTCCGCTACTTTCTCTTGCATCGCGATGCTGAACTGATGGTTTTCAGCCACCAAACACCAGAAGCCGCTTGATACTGCCAACTCAAAATCGTTGATCGGCGTGTTGGAGATATCCAGCTCTCTTAGCTGGAGCAGCTCACCAATATCTAGGCTAGTCAAGGGGTTATTGTTTAGTTCCACTTCAAACACGTTAATCGCCTTAACCACATCCACACTTTGCAACTGATTATTAGCTAAAGAGAGGTAAGTGAGTCGGCTGCCTTCTGGCAATGTCACGCTTCCTAACTGGTTGTCGTTTGCGGTCAGCTCAAAGGTTTCAGGGTTGTGAGTCAGATCCAGCGTTTTGAGCTGGTTCCCTTGTACATCAAGCACGACCAGATCAGGGTTAGCGGAGATATCCAGCGTCGACAATTGGTTGTCTGCCAACATCAATTGTTGCAACTTAGGGTGCTTACTGGCATCAAACTGCTTGAGACTCATGCCGGATGCTCCAAGTATTTCTAGATTGTTCAGCGCGGCAAAATCCACACTGGTCACGCCGCTGTAACTGATATCCAAACTGTGCAACTGCGTTACATCGCCAGTAAGCTGAGTCAAACTTGGCACCTTTTCCACTAGCAAGGTTGTCAGTTTCTCGTTGTGGCTGAAATCGAGTGCTTTCAGCTTGGTGTCACTGGCCCGTAGTTGTTCCAGCTCTACAAAAGGACGCAGATTTAACGTGCTGATTGGGTTTTTATCCAAGATGAGCATTTTCAGCGGAATCCCCTCTGCAAAAGTAAGGGCGGTGAGTTGATTATCGGATGCGGAGAAAGTCGTCAGCGCGGTGAGCTCCGACAGATCAAGAGCAGCGAGCTGGTTACCATTGACGGCCAACGCAATCAGAGCTGGCATTTTAGTCAAATTGAGCTCAGATAACTGGTTCTGCGTCAAGATTAAACGCTGCAAAGAAGGCATGTCAGCCAATTGCAGCGTGGCCAATTCCGTGGAGCGAATTGCGACCGCTTCCAACGCGGTTGTGGCGGTTAAGTCGAGCGCAGGTAGTTTTGATTCACGAATGTCTAAATCAGTCAGTGCGCTGCTGTAAGACAGATCAAGGCTTTGCAACTGTGCGAGTTTTTCTATTCTCAAGCTTTGTAAGTCGGCCAGCGGTTTCAGGTCGACATGACTCAACGCACTGAGATACAGGGTAAGCTGCTCAATATCAGGGGTGTAGTTGGCATTGAAATCGCTGAGTTTCGGTGAGCGGATGATCATATTACGCAGATTCGGAAAAGCGGCGAGATCCATTGTGGTACTGATTTCATACCTGATAGGGCACTCAAGAGTCACCACGTCGGTGACTGCGCTCCAGTGATGATAATCTCGCAGGTCTTCGACACAGCGTTGCATTTCTGGGTCACGATAGCGGATCGAAGAGAAACTGCCATCTTTGGGCACAATGGTGAGATCTACCGAACTCACACTGCGCCCGTGTTGATCATCAACCACCTGCACTGAGATGCGGATTTTATTGGCAGCCCCGGGCTGATACGCGGGGACAGTCAGTTGAGCTTCAGCGCTATCTTCGTTGCTCAGGCTTGCCTCTGGTCCTGATAATTGCGCCCAGCTGTACTCTGTAATTGTACCGTCGCTGTCACTCGCGTTGGCCGTTACTGTCAATGGGGTGCCTTCTTGGACCGTTTGGTTGTCACCAAGTGAAACGACGGGTCTTTGGTTGCCGTTGTTGGCGTGCACCGTAATCACCTGACCAGATTTGGCACTGGCGCCAAGATTGTCGGTGACTTTGACATCAAACTGAATGAGATCGTCTTCATCGACGTCGGGAACCGCAAAGGTGGGATTAAATGAGGTTGGGTCTGACAGTGTGACTGTTGGTCCACTCAGTTGCTGCCAATAGATATTGGCTATGCTGCCATCGCTATCGGTAGCACTGGCGTGTAAGCGTACTTCTTGGGCTCCTTCTTGCACCGCAAAAGGTTTTTCAAGATAAAGGACAGGCGCTTGGTTTGGAATGTTGTCTGGTTGATATTTCACCGTGACGGCAAGGGTGTCGGTTGCTTGTTGTCCTTTCGGGTCGGTGACGGTTAATCGGAAGGCATAACGGGTATCAACCACCACTTGAGGTGTCTCAAAGGTAAGTTGTTCACTGTCGATGCCTTGAAGGTTGAGAGTAGGGCCTTCAATTTGCTGCCATTGGAATGTCAGTACATCGCCATCAGGATCACTGTGTTGAGCCAGCAATTCGATCGGTTGTAAAGGTTCGGTGGTGATGTCTTGGCCCAGTTCAACTGACGGTGGGCGGTTTTGCGGTGTGGCAGGTGTATCGGTAGAGCCGCCTGAGTCACCACCACAGGCGCTCAGTACGCTGACGGTTGCCGCCAGTAAGGTTTTTTTCAGCATGACTTTCTCGCTTGATGTTTTTATAAAAGTAATTTTCGTATATAAAACCATCGCCATATTGACGGAGTTAATATGTAATCGATTGCTTTGGCTGGTTTGTGTGAAGTGAGTTCAAGTTATGAGCATTAACTGCCGCAAGTGCAAAGTATTGGTTGACGTTAAAATGAGCAAAAAAAGCGAGCCCGATGGCTCGCTTGAGGAAGGTGTTTGATGTTAGCCACGACCAAGCATGCGAGCCATGGTCGCGTCTTTATCCACCCATTGATGTTTTAATACCGCCAGTATGTGCACCAGCAGTATCGCGATGATAATCGGCGGCGCGGTGTGGTGAATCGCTGAGCCAACATCTTGCATCCATGGCGTTTTTTCACTGGCAGTCACTAAGGTGAAACCAAATACCTCGAGTGCCCGTCCTGCCCCAATATTCATAACCACACCAGAAATAGGCATGGCTAAAGTGGCTAATAGTAGTAAACCATGGACGGCTTTTGCGGCTTTCTCTTGCCATGCGGGCATCGGTGCGACAGGGGAAATCGCTCCTTCTTTGATGCGCCACACGATGCGAGCGATTGCCAACATCAGCACCAGCACGCCGAAGGATTTGTGTAACGCCACAATTTCGCCTTTTTCCGGCCCGCGAGGTAAGTCAGACATATACGCACCGACGGCAAACACTGTGATAAACGCCAAGGCAATTATCCAGTGCAGTGCAACCGACAGTTTTGAGTAGCTTTTATTATTGCTCATCATCCATTTCCCTATGTTGCTGTTTGTAGTTAAAAGTAAAGATAAAACAAGTATATGAATCTTGTTGTGTCTTAAAAGCGATCGTCTGCACAAAGATTGAGCAAGCGTTTGAGGTTAAGACGGTTTTTAAACGCACGAAACGAACTTGGGATATGAATTATTTATGACGATTGCCAATTGCTATTGACCCAGTGGCGATAAAAAATAATATATACGCATATCCATATATGGAGATAACCATGTTACCTCATCAATTCTTTAAACTGTTGGCCGATGAAACGCGTGTGCGCTGCTTACTGATGATCGCTCGTGAGCAGCAAGTGTGTGTCGGTGAGTTGACTCAAGCGCTTGGTGAGAGTCAGCCAAAGGTATCGCGTCACTTAGCGCTGCTGCGCTCAAGTGGCATTGTGACCGATCTTCGTCAAGGGCAGTGGGTATTTTACCGTTTAGCGGAAGATCTACCCGGTTGGATGAGAAAGCAGATTCAGGGCTTGGTGGAATCCAAGTGCTTAAAGCAAGAATACCAGCAAGATATTGAGCGGCTGGCGGCGATGGTTGATCGCCCACAGTGCTGTGTTTAATTAAGGAAAAAAGCATGTCTATAAAAGTCGGAATTAATGGATTTGGTCGTATCGGTCGTTTGGCATTGCGCGCGGCGTTCGACTGGCCAGAAGTTGAGTTTGTGCAGATCAACGATGTCGCGGGGGATGCCGCAACCTTAGCGCATCTGCTGGAATTTGATTCAGTACAGGGCCGCTGGCACCATGCGGTAAGTCATGAAGGTGAACAGATCGTCATTAATGGCAAAGTGATCAAGACCTCGCAGCAAAAATTGATTGAAGCGGTCGATTGGTCTGGCTGTGATGTCGTGATTGAAGCGACAGGAAAACATCGTAAGAGTGAATTTCTCAACCAATACCTCGCGCAAGGCGTGAAACGTGTGGTGGTTTCGGCTCCGGTAAAAGAAGAGGGCATCGCCAATATCGTAGTCGGTGTAAACGACCATATTTTCGACCCAGACAAGCACCGCATTGTTACCGCCGCGTCGTGCACGACCAACTGTATCGCGCCGGTGGTGAAGGTGATTCACGAGAGCTTGGGCATCGAGCAGTCTTCGTTTACCACCATTCATGATTTAACCAACACGCAAACCATTTTGGATGCGCCGCACAAAGATCTGCGCCGTGCTCGCGCCTGTGGCATGAGCCTGATCCCAACGACCACGGGTTCGGCGACCGCGATTGTGGAAATTTTCCCTGATCTAAAAGACAAAATTAATGGTCACGCAGTGCGTGTTCCACTGGCGAATGCGTCGCTGACCGACATCATTTTTGATGTGAAACGTGACACCACCGCCGAAGAGGTCAATGCACTACTTAAAGCCGCGTCACAAAACGAACTTCAGGGCATTTTGGGCTTTGAAGAGCGTCCTTTGGTGTCGATTGACTATCGGGGTGACCAGCGTTCAACCATCGTTGATGCGTTATCGACCATGGTTGTCGGTAAGCGCATGGTGAAAATCTACGCGTGGTACGACAATGAAATGGGCTACGCCACTCGCACTGCGGAGCTCGTGCGCAAAGTCGGTTTGGCGTAAGGAGAGCAGAAATGACACATCCAACATGGGAACTGCCGCTCGAAGGCGGCGCGGCGCTGATTTTAACGCCTTGCCCAGGAACTAAAGGGACCTCGCTGGCAGACTCCCTTTCACAGCTCAAAGCACAAGGCGTGACGGCGATTGTCACGGCGATTAACCAGCACGAAATGGCGGAAAAAGGCGTTGAGGCTTTGCCTTGTGAAGCAGAGCAAGCAGGCATGCAATGGTTTCACGCGCCGATCGAGGACGATTGTGCGCCGGAAGCAGAGTTTGAGCAGCAATGGCAAAGTATCGCTCCGCAACTGCATGACGCGCTGAAAAAGGGCGAAAAAGTGGCCCTGCACTGCATGGGTGGTTCGGGGCGAACCGGGCTTTTGGCCGCGCATCTGCTGCTAGAGCAAGGATGGTCCTTAGAAGCGATCATCAGTAAAGTGCAGGCGCTCAGACCGGGGGCCTTTACCAAAGCGGTGCAGGTAGAGTACATCTCAAGCGTCGTCAAAGCATAATGAATGAGCGGCATTGGCCGCTCTTTTTCTCAGAGTGAAAAACATGTTTTCTCAGTTAAATCATCATGTTCGCCAATACATGTTGGTGACATTCAACTACTGGAACTTCACCGTCACCGATGGTGCATTGCGTATGCTGGTGGTGCTCTATTTTTACGACCTCGGTTACTCCTCACTGGCCATTGCCTCGTTGTTCCTTTTTTATGAATTTTTCGGCGTAGTGACCAACTTGGTTGGCGGCTGGTTAGGGGCTAGGCTCGGGCTCAATCGCACCATGAACATTGGACTTGCGCTGCAAATAGTCGCGTTGTTGATGCTCGCGGTACCTTCGGCGTGGCTGACCATTCCTTGGGTTATGGCGGCGCAGGCGCTGTCTGGGATCGCCAAAGATCTCAACAAAATGAGCGCCAAAAGTGCAATTAAGACTTTTGTGCCAGAGAATGCCCAAGGGGCTTTGTATAAGTGGATTGCGATCCTGACAGGCTCGAAAAATGCGCTCAAGGGCGGCGGCTTTTTCTTGGGCGGCGCTTTGCTCTCGCTGATTGGCTTTCAATACGCAGTGCTAGCGATGGCAAGCGTATTGACGCTGGTGTTTATCGGCAGCGTGCTGAGCCTCAAAGCGGAGATGGGGAAAGCGAAAAATAAGCCGAAATTTTCCGAGATTTTCTCCAAATCCTCTAGCGTCAACATTCTCTCTGCGGCAAGGCTCTTTCTGTTTGGCGCACGTGATGTGTGGTTTGTGATTGCTTTGCCGATTTATCTTGGCAGTGTGTTTGGTTGGGATCACAGCGCAGTCGGTGGCTTTCTTGCGTTATGGGTGATCGGCTATGGCGTCATTCAAGGCATCGCGCCGCGCATTACCGGAGTAAAAGGGGCGGGCAAAGCGCCCGATGGACACTCTGCCATTGGCTGGGCGGCGCTGCTATCACTGGTCACCTTCGCCGTGGCTTTGGGTGTGCAGAGCAGCTGGCATCCGCAATTGGTGATTGTCGTCGGCTTGATGGTGTTTGGCGCGGTATTTGCGATTAACTCGGCGCTGCACTCTTACTTGATTGTCAGCTACGCCAAAGATGACGGTGTGTCGCTGGATGTGGGCTTTTACTACATGGCCAACGCAATGGGGCGTTTGATTGGTACGATACTCTCTGGCTGGGTGTTTCAAAGCTGGGGTATGGCGGCGTGCTTATGGGTTTCACTGGCGTTTTTAGTGCTTACCACGGTGATTTCGTTTGGCTTGCCGAAATCTCACCAGCGCGCTGTGACGCAATAGGCCTCAAAAGGCAAATTATTGAAATAAATAAAAAAGGTGTCGAGCGTTCGACACCTTTTGGTCATAAAGGACTGTGTTCAATAAAGAACGATTTAGCTTTGTTTACGAATGAGGTAGTCAAACGCGCCTAAGCTTGCTTTCGCACCTTCACCCATCGCAATGATGATCTGTTTGTAAGGGACTGTGGTTGCATCCCCCGCAGCAAACACACCATCCATGCTCGTTTCACCGCGGCTGCCGATTTCAATCTCGCCACGGGCAGAAAGTTCAACCGCTGAATCTTTCAGCCATTCGGTGTTAGGGACCAGACCGATTTGGACGAAGATACCAGACAGTTCAAGCTGCTTAATCTCATCCGTGTGGCGGTCTTTGTATTTCAAGCCCGTTACACGAGTACCATCACCCACCACTTCGGTGGTTTGAGCCATGGTGATGATGTCGATGTTTGGCATTGAATTCGCTTTGTTAATCAGTACTTGGTCTGCACGCAGTACGTCAGCAAATTCCAGTACGGTCACGTGTTTCGACGATACCCGCCAGGTCGATAGCCGCTTCAATACCTGAATTACCACCACCGATAACCGCGGTTTTCTTGCCTTTGAACAGCGGGCCGTCACAGTGTGGGCAGTACGCCACACCTTTGTTGCGGTATTCTTGTTCGCCAGGAACGTTCATTTCACGCCAACGAGCACCGGGGCTTAAGATGACACTGTTACTTTTCAGTGTCGCGCCGCTTTGCAGGTTCACATGGATTTTGCCATCTGTTGTGAACTCAGCGCCCATCAGCTTCTCAGCTTGCTGCTCAGTGATGATGTCCACGCCGTACTCTTTCAGGTGTTCACCCAAATTCGCCGCCAGCTTTGGACCTTCTGTGTGTTTCACAGAGATGAAGTTTTCGATCGCCATGGTGTCCATCACCTGACCACCCAAACGCTGCGCCACGATACCCGTGCGAATGCCTTTACGTGCTGCGTAAATCGCTGCCGCTGCACCTGCAGGGCCACCACCAACCACGAGTACATCGTATGGGTCTTTTTCGTTGAGGCTCGCGGCTGCTTTTTCTGCTGCGCCGTCATCCAGTTTGTTCAGGATTTCAGCCAGAGTCATACGGCCTTGGCCAAATAGTTCACCGTTAATGAACACACTTGGCACAGCCATGATGTCGCGATTTTTCACTTCGTCCTGGAACAGCGCGCCGTCAATCATGGTTGCGCGAATGTCCGGGTTGATCGCCGCCATCATGTTGAACGCTTGCACCACGTCAGGACAGTTTTGGCAAGAGAGAGAAATGAACACTTCGACATCGAGCTTTTTGCCGAGTTTGGCGATTTGCTCAATCGTTTCTTGCTCCAGTTTGATTGGGTGACCGCCAGAGTGCAGCAGCGCCAGAACCAGAGAAGTAAATTCATGGCCCATCGGTACACCAGCAAAACGCAGTTGTGTGCCTTTGGTTGGATTAGTCACTGTCATGACTGGTTTGCGATCGCTTGCGGCATCGTCACGCTCTACGCTGATCAGTGGGCTAAGTTCCGCAATTTCATTGGCCAGTGCCAAAATGTCTTGTGAGCCTTTGCTTTCATCTAGGCTGACCACTAAACGGACTTGTTCTTTTAAGTTGGTTAGATACTGTGAGAGTTGTTGCTTGATCGCTTGGTCTAGCATACGAAATACCTTTTTTATTAATTATGAGAGTGGTCACTCTGGATAAAAGGGGGAGAGCGAACCGGACATTTAGGTCGTCAGGTCAAATACCCAGCTCGCTCTCGAACTCATTAGTAATCAAAAGATTGTCTTAATCAAAAGATTACTGGTCAGGCTTAGTTAGATTTTGCCAACTAGGTCTAGTGAAGGAGCCAGAGTCTGCTCGCCTTCTTTCCATTTCGCTGGACATACTTCGCCCGGGTGAGAAGCAACATACTGTGCGGCTTTCACTTTACGCATCAGGTCTTCTGCATCACGGCCGATGCCTTCTGCGGTGATTTCCATTGCCTGAATCACGCCTTGTGGGTCAATCAGGAAGGTTGCTCGGTCTGCCAGACCTTGGCCTTCACGCATCACACCGAAGTTGTTGGTGATGTTGCCAGTTTGGTCGCCTACCATGTAGTAGTTGATTTTGCCGATGGTGTCAGAGCTGTCGTGCCATGCTTTGTGAGTGAAGTGCGTGTCAGTCGATACTGAGTACACTTCAACGCCACGAGATTGAAGCTCTGCGTAGTGATCCGCTAGGTCGCCAAGTTTCCGTTGGACAGACGAAAGTGAAGTCCGCTGGATAGAAGAAAAATACTGCCCATTTGCCCAGAACGTCTTGTTCAGTGATCTCAACGAACTCACCTTGTTTGAATGCTGTTGCGCTAAATGGTTTGATTTTAGTATTAATCATAGTCCGAGTTTCCTTTAAGTTATTGGTTTGGAATGTTTTGTCTTCGGGAGGTATATTCCCATCCGCACGCTGTTTTGGAAAATCGCTTGTGGCTATTCTATTGATAGGCTCTTTCTATAGGAAAAAGCCAATGGCTGTCACAGTTTGATAGGCAAAGGGCATCAATATGACCTTTATAGGCCCGGATGTTTTAGGATAAAGCCTAACGATATGCTTTTGAGAGATAAGGAAATCAATATGCAGTTGCAAGCCGAACAGATTCCCCTAATTTGCAGTGCCTTAGCCAAGATCAGAATTGAAGCCGATTTAACCCTTTTGCCGAAATATACCCACTTTGCGGGCAAACCCTATCCGCTTGGGCGTTGCAAAGAGATCCGCGATCTGGTCTATCAGATGCTTTTAGTGCACTTGCAGACCAAGCACGATGAGGTATTGCAGCCACTGCGTGAGGCGTTGAACAATGGCGAGAAGTTAGTGCCTGTGTGGGGCTCTCTGCGGGATGAGTACTTTCAAAATGCGATGGTGCTCGGGGAGTGGTACATTGATGTTTCCAACGATACCGTCAACCCTAACAAGCCTCGCGTCGAGATTGTGCGCCTCAGTGAGGCCGATTTTCATCCCATCCGCTCGTTTGAGAAATTTATCGAAGTAGCAGAGAAATACTGGCAGGTTGATGTGTATAAGAACACTCTCTTTCCTGCGTTGGCTCCCTTCTTTCCTTTAGTGTGTGTCAGTAAAGAGAGTGGTGCCAGTTGGCTCGCTGCCGCTAACGACGACATGATTGCCGTGGCGATGAACAGCCAGTTTTCTGCTTCCAAACAGATACTGCAACAGCTGCCGACGCTGCCTCAGTCGATTGCGCAAAAATGGTTGAGCCACGCCAATGCCGAGCTTGACCCTTTGCTTACGGACGCGGGAGATAGCGAACAAATGTGCATCGAGTATCAAGATCGTTCTCAAGACTTGCTGTTTCGAGACCAAGCCGTGCTGGCCTATCTTAAGTTGCCGAAGATGGTTTGATAGGCGTCACTTATTGCTGAGGCTTGGCTGTGAGGGTTATGCGTTGACTGGCCAACGCTAGTGCGACTTTAGAGGTCGGAAGGCGTCCAAGTGCTTGACAGATTTGCCAACCTGCTTCGGCAACCGCGGGTAAATCGACGCCAGTCTCGATGCCGAGCCCTTGACAGAGGTAAAGCACATCTTCGGTCGCCACGTTGCCTGCTGCCCCTTTGGCATACGGACAGCCGCCAAGGCCTGCCACACTGCTGTCGATGGTGGCAACGCCCATGGTGAGTGCCTGATACAGGTTAGCCAGTGCCTGTCCCCACGTATCGTGAAAATGCACCGCTAGTTGTGCCACAGAGACTTCTTTTTTTACCGCGTCTAACATGCGCGCAATGCGCAGCGGCGTGCCAGTGCCAATCGTATCGCCAAGGGAAATCTCATAACAGCCCAGCGCCAGCAGATCGCTGGCCACACTGGCAACTTGCTCGGGTTTCGTCGCGCCGTCATAAGGGCAGTCAGCGACGCAAGAGAGATAGCCTCGCACCGGTATATGATGCGCTTTTGCTGCCTGCATCAAAGGCTCGAAGCGTTTGAGGCTTTCAGCAATGGAACAGTTGATGTTGCGCTGGCAAAAACCTTGTGATGCGGAAGTGAAAATCGCCACTTGATCAGCGCCGCTGGCGATTGCCTGCTCAAAACCTTGCAGGTTGGGGGTCAGCGCCGAATAAACCACTCCTGCGCGGCGTTCAATTTTGGCCAATACTTGTGCCGAGTCGGCCATTTGCGGTACCCATTTGGCCGAGACAAACGCGCCCGCCTCGATCTGCTTGAGACCGGTACGAGACAGTTGATCTATCAACGCAATCTTACTCTCAGTACTGATGCGAGCTTCATTTTGCAAGCCATCGCGTGCGCCAACTTCGACAATCTTGACCGATTTTGCTAACAAACTGTTCATAGGCTACCTCACGGGGTGTCTTTCGCTGACCAATCTTTCGGCACCCAAGCAGGCGCGCGCTTGCTGAAAAAGGCGTTAAGTCCTTCTTGGCCTTCTGGCGATACGCGGATCTGCGCTATCAAGGCGATGGTGTGTTCAATCAGTTCAGGAGTGATGGGCTGGTTATCGCACTGCTGACACAAGCGTTTGGCCTGAGTCAACGCGTTTGGTCCATTGTGCAGCAAGCGATGCAACAGCTCATCCAGTACCTCGTGCAGCGCATGTGGCTGCGAACCCACGACCTGATGCAGCAGCCCCAAACGCAGCGCATTGGCCGCGTCAAGGGTTTCCGCACTCAGCATATAGCGTCTTGCTTGACGCTGGCCGATGGCACGGCATACATAAGGTCCAATGGTGGCAGGGATCAGGCCAAGCTTGACTTCGCTGAGGCAAAAGCGTGTATCTTGGGTGGCGATGGCGATATCGCAGCAGCAAATGAGCCCGAGTGCGCCGCCAAAAGCGCTGCCATGCACCAGCGCAATGGTGGGATGGGGGAAGCTATCGAGCGTTTGCATCAGTCGCGCGAGCTCGGACGCGTCTTGATAGTTGTGCTCTTTCGACTGCCCAGCCATTGAACGCATCCACAACAGATCGGCACCTGCGGAAAAATGCTGACCGTTGGCTTGCAGAAACTAATACTCGCACCGACGGATCAGCGCTTAAGCGTTCAAGCTCGACAAGCAAATGGGCGATCATCACCCCATCGAAAGCGTTGTGTTTCTCGACTCGGTTGAGCGTGAGGGTTGCCACGCCCTGAGCGGATACCTTACACAGCACATCGTGTTGGCGCTCGTTCATCTTTGCCTCCTTGGTCGAGCTCCATGGCTCGCTTACATGCGAAAGATACCAAACTCACTTTCAGGGATGGGCGCGCGCAGTGCAACGCTCAGCGCATGGCCCAGTACATCGCGGGTTTCGACCGGATCCAAAATGCCGTCGTCCCATAATCTTGCGCTGGCGTAGTAGGGGCTGCCTTGGGTGTCGTACAGCTCGACAATCGAATCGCGAAACGCTTTGGCTTCCTCATCGGGCCAAGTTTCCTGCTGACGTGCTTTGACTTCGCGCCGCACCTGGGTCAGTACCCCCGCCGCCTGTTCGCCGCCCATCACGGAAATACGCGCATTCGGCCACATCCACATCATGGTCGGATCGTACGCTCGCCCGCACATGCCGTAGTTGCCCGCGCCGTAGGAGCCGCCAATGATCACGGTGAATTTCGGTACATCGGCACAGGCAACCGCCATTACTAGCTTGGCGCCGTGCTTGGCAATGCCTTCCGCTT
This sequence comes from Vibrio cidicii, assembly GCF_009763805.1. Classification (NCBI taxonomy): domain Bacteria; kingdom Pseudomonadati; phylum Pseudomonadota; class Gammaproteobacteria; order Vibrionales; family Vibrionaceae; genus Vibrio; species Vibrio cidicii. Next base: position 1,142,400 of record NZ_CP046804.1, on the reverse strand, counting down.
CGACTTTTTTCCCCACCATAAATCCAGTGACGTTTTGCAAAAACAGCAACGGGATCTTGCGTTTGGCACAGAGCTCAATAAAGTGCGCCCCCTTTTGCGCCGATTCGGAAAACAGAATGCCGTTGTTAGCAACAATGCCAATGTTATGGCCGTGAAGTTGGGCAAAACCGCACACCAGTGAGCTGCCATACAGCGCCTTAAACTCATCAAACGCTGAATCGTCCACCAAACGGGCGATGATTTCGCGCACATCGAATGACAATCGCAGGTCGGCGTTAACGATGCCGTACATCTCTTTGGCATCGTAACGTGGCGGCAAGAAATCGTGATTCAGCGGAGAAGGGGACTGATTGGCGCTGGCAATTGCTTGACGAGCCAGCTCTAGCGCGTGCGCATCGTCCTGTGCATAGTAATCGGCCACGCCAGACTTTTTACAGTGCACATCCGCGCCGCCCAGCTCTTCATCAGTGACGACTTCCCCAGTCGCGGCTTTCACCAGCGGCGGGCCCGCGAGAAAAATGGTTCCTTGCTGTTTGACGATGATCGCCACATCCGCCATCGCCGGAATATACGCGCCGCCTGCGGTACACAGCCCCATCACCACGGCTATCTGCGGGATGCCTTTTGCCGACATGCGCGCCTGATGATAAAAAATGCGGCCAAAATGGTCGCGATCAGGAAACACTTCCGCCTGATGGGGCAGGTTTGCCCCGCCAGAGTCGACTAGATAGACGCAAGGAAGCTGGCAGCGCTCGGCAATTTGCTGCGCGCGCAGGTGCTTTTTCACGGTCAGAGGATAATAAGTACCGCCTTTGACCGCCGGATCGTTGGCGATCACCATGCAATCGATGCCGTGAATTTTGCCAATCCCAGCGACAACACCTGCGCAGGGGATGGCTTCGTCGTACACTTGCCACGCGGCAAATTGGCCGATTTCGAGAAAAGTTGAGTCTGCATCGAGTAGGCGTTGTACGCGTTTCGCGGACCGGAAGCTTGCCTTTTTGCCGCTGGCGTTCGATGGCTTTTTCTCCCGCGCCGAGTTTCAATGCTTCTCGGTGAGTGAGTAGCTGGTCCACCAGTTCGCTCATGCGGGCAAAGTTCGCTTGGTACAAATCCGATTCGAGTTTGGTTTTGCTGGTAATGACTGCCATTGTTTCTTGCCTCTTTAGCGCGATTCTGCAAACAGCTCACGGCCAATCAGAATACGGCGGATCTCGGAAGTTCCCGCACCAATTTCGTAGAGTTTGGCATCGCGCAGCAAACGACCTGCCGGGAATTCGTTGATGTAGCCGTTGCCTCCGAGCAGTTGAATCGCGTCCAGTGCCATCTGCGTGGCGAGTTCGGCGGCGTACAAAATAGCGCCTGCGGAATCTTTGCGTGTCACTTCTCCGCGATCGCACGCCGCCGCCACGGTATAGACATAAGCGCGCGCCGCGTTGCAGCGGGTGTACATGTCGGCGACTTTGGCTTGGACCAACTGAAACTCGCCAATCGCCTGACCAAACTGTTTGCGATCGTGCACGTAGGGCAAAACCAGATCAAGACAGGCTTGCATAATGCCGAGCGGCCCAGCCGCGAGCACTACCCGTTCATAGTCGAGCCCGCTCATCAGTACTTCAACGCCACGGTTGATTTCGCCCAGCACGTTCTCAGCCGGAACGCGGCAGTTTTCAAACACCAGCTCGCAGGTGTTGGAGCCGCGCATGCCGAGTTTGTCGAGCTTTTGCGCATGGTGAAAACCGGGGAAATCACGCTCGACAATAAACGCGGTGATGCCGCGCGATTTGGCATTGGGATCGGTCTTGGCGTAGACGATGACAACGTTGGCGTCCGGGCCGTTGGTGATCCACATTTTGCTGCCGTTGAGCACAAAATGGTCGCCATGGCGCTCCGCTTTCAGCTGCATGCTGACCACATCCGAGCCGGCATTGGGTTCACTCATTGCCAGCGCGCCCACCCAAGAGCCATCGAGCAATTTGGGCAGATACTTTTTGCGCTGCTCGGCTGTGCCATTACGAAAAAGCTGGTTGACGCACAAATTGGAGTGCGCGCCATAACTCAAAGCAACCGAGGCCGAGGCGCGGCTGATCTCTTCCATCGCGATCACGTGGGCGAGATAACCCATTTGCGCGCCGCCATCGCTTTCATCCACTGTGACGCCCAGCAAACCCATCTCGCCAAACAATGGCCACAGGTGATTAGGAAATTGGTTTTCCTTATCAATTTGCGAGGCGATCGGTGCGATATGCTCGCTGGCAAATGCGCTGACCTGCTCACGCAGTAGTTCTAATGTTTCACCAAGCCCAAAGTTGAGCATCTGATACTGGCTGTTCATAACACCTCCGTGTTCTCCTGTTTTGAGTGGTGCAGGAGAGGGGAAACGAAAGGTAAAAATGCGTCAGCGAGCGCCTTTGAGCGCCAGTTCACAGCGCTCTTTTGCCGCCTCCAGTTCACCCATCACCACGCCGATGTCGTCAAGTTGGCGCTGCAATAGCGCCTTCTTTTCATCGATGATGTTGAGCATTTTCACCAACTGTGTCTCGCCTTGTTGAGCATCGTAAAGCTCAAACAATTCGCGAATCTCCGCCAGAGAGAAGCCCAAACGTTTGCCGCGCAGGATCAATTTCAAACGAATCTTGTCCCGGCGTGAGTAAACGCGCACAGTGCCTCGGCGCTCTGGCTGTATTAATCCCATATCTTCGTAAAAGCGAATACTTCTGGTGGTAATCTCGAACTCTTTCGCGAGATCACTGATCTTAAAAGTTTCCACCTGGTCTCCTCCAACGGTTGGTTGTAGCTGTCCGACTTTCAGCGATGAGGAACGACGGTACTGTCAATCACCTGTTACAGTTCAGGTGAAAATTTATCGTTGTTGTTATTTTGTTTCTTTACGTTTACGTAAATGTTAGTGCTATGCTTACGTAAACGTCAAGAAACCACAGGGCGAAAAATCGCCGGGTTGAAATGACCAGACAGGGCATTGCCCGTCCGTCGCCGTATTCAGTTTTACCCGCATCGCTATCAATTTGTGGTCACCACTTTCGTCACAAGAGAACGAGACATGGAAAAAGCCATATGGATAGTGTCGGCCAAACGAACCCCGCAAGGGCGGTTCCAAGGCGCACTCAAAGAGTATTCTGCTCCTCAGCTGGGCGGCTTTGCGATCAAAGCAGCACTGAGCGCCACCAGCAAAGCAATTGAAAAAGTCGATGAAGTGTTGATGGGTTGTGTGCTGCCCGCAGGCTGCGGACAAGCGCCTGCCCGTCAAGCGGCGCTCAATGCCGGGCTACCGCTTTCGGTGGGCGCGACTACGCTCAACAAAGTGTGCGGTTCTGGCATGAAAGCGGTGATGCTGGCACACGATCTGATCAAAGCGGGCAGTGCGCGATCGGTCATTGCTGGCGGAATGGAGAGCATGACCAATGCCCCGTATCTACTGAGCAATGCGCGTAGCGGCATGCGTATGGGCCATCAAACCACGTTCGATCACATGTTTTATGATGGTTTGCAAGATGCCTATGAAGGCCATCTGATGGGTGTTTATGCGCAGCAAATCGCGGACAAGCTGCAGTTTACCCGTCAGCAGATGGATGAATGGGCGGCGCTCTCGGCCAAGCGTGCTTGGGAAGCGCAAGAGCAACAACTGTTTGTCGCGGAGATGACGCCGCTCGCCTTTGGCAAAAATGGCGAGCTGCTGGATTACGACGAGCATCCACGTTCGATCACACTTGAAAAGATCCCATTGCTCAAACCCGCCTTTGCCGAAGGCGGCAGTGTCACGGCCGCTAACGCCAGCGCCATTGCTGATGGCGCCGCTGCGCTGCTTTTGATGGATGAAGAATCGGCCCGCTCACAAGGCTTAGAGCCACTCGCCATTCTTCGCGGCCACAGCACCCATGCAAGAAAACCAGCCGAATTTACTTTAGCGCCGGTTTACGCCATCGAGCAACTGCTCTCCAAACTCGATTGGTCGAACGACGAAGTGGATTTGTGGGAGATCAACGAAGCGTTCGCCGTAGTGACGCAAATCGCCGTCAAACAACTTGGCTTGGAGATGGAAAAAGTCAATGTCAAAGGCGGGGCGTGCGCCTTAGGCCATCCGATCGGTGCCAGCGGGGCGCGTATTCTGGTCACGCTGATCCACAGTTTGCGCCAGTTGCAAGCGCTCGGCGTCGATGGTGACCGCACCCAGCCCAAAGTGATGCGTGGTGTTGCCTCACTGTGCATCGGCGGCGGTGAAGCGACTGCTATCGGTATTGAGATCCCATTACCCTAAAGAGCAATCACCCACATCGTGAAACCGAATGCGCTGGACGATAAAGCCATTACTCGCGTACAGCGCCTAACACTGACAAGGACAACGTTATGCTAAACCCGGTTCCTTTATTGATTGATGGCGAATTTCGTCAGTCGGCCACCACCGAATGGTTAGAGGTCACTAATCCTGCGACCAATGAGGTGATCGCCTCGCTGCCTTGCGCCAGCGACGAAGAGATGCAACAAGCGGTTGCCAGCGCTGAAGAGGCTTTTCAAACTTGGAAACACGTTGCGCTGCCTGAGCGCGCTCGTCTGATGCTGCGTTATCAACATCTGCTCAAAGAACATCATGATTCGCTGGCGCAGACCTTGTCTCAAGAGACAGGCAAAACGCTGGCTGACGCGAAAGGCGATGTGTGGCGCGGCATCGAAGTGGTGGAGCAAGCGGCCAATATTGCCAGCAATATGATGGGCGAAATGGTCGAAAACGTTGCGACCGACATCGACACCTACTCGATGATCCAACCGCTCGGTGTGTGCTGCGGCATTACCCCGTTTAACTTTCCGGCCATGATCCCGCTGTGGATGTTCCCGCTGGCGATTGCCGCTGGCAACACGTTTGTCCTTAAACCCTCCGAGCAAGTGCCGCTCACCGCCATGCGTTTGGCCGAGCTGTTTGCGCAGGCTGGCGCACCGAAAGGCGTATTGCAAATCGTGCACGGGCGAAAAGCACAGGTCGATTTTCTGCTGCAACATCCAGAGATCAAAACCATCTCCTTTGTCGGTTCAGTGAAGGTGGCGCAGTACATTTATCAGCAAGGCACGCAGCATTTTAAACGGGTACAAGCGTTTGCTGGGGCGAAAAACCATATGGTGGTGATGCCAGATGCCAACAAAGATCAGGTGATTAATAACTTAGTCGGAGCCTCGGTCGGCGCGGCCGGTCAGCGCTGCATGGCGATTTCGGTCGCGGTGCTGGTGGGCGGGGCGAAAGCGTGGCTTCCTGAGCTAAAAGCGGCGATGAGCCGCGTTCAGCCCGGCGCGTGGAACGACAGCGACGCCGCTTATGGACCGCTGATCAGCCCCCAAGCGAAAGAGCGAGTGCATCGCCTGATCCAAGAGGGGATCGACCAAGGTGCCGTGTGTGAGCTGGATGGGCGTCACTGCCAAGTTGCCGGTTTGCCCAATGGCAACTGGGTTGGCCCGACGCTGTTTAGCGGCGTGAATACCGAGATGAGCATTTATCGCGAAGAGATTTTTGGCCCCGTATTGGTCTGCCTTGAAGCCGACTCGCTCGAAGAGGCGATTGAGCTTATCAACCGTAACCCTTATGGCAACGGCACTTCGATTTTCACCGCCAATGGTGCAGCGGCGCGCAAATTCCAGCATGAGATTCAGGTGGGGCAAGTGGGGATCAACGTACCGATCCCGGTGCCTTTACCCTTCTTCTCTTTTACTGGTTGGCGCGGCAGTTTCTACGGCGATCTGCACGCTTACGGCAAACAGGCGGTGCGCTTTTTCACCGAAACCAAAACTGTTACCGCGCGTTGGTTCGATGACGACATTCCAAGCGGTCCGAATCTGACCATCAACTTGAGATAACCCTTAGCCTGTCAAACTGGGAGTTCGCTATGGATTTTGAACTGAATGAAGAACAACGCGCGTTTGCCGACACGGCGAGTGAATTTGCTAAAGCACGTTTAGCCCCGATGGCGGCTAAGTGGGATGAAGAGCACATCTTCCCCAAAGAGGTGCTGCGCGAGGCGGGGGAACTTGGCTTTTTGTCACTGTATACCCCTGAAGAACAGGGCGGGCTCGGTTTGAGTCGCCTTGATGCTTCGATCATTTTCGAGCAGTTGGCGATGGGGTGCACCTCGACCACTGCCTTTATGACCATCCACAACATGGTGACTTGGATGGTGGCCAGTTTTGCCAGTGATGAAGCCAAAACGCAGTTTTGCCCCAAGTTGGTCACGGGGGAATGGCTGGGCTCTTACTGTCTCACCGAACCGAATGCCGGATCGGATGCCGCATCGCTCACCACGAGCGCGCAAAAGCACGGCGATCACTATCTGTTGAGCGGGAGCAAAGCGTTTATCTCGGGCGCTGGCGACACCGATGTGTTGGTGGTGATGGCGCGCACAGGCGAAGCGGGTGCCAAAGGCATCTCTGCGTTTGTCATTCCAGCCAACGCAGAAGGGATCAGCTACGGGCGCAGAGAGCCGAAAATGGGCTGGAACAGCCAGCCGACCCGCTCAGTCACTTTTGATAGGGTCAAAGTGCCGCTCACCGCGCTGCTTGGCGAAGAAGGGCAAGGTTTTACTTTTGCCATGAAAGGGCTAGATGGTGGTCGCATTAACATCGCCACCTGTTCACTGGGTACGGCGCAGCAAGCGCTCAATCAAGCGACGCAATACCTGCAAGAGCGCAAGCAGTTTGGCAAAAATCTGGCGCAATTTCAGGGGCTGCAATTTAAGCTCGCGGATATGGCAACTGAGCTGGTTGCAGCGCGCCAACTGGTGCGCTATGCGGCAAGTAAACTTGATCGCCGCGATGCAGAGGCCACGGCTTACTGCGCGATGGCGAAACGCTTTGCGACGGATGTCGGTTTTCAGGTGTGTGACGCAGCGCTGCAACTCTACGGTGGCTACGGTTACATCAAAGAGTATCCGCTGGAGCGCCATTTTCGCGATGTTCGGGTGCACCAAATTCTCGAAGGAACCAATGAAATCATGCGGTTAATTATTGCCCGTCGGCTTTTGCATGAAGGCGCGGAGCTTCTGTAAGCGATTAACCTCAACTCATTTTGCTAAGGAATTGTGATGACTTCAGATAAATATTCACCTCAATCGTCTGCACCGGAGGCCGCGACAGAAGCGTCGATTGGTTTTCATCTCCATCACCATGTGGCGGTGGTGACGATGAACAATCCGCCTGCCAATACTTGGACCGAGCAAAGTTTGCAGCAGCTCAAAACCCTTGTGCAGTCACTCAACCTCAATAATGAAGTGTATGCCTTAGTGCTAACGGGAAAAGGGGAGAAGTTTTTCTCGGCTGGCGCGGATCTCAAGCTGTTTGCCGATGGCGATAAAGCGCGCGCGCTGAAAATGGCGCGCCTGTTTGGGCAGGCGTTTGAAACCTTGTCGGCATTTCGTGGCGTGTCGATTGCGGCCATCAACGGATACGCCATGGGCGGTGGCCTTGAAGCGGCGCTCGCCTGTGACATTCGTATTGCTGAAGAGCAAGCGGTGATGGCACTGCCTGAAGCCAAGGTGGGTCTGCTGCCCTGCGCGGGCGGCACGCAAAATCTGACCGCTTTGGTGGGCGAAGGGTGGGCTAAGCGGGTGATTTTGTGCGGAGAACAGCTCAGCGCTGCCAAAGCGCACCAGATTGGTTTAGTCGAAGAGGTGGTTGCTAAAGGCGAAGCGCTCAACCGTGCGATTGCCATGGCTGAATCGGTCGCCAATCAGTCGCCCTCTGCCGTGGCCGCGTGTAAAAAACTCATCCAGCAAACGCGTTTTGCACCGCTGGCTCAGGGGCTGATTAAAGAGCGCGAATACTTTCTTGATCTGTTTGATACTGAAGATCAGACCGAAGGCGTGCAGGCATTTTTGCAAAAGCGTCCACCCGTATGGAAAAACCGCTGAGCTGCGCCGGGGAGTGTGTAAACCCAAGGAGGCACTATGACAGGCCAAGTTATTTTTACCGAGCGACCTTGCAGTGAAGGTGAGTGCAAAATCGCCATCGCAACGCTCGACAATACCGCATCGCTCAATGCCCTGACTTACCCTATGTTGGAGCAACTGAACCAACAGCTAGAAACGCTGGCATGAAGACGACAGCATCGTGTGCGTGTTTCTCGAGGGCGCGGGCGAGAAAGCGTTTTGTGCAGGCGGCGATGTGCGCGCCATGTACCAAGTGATGGAAAGTGAGCCGAAGGCGTCCATTTCGCGCTTTCTCACAGATTATTTCACCTTGGAGTATCGCTGCGACTATCTGATTCACACCTACACTAAGCCGATCATCGGTTGGGGACGAGGCATTGTCATGGGCGGTGGCATGGGGCTTTTCATGGGCACCAGCCACAAAGTGGTGACGCCAGAGTCGCGTTTGGCGATGCCGGAAATCAGCATCGGGCTTTACCCGGATGTCGGCGCGACATGGTTTCTCAACCGTCTTGATCCGGGCATCGGGCTGTTTCTCGGTTTGACTGGAGTGATGGTCAATGCCAGTGACGCGTTGTCTATCCACTTTGCCGATCATCTGCTGCTGGCCAAAGAGCGCGATGGCTTGCTGGAACAGTTGCAGCATGCCTCTTGGTCTACCGCCGAAGATCATTACGATGTGGTCACCGAGCTACTGGAAAATCTTGCTCAGCAGGCTGATGACCAGCGACCAGTGCAACAATTGATGCCGCATTTTGATGCAATTCAACAGGCCTGCCTACAAGACGAGCTGCAAAGCGTGGTGCAAGCTGTCATGGCGTTACCTTCCAGCCCATGGCTTGATCGCGCCAAGCAGAACTTGGCACAGGGCAGCGCCATTAGCGCGCACATTTGTCACCGACAGATGACGCACTACAGCGAGCTGTCATTAGCCGACTGTTTCCGTTTGGAGCTTGGCGTCTCAGTGCAATGTGGCTTACTTGGTGAATTTCGCGAAGGGGTGCGAGCGAGGCTAATCGATAAAGACGGTCAGCCAAACTGGCTGTTCAACAATGTCGCCGATGTCGACAGCAGCGTGATTGACGCTTTGTTTGCTTCACTGTGGCCTGAGCAGGCACACCCGTTGGTCAATTTAGGCAAACACGGCCTTTGAGCCTGTGAAAAATCAACCATAAAGAGTTAGGAGGAGTCACATGAACCAAGTGGCATTTATTGGTCTTGGCAATATGGGCTCGCCGATGGCGGCGAACTTAATCAAAGCGGGTTGCACGCTGCGCGTGTTCGACCTCAATCAAGCGGCGATGGCAACACTGGCTGAACTGGGCGCAACCGCGTGCGAGTCTATCGAGCAAGCAGTGCAGGGCGTAGACACGGTGATCACCATGTTGCCTGCTGGCGAGCACGTTCGCTCGGTCTATTTGGGTGACCATCAAGGCAATGCTGGGCTGCTCACTTTGCTTGCGCCAAAAACGCTGCTGATTGACTCCTCCACCATCGATCCCCAATCGGCGAAAATGGTGGCCGTCGAGGCGCAAAAGCAGGGGCTGGAATTTGTTGACGCGCCAGTTTCCGGCGGCGTGGCAGGCGCGCAGGCGGGGACGCTAACCTTCATCGTTGGTGGTACGCAAGCGGCGTTTGACAAGGCGCAAACCATTCTTCAGCACATGGGCAAAAATATCTTTCACGCTGGCGATGCAGGCGACGGGCAAATGGCGAAAATCTGCAACAACCTGATGCTGGGTATTTTGATGTCTGGAACTTGTGAAGCGCTGAGTTTGGGAATTGATAACGGTCTCGATCCGAAGGTGCTGTCCAACATTATGCTGCAAAGCTCCGGGCGCAACTGGGCGTTAGAGCTCTACAATCCGTGCCCCGGCGTGATGGAAAACGCGCCTGCGAGCAAGCAGTACCAACCAGGCTTTACCAGTCGCTTGATGGTGAAAGATCTTGGTTTGGGACTGGATGCCGCCTCTCAAAGTCACTCCTCCGTACCAATGGGCGCTTTGGCGCGCAACCTATTCGCTTTTCATAATGCTGCTGGTAACAGCGAGTTGGATTTCTCCAGTCTGTTTCAGTTTTACGCCAAACAAACGCGCTGATGCGCCTCAATCAACACAGGAGAGGAAAGATGAACTTAAAAGAGAGTGTGATTGCGATAACGGGCGCAGGGCAGGGGCTTGGGCAGATGATGGCGGTGACGCTAGCGCATGCAGGGGCGGAAACTGGCGCTGCTTGATCTCAATGAAGAAGGGCTGCGCCACACTCAAGAGCAGTGCCATATGCTGGGTACCAAGGCTTTGATCTACAAGATGAATGTGACCGATGAAGCCGAAGTTGAGCAAGCGTTTGACGACATTGTACGTGATTTTGGTCAGCTAGATGGCTTAGTGAACAACGCTGGCATTTTGCGTGATGGCATGCTGGTCAAAGTGAGTGACGGGCAAGTCAGCAAAATGTCGCTTGAGCAGTTTAATTCGGTGATCAACGTCAATTTGACAGGCACTTTTCTCTGTGGGCGAGAAGCGGCGGTGAAGATGATCGAAACCGATCGCAAAGGGGTGATTATTAATATCTCCAGTGTTTCGCGCGCAGGAAATATCGGCCAAAGTAACTATTCGGCGTCAAAAGCCGCCGTTGCGACGCTGGCCACCACTTGGGCAAAAGAGTTGGCGCGCTATGGCATTCGCGCAGCGGCGATTGCGCCAGGAGTGATTCATACCGCCATGGCAGATCAAATGAAGCCGGAAGCCATCGCCCGTTTGGAAAAAATGATCCCTGTCAGGCGTATGGGCGAGGCGAGCGAAATCGCGCACACGGTCAAATTCATTTTAGAAAATGACTACATCACTGGCCGAGTGCTGGAGGTTGATGGTGGCATCCGCATGTAGCGCTCTCACTGTTGATCAGCAAAGCCTGCCGAGTTTGGGCTTTGCTGCTCTTGTTTCATGCCAGCGCACTGACTTTTTGCTCCTAGGGCAACATGGACTGAATATAATTTTTCCGGTTCCATTTACTCATTAGAATTACCGCGGAGAGATGTACAGCAACGGCGATGAAAGTGAGATTGGCGAATACTTCATGCGTCTCTTCCAACCACTCTTCACCCCAAAACATATCACTACCCATTAACCAGCCGCTCACTGCCGTTGCGATGATCAATCCCCACAATAGCCAGATCATCACCGCGCCCGCAGGATTGTGACCAAGGTGGTTATCTTGCCGTTCACTCAGCACCTCTTTCAGGTGTAACACCGCTGCTGATGGGGAAGGGAGAAAACGGCTCAATCGCGCTGGTGATTGCGCCACTAGCCCCCAAAGTAGCCGGATACCGACACTGAGCAGGATTAGATATCCCGCCCACTTATGCAGATCGCTCCCCTCTTCTAAAGCAAAGAAATTGGCAAAGAAAAGCAGCGCGACCATCCAATGGGTTGCTCGCACAACCCAGTCCCATTTGAACGTGTTAGTCATCTAGCTCTTCCTTCACTTTGCTCATGTCGGTTGGATTAAAGTAGATCTCTACGCGTTTGTTCTCTTTGTTATAGCCATAAAGCTCGTAGCAACTGGTCTTGGTTTTCTTAAAGACTTTGATTTTGTAACCCATTTCTTCAACCTGAGTTTTGGCTTGCTCAAAGTTAATCCATTGAGACTCCGGCTCTTTTGTACACTGTGGATCCGCCAAAGCGCTGAATGCGCTGCCGAGTGAAAGAAGTGCTGTCGTTGCCAGTAGAAGTGTTTTTTTCATGATTCAGTCCTTGTTTGGGTGTCTACAGGATGAATCGTACGGAGCAAAACTTAAAAGTTGCTTAAAATTTAAAGTATAGAAAAAGCTCTAGAGCAATAAAAAGTGTGCTGACAAAAAGCTCAGTGCTTGCTGTAAAACAGCCACGACATTGATTGGCAGCGCCCCTTGATAGGGGGGACGGAATTATGTAAAAGCATCAAAATAAATATGGCTATTTTAAATCGTATCGATCTCCATAAAATAACGTCATTCGTGCGAATTAATTTCGAATAACAACGTTATTGGTTATTGATATTAAAATTTTAATGTTATTTTGATGCAAACCTCAAAGTTTTGAAAATTATACATGCATTTTATTATTCATTTCGTTAAGTTCCGTGGCGACATTTTTTACACTGGATTGATGTAATTTAGATGTTGTTAATGTATGGCTTATCAGGAATTTCATAGGGAAAAAATGAAAATAAAAAAAATTAAGAAAGTTGGATTGCTTTTCGCTCTACCTATTATCGGTTGTCAGAGTTTAGGTGCACCAGATCAAGAATATGTATATGTAGCCAAAAAACTTTCAGATGATGTCACTGAGTATCTAAAAAGCGATGACTTTACACAGGGTAGTAATCACGAGGTTTCTTACTATTTTGATGAGTCCCAATCTCTTATTGATGTAACCATAAAAGCTCACCCAGATACGGAATTCATTCGCTCGGGAGCTGAACGTCGGGCTTTAAAAAGATTGTGTACTAGCACTGATAATTGGCAAACCTTCATAAGAGAAAGCGGAGTTGGAGTAAAGTATCATTATAAAGATGAAAGAAAGATCTCAACTATCGGGCCTTGGAATTCAGATGTCTGTAACAATCAGTTAAGCGGCCAGTAAGTTTCTTATACACGCCAATGATTGGAATAACGTGATGAAGTAACAGTTTATGTTGCTTTGTCTGTAAACCACTTCTGTAAGAATTCGATACATAAAACCAGCTTAGCAGGAACATGATGCCTCGCAGGGTAGAGCGCGTACAACGTTAATTGAGGCTTGCTCGACTCTGCGAGAATTTCGACCACTTCACCTTTGGTAATAGCGTCTTGCGCGACAAAATCTGGGATGAAACCAATCCCTAACCCTCTCTTGATTGACTCCATCATGAACAGTGTGCTGTTTACTTTCAGTCGACCGCTGATGCTTACACCATCTTCTATCGGCCACACGTTTTTGCTTTGAAAGTAGCTGTAGACGAAGCAGTTGTGCTCTGTCAGATCTCTAGGTATCAGAATTTTCGGATGACTGGCAAGATAACCCGGAGAAGCACACACCTTATAGCTGAATTGGGTGAGTGGTTTGCCAACATAATGGAGATCAATTGGCTGGCTTGATGCTCGAAAACCCAAATCAAAACCGTGCTCAACCAGGTCTAGCTGCTCATCACCAAGGTGAATATCGAGATCAATGTCGGGATGAGCCAACATAAAGTCGGCAAACAAACTGGATAAATCAGTGATTCCCAATGCCATTGGAGCATTTATTTTCAGCTTTCCACGCAGGTTTTGCTGTAAGTCCTGAGCAAAATTGTCTGCGTCAGCAAGCTTTTCCAAAATCTCTTTTGCACGCTGCAAATAGCCTTCGCCAACAGGCGTTAACTGAACATTACGGGTAGAGCGGTGAAGTAATCGAGCTCCGATATCGGCTTCCAAACGAGAAATTTCCTTGCTTATCATGGATTTGGATGTGCCTGTTTGCTCTGCAACTTTGGTAAAACTGCCCAAGTTGGCTAAACGGACAAAGAGTTCGATAGCGCGTAGTTTATCCATCCTAGCATTCCTTTTTAAGTATCATTGTTTTCATTTTGAGAACAGTCTATCCACATTGTACGTATATATGAAGACAAAACTCTAGGCTAGCATGAACACATCACTCAGAACTGGCCAATGGCTAACCATCGGTGATAACCACTTTCTAGTTAAGGAGAACGTTATGTACACACTCTATTATTCCCCTGGCACGTGTGCCATCGCTACGCAGGTAATTTTGTTTGAGTTAGGACAAGAGGTAAAAATTGTCGACCGAGCGCACGTCAGCGATTTTTCAGAAATAACGCCAGTTAAAGCGGTTCCCGTTTTGGTCGATGGCGAACGCACGCTAACGGAAGGCGCGGCGATTATTCTCTATTTGTTGGCTAAGCATCAAAATTCTTTGTTGCCAACCCAAGGTTTTGAACGTCAAGAGGCGATTCAGAACCTAATGTTCGCGAATGCCACTATGCATCCCGCATACAGCCGCCTGTTTTTTATCGCTGCAAATATCGACGATGAGGTCGTTAAACAATCGACTCTGAATAAGGCGGCGGATGCGATATCGGCTTTGTGGGACTATGTGGAAAATAACTTGCAAACCAAAATGTATCTCGGTGGAGATTCCCCCAGTGCGGCGGATATTCTGCTCGCGGTGTATGCGACCTGGGGTGACTATTTTCCCGTTGATATCAGGATAGGGATTCGTTCTCGTCAAATGATTGAATCCGTGCATGCGATGCCGAGTTTTCAGCGTACGATTGAAGCGCAACGTATCGAATCAAAGCACAATGAGGACTAACGATGGCTACACCTGTTGATAATGATGATCACCAGCAAATAGTGGCAATCATCAAACATTACTTTGATGGATTGCATCGGGGAGATGTTGCCTTGCTTGGCCGTATTTTCCATTCGGACGTTTACCTTAAAGCTCCAAATAACAGGCGCAGTATTGCTCAGTGGCTCTCCGATGTAGCGGAAAGACAAAGCCCAGAAAAGCTAGGCCTTGCCTTTCGATTTGAAATTGAGTCTATCGATATTGTGAAAGATCAAGCAATGGTGAAGGTGTATTGTCCGCTTTATCGCTTTAACTATATTGATTTTTTGGGTCTTCTTAAGGAAGAAGGACGCTGGTCTATTGTCAGTAAAATGTACACCGACGTGTCGGTTTAGATAAGGAAAAACTGTGATGCCTTATATTAATGTCAAAGTCACTAACGAGGGTGTGACCAAAGCGCAGAAGCAAGCAATTATCAAGGGGTGTACCCAATTGATGGTCGATATACTAAACAAGGAACCGGAAAAGACCTTCGTGGTTATTGATGAAGTCAATACAGACAACTGGGGAATTGGCTTTGAGCAGGTGACGGAGTTGAGACGCTAGATTGTTGTATTGTTCAAATAAAATCCCCCTCACGTAGAGGGGGACTGTGACACAAAGGTCTATCTTAGCAAAGATCAAATCGATCAGCGTTCATCACTTTGGTCCATGCTGCAACAAAGTCTTTGACGAATTTCTCTTTGTTGTCGTCCTGTGCGTACACTTCCGCATAAGCACGTAGGATGGAGTTAGAACCAAACACCAGATCCACTCGAGTTGCTGTCCACTTCACTTTGCCGCTCTTACGTTCAGCAATCTCGTAAGAGTTGCGACCGGTTGGTTTCCAGGTGTAACTCATGTCGGTGAGGTTAACGAAGAAATCGTTGGTCAACGCACCCACGTGGTCGGTAAACACGCCGTGTTGGCTGCCACCGTAGTTAGTACCAAGCACACGCATGCCACCAATTAACACCGTCATTTCTGGAGCGGTGAGGCGCAGCAGTTGCGCTTTGTCGAGCAACATTTCTTCCGGTGTGACTACATAATGCTTTTTCTGCCAGTTACGGAAGCCATCCGCGAGAGGCTCAAGCACTTCAAACGACTCAACATCGGTTTGTTCGATTGTCGCATCGCCGCGTCCCGGTGCGAACGGTACGGTCACATTCACGCCCGCGGCTTTGGCCGCTTGTTCGATACCTACGTTACCTGCCAGAACAATGGTATCAGCAATGCTGATGCCGAATTCAGCGGCAATTTTCTCTAATACCGCCAGCACTTTGCCAAGACGCGCAGGCTCGTTACCTTGCCAATCTTTTTGTGGAGCGAGGCGAATACGCGCTCCGTTGGCACCACCACGTTTATCGGAACCACGGAAAGTACGAGCGCTATCCCAAGCGGTGCTGACCATTTCACTGATGCTTAGACCGCTCGCCGCGATTTTTGCTTTCACCGCATTCACATCATAGTCTTTACGACCTGCTGGAACAGGGTCTTGCCAGATCAACTCTTCTGCCGGAACATCTGGGCCAAAGTAGCGCGCTTTCGGTCCCATATCGCGGTGAGTGAGCTTAAACCAAGCTCGTGCAAACACTTCTGAGAAGTAAGCGGGATCTTGGTAGAAGCGCTCTGAAATCTTGCGATATTCAGGATCGATTTTCAGAGCCATATCGGCATCGGTCATCATTGGGTTGTAGCGAATACTTGGGTCTTCCACATCAACCGGTTTGTCTTCCTCTTTGATGTTGACAGGTTCCCATTGCCATGCGCCCGCAGGGCTCTTAGTGAGCTGCCACTCATAAGTGAACAGTAGGTAGAAGAAACCGTTATCCCATTTGGTTGGGTGAGTGGTCCACGCACCTTCAATACCACTGGTGACGGTGTTTCGACCGATCCCACGGCTGGTGTGGTTGTTCCAACCTAAGCCTTGTTCGTGCAGTTCAGCGCCTTCAGGATCAGGGCCAAGGTTGGCAGCGTTACCATTACCGTGCGCTTTACCCACGGTATGGCCGCCAGCTGTTAATGCGACTGTCTCTTCATCATTCATCGCCATGCGAGCGAAGGTGACACGCATGTCGTGCGCGGTTTTGAGTGGATCTGGGGTTCCATCTACACCTTCTGGGTTGACGTAGATAAGACCCATCATGACGGCCGCGAGTGGATTTTCAAGATCGCGCTGGCCGGAGTAGCGGCTATTTTCACCACCTGACGGCGCCAGCCACTCTTTTTCTGAACCCCAGTAAGTGTCTTTTTCTGGATGCCAGATGTCTTCGCGGCCAAAGGCAAAACCAAAGGTTTTGAGGCCCATCGATTCATAAGCCATGTTACCAGCAAGGATCATCAAATCCGCCCAGCTGATTTTGTTACCGTACTTTTGTTTGATAGGCCACAGCAAACGGCGTGCTTTGTCCAAGTTGGCGTTATCTGGCCATGAATTCAGTGGGGCAAAACGTTGATTACCGGTACCGCCTCCGCCGCGACCATCGGCAATACGGTAAGTGCCCGCAGAGTGCCATGCCATACGAATCATCAAACCGCCGTAGTGTCCCCAGTCGGCCGGCCACCATTCTTGGCTGTTGGTCATTAACGCTTTCAGATCGCGCTTTAGCGCTTCTACATCAAGCTTTTTCAGCTCTTCGCGATAGTTGAAATCAGCACCAAGTGGATTGGTTTTGCTGTCATGCTGATGAAGGATGTCTAAGTTTAGCGCTTTAGGCCACCAGTCCATATTAGAGGTGCCTGTTGACGTTGCACCGCCGTGCATCACCGGACATTGACCGCTTGAAGCTGTGGTGTTGTTTTCCATTATATTGCTCCTTGCTTTGTAAAATGATCACTCGAAAGCAGAAAATCAGCTTGTATTCGAATGAGTTGAGATACTGTGTTGACGATTAGAGTCTAGACATAGAATGCAGCTAAAACTAATTAGAAATACCAATACTTGTGATAGGTAACATTGACCATCATCTCGTTATGGTTATTTATAAATGTAACCAGTTACAGAAACCGGTTACATTGCGATAAAGTTTAAGTTATAGTGTCAGCAGTTTGAACTGGCTAACAATGAATTACCAATTTTGAGAGAGAGGTCATCTATGGCTAAGTCTATTTTTCCTAACGATTTTTTATGGGGTGGTGCGGTAGCGGCGCATCAAGTAGAAGGCGGTTGGGATCAAGGTGGTAAAGGCGTGAGTATTGTTGATGTGCTGACTCGCGGTGCGCACGAAGTGCCACGTCGTATTACCGATGGGGTTATGGAAGGCGAATTTTACCCAAACCATCAAGCGGTCGATTTCTATCACCACTACAAAGAAGATATCGCGCTGTTTGCTGAGATGGGTTTTAAGTGCTTCCGCACGTCTATTGCGTGGACACGGATTTTCCCGAATGGCGATGAAGCGCAGCCCAATGAAGCAGGTTTACAGTTTTATGATGATCTGTTTGATGAGCTGTTAAAGCATAAGATTGAACCTGTCATTACGTTGTCACACTTTGAAATGCCGCTGCACTTGGTGAAGCAGTATGGCAGTTGGCTCAACCGCGACTTGATTGATCACTTCACCAAATTTGCGCAAGTGGTGATGACCCGTTACCAGCATAAGGTGAAATATTGGATCACCTTTAATGAAATCAATAACCAACGCAACTGGAAGCTGCCGATCTTTGGTTATTGTAACTCAGGCATGCTTTACGCTGAGCAAGACCACCCAGAACAAGCGATGTACCAAGTGTTACATCACCAATTTATTGCCAGTGCATTAGTAGTGAAACTGGGGCACGAGATCAATCCGGATTTTAAAATTGGCAGCATGATCCACATGATGCCGCTGTATCCTGCCACCTCACGTCCGGAAGATGTGTTGTTGGCACAAGAGTTAATGCGTGAGAAATATCTGTTCAGTGATGTACAGGTTCGTGGCTATTACCCCAGTTATCTCAGTAAAGAGTGGCAGCGCAAGGGGATTGAAGTTGTGATGCAAGATGGTGATGAGCAGATCCTGCGCCAAGGCTGCGCGGATTATCTTGCCATCAGCTACTACATGACCAACATAGTCTCTGCCGCGCCAGAGCAAGAGGGCGAAACCACCTCTTTGTTTGAAACCAGCCGCTTAAACCCGTATCTTCCTGCGTCTGATTGGGGATGGCAGATTGACCCGCAAGGTTTGCGTTATGCGCTTTCTGAGCTTTATGAGCGTTACCAAAAGCCGATTTTTATCGTCGAAAATGGCTTAGGTGCCTACGACACCGTTGAAGAAGACGGCTCAGTCCAAGATGACTATCGCATCAATTACTTAGCGGCGCACATTGAAGCCGTGAAGCAGGCGATTAATCATGATGGCGTTGATGTGATGGGTTATACTCCTTGGGGCTGTATTGACTGCGTATCCTTTACCACTGGCGAATACAAAAAGCGTTATGGCTTCATCTATGTTGACAAACATGATGATGGAAGTGGTACATTTGCCCGTTCGAAGAAGAAAAGCTTCTACTGGTATCAAAATGTGATCGCCACCAATGGCAATGAGATTTAATCGCCGTTTTGAGCGAGATGTTATACAGAGGCGCAATAGCGCCTCTTTTAGTGAGGAAAATATGGCAACCATAACAGATGTGTGTGCACTGGCAGGCGTTTCTAAGGCGACAGTGTCACGGGTTATCAATGGCAGCGAGCAAGTGAAACCGAAAACGCGCGAAGCCGTGCATGCGGCGATGCGTCAGCTTGGCTATCAACCTAATACACTGGCTCAAGCGCTCGCAACCAATACCTCGCACTCGATAGGTTTGGTACTTCCTCACTTTGAAAGTAGCTATTTTGGCAGCGTCCTGCACCATGCTGAGCAAGAGACACAAAAAGCGGGTAAGAAACTGCTGGTGGTCAACAGTAAAAACAGTGCAGCAGGTGAACGTGAAGCAGTTGAAACCCTAGCCGCCCAGCGCTGCGATGCGGTTTTACTTTACAGTCGCCATTTATCGCAGGATGAACTGGTTAGCTTGCAGCAACAGATACAACGGCCGTTATTGATCCTCAATAGACGTTTGACCAGCTCTCATTTATACAGCTTTGGCCTCGATCAACAGCAGGTGACATCATTGGCGATGGATCATTTACTCTCCCTTGGACACAGACAGATCGCTTGTATTGCGTCGCCATTACAGAGTGAAACGGGCAAAATTCGTTTTCATGGCTATCAAAAAGCGCTGCAAGCTAAGGGCATTGAGATTAACACCAATTTAGTGATTGAGAGTAATAATACGCTCTCTGGTGGTTATGACGCGATGAACGAGTTACTACAAACAGATGAAACGTTTACCGCGGTTTTTGCAAGCAACGATGATATGGCGTTAGGCGCAATACGCGCACTGTACGATCACGGGAAGAAAGTGCCTAGCGATATCGCGGTAATAGGTATCGATAATGAGCCTGCAGCCGCTTATGCGATACCGAGTTTATCAACGGTCAGCCTGCCGATCGTTACCTTAAGTAAAGATGCGACACTTTGTGCTCTCAAGCTCGCCAACAAGGAAACTGTGCCTGTCGAGCATCGTGTTTACCAAAGCGAATTAGTGATTCGAGAATCAACCAGCAAACAAGGTTGATTCAATGAGAGCGAACAAAAATACCCACCAAAGTCGGTGGGTATTTTTATTACAACTTATTTGAAACAACCTCTTGAACGCAAAAAAGGCGTTAAGAGGTAAAGCGTTCAGGGAAATCAGAGAAGATCGCATCGACTTTGTCAAAATAACGAAACTTATCTGGCTGGTTGAGGGTAAAACACCAGATCTGATATCCGCCACGGCGCAAGTCGAGAATGTGTTTTTCTGTAATCCAGCGATAGTTTAAGTTGCAACTGAACGCGTTGACTTCTTTCAGCACTTGTCTGTCGCGCTGCGACAGACGTTCACTTAGCACGGCCAATCGGTAACCCGGGCAGTGTTTATGTAACTGCAAAATCACCTCGTGGCTAAAGCTAGACAGCAAGATTTTGTCGGTAGTAAGTGGGCTATCATCAAGCAACTCTTTAAGGTTGCGTACGATACCACTCAATTCGTGGCGATCGACTTTCACTTCAATGTTTAAGCCCAAATCATACTCAGCCGCCATTTTTAGCAGCGATTCCAATGTCATGATCGGTTCATCATTGAACTTGGGGTCAAACCAACCGCCAAAGTCTAAATCTTGTAATTCTTCCAGCGTGTGCTCATCGACGCGGCCTTTGCCGTTGCTACAACGGTCGATGGTGTGGTCGTGGCAAACCACCAACACACCATCTTTGGTTGGCTGAACGTCAATTTCAACCCAACTGAGACCAAGATCAATCGCGGCTTGCACACTTGCCCGCGTATTTTCTGGATAAGAACCTGCCACACCACGGTGGCCGACAATCATTGGAGGCATTGTTTTTCCTTAAAAAATCATACCAAAAAGCGGGTATGGATAACTTGGCGACACTGTCACAGCAGAAACGCCACTAGTGTGACTCAAAGCACAAAAATCCATTGCATTTCAGACAGTTCACTCTCTTAAAACGCAGCATATCGCCCTTGTGGTCTTTTGTCTTCAAGCGAAGCGTAATATTTTTGCGTTCAAGCCAATTTGCTCAAACAGTAAAGACTTAATGAATAGGTAAGCGAAATAAGCAAAGGGGTCTGCCTAAAAAAGACAAACCCCAAAGTAGAACGTATAAGTTGCAGAGTGTTTGCGAATTACACACCAGCACGTTTGAGTAGGCCAGCCATCAGCGCAGAAACTAGAACGCACTTGTTTGGCTTTATTTCCCAACGTTTTTGCCAGCGCTATGTTATCGATACTTTTGGCAATGTAAGACATTGAGCTATAGAGATCCGTGGCCGATTTGATTTTTGCTTTGTCGTTTAGTGGTGCGAGAAGCTGAACCATTTGAGTTCCGCTCATGCCTTTATCGTTCGCATAGTCTTCCACGGCATTAAGCAGTTGATCAAGATCGATCATCGCTTCAGCACTTTCGATGCCTTGCTTTTTCATCTCTTTCTGATTGCGCTTACGCATTTGCTTGATCACAAAAGAAGGCGTATTGGCTTTTTTGTAAACCACGTAACCAAGCAGGGCAACCACAGCAATACCCCCTAAAACATAACCCCATATTGAACCTGAAGATTCAACCACAGGTTGTAGGGTTTCGACGGTATACTCCACGGTAGTTGGTGCATCAGACATAAAAATTACCTTTGAAAATGGCTTCGGTTTGGAAGCGTAATACTAAAATTCACTGGCGCAGGCTCGCATTGCGGTGCATCAAATTAATATGAATAACCCTCTCATGAGAGAGGGTCTGTTAACTCATACTGTGATCATTGGGATTTGGACGGAAATAACAAGCCAACTTGCTACAAATTGTAAAAAGAGTCGCCCTAAATCACATTTTCCTGGTGTGAATGAGTGAAAACTCAGCAGCAAAGATTATTTTTGACTGGCATTGCGCTCCGTTTTTACGCAGGAGTAGCGGACGATTTCATCCACCAGTTCGCGTATTTCTGGCGGCGTATAGTGAACCGCTTGTCGATTGCTGCGCGACTGAGACGGCGCCTGCGCCAACTCTCGTTTAGTCGCGGGTTTATGTGAACGCTGGATCACCTGATACAAGCTGTCCGCACCTTCAATGATCTGCCATCTTTTATCCCAAAAACTGCCCATACTGGTGCCTCCTATGCTTCAATTTGGTGCAAAACTTTGTTTAAAAAGGGCGAAGTACGCCGAATTTATCCTCTGAAACGATTAGGGCAATTTTCAGGCCAAAGTGACATGGTTCTAAGTTATTTTAACTCTGTTCAATTGATTAGCTTTAACCAAAACGCCAACTCTTGTCGTAAGTGTGTATAATTCTTAGCGGTTTATTTTTTCTAAAGGCGGCATCATCGCGAGGTTACTTCAATGACAAAGGCAAAATTGACGTTAATTCGTGGCTTACCTGGTTCCGGTAAAAGTACCTTGGCGCAAAAGCTGGCCAGACAAGAGCAGGCGGTACACATTGAAACGGATATGTTTTTCGTCGATGCAAACGGAGAGTATCATTTCGATCCGCAAAGGCTAAGTGAAGCACATCAATGGTGTTTAGCGCGTACCATTGAGTTTCTACAAAATCAGCAGCATGTCATTGTCAGCAATACATTTGTACGCCACTGGGAAACTGGCACCATACCGCCGATACGCCCAAAAAAATCGTATTCCGCTTAACGTTCTGGTTTGCAACGGTAATTACGCTAGCGTTCATCAAGTGTCAGTGCAAACAATAGAGAAAATGCGGAAAAACTGGCAAGACTAAACTCAACTCCAATTTAATGTGCTATGTCGCATCTGTAACTGAAATACGATGTTTGTCAGCGCCGGAATTCCCCTATTAAACTCGCAACAGTAATGTGCTCAGCTTGCCCGAAATGAGCAATTCGCACCCAATCTTATTCACTGAAAATGATGATTCATGAGGATTTGTGCGATGCGTCTTACCATCTTAGCTTCTTGCCTGTTGGCTACTTTCGCTACCCATGCTGAAGGTGTTTCACCACCTCCAGAGACAAAGATTGTGCTAGCCGAAAACTACCAAGGCGGAATTAACATCGATGAGTACTGGTACAGCGAAAAACTGGATGGCATTCGTGCCTATTGGACAGGGGAGCAGCTCCAAACCCGCAGTGGCAAAAAAATTCACGCACCTGCCTGGTTTGTGCAGGCGTTGCCCAACTATCCGTTAGATGGTGAGCTTTGGGCTGGGCGAGGTCACTTTCATCTTGTGCAGCAAACTGTGTTAGATACCACCCCGGTCGACCAAGCATGGCAGCAAATTCGCTTTATGCTTTTTGATTCTCCGCATACAGCAGGTGATTACCGCAAGCGTTACCATCACATTACTGATTTGGTTCGAACAATGGGTGTCCAACATATCCAATACGTTGAACATATGCCGATACAAAGTGAACAAGCGCTGTTTGTACACTTAGATGAACTAGATCAGCAGCAAGGTGAGGGAATAATGCTGCGTAAAATTAGCAGTCGCTATCAAGCAGGTCGCAGCTCTGATTTACTCAAACTCAAGCGTTATCAAGACGATGACGCGGTGGTGATTGGCTATAAACCCGGCAGTGGGCGCCTTATGGGTAAAATGGGCGCTATTTTGGTTAGACTGGGGGATGGGACGGAATTTTATATTGGTAGTGGGTTTACCGATGTGCAACGCGAAACGCCACCAGCGATCGGCAGTACGATTACATTTCGTTATAACGGTCTAACTCAAAATGGCATTCCTAAGTTTGCTCGTTACTTGCGCCAGCGCGTTACTCAATAGATGTGGACTACTGAACAGGGTTTTGGCAGCGCTGAAAGAGTTGCTGCCAAAACTGAATGTGTTCTAGATTGGCCTGGCGAAATTCTTGATGAGCTTCTTGGAGCCGATATGCCGAGTTTTGCTCTTCAAATGCCGCAATGATGATGGGCAAATGGTTATTCAATTGATAGTAAGCTGCGTCAAGTTCGGCATTATATGCTTGAATCGACTTTATGTAGTATTCATGAAAAACGTTGCGCAGGTAGTTAAAACGAGTCTGATCCCGGTTAGGACCGCAGTGAATTGAAGAAATATGCTTCGATAGCATATCGGTGGTGAGATTCAGCCAACGTGTTGAGCGTTGCAGCGAGTAGTACAAAGCGCCAATCAGCGGCGATCTCTCTAATGCTTCTTGGTATGGGTAGACCAACAGAGTAACCGGTTCATCCGCCGTAATTGCAGCGCCTATTTGCGCAAAAATAGACAAGGCGCTATTAATCTCACTCCACTGACTTTGTTGTCCCTCTACCAACCACTGATGGCCACTCAGTTGTTTTCTCATTGCATCACTGGTCAAAATTAAGTTTCGCAAATGGACGGACAAGTGATCCTGTTTGATCTTGGCAAGATCGTCCAATTGTGCCCTCAAGCGAGCCGAGAGCGAGTCAGACATTAGGCATCGACTTAGGGTATCACTTAAACGTAGTTGATAGTCGAAATCTTGGAACTGATCCCAAACTTTTCCAAGCGAGGAGTTCTTTTCAGCAACGATCTGAAAAAGGCCACAATCACGTAATTCATAGCTATCCAGTAAACCGAGAGATAAGCGAGGCAGTTCACTATATAGCTGTCTTTTATCCTCGAGTGTGATGGCAAAGGAGGTGGGAGGTGTTGGCGCATCTACCTCTAAAACGTTGGCCAGACGTCCTGCATAGGTGACAAAGCGATCTTCAATACCTCCATTGTCGATGCAGGCAGTCAGCGAAAAGAGGGGAAATAAGAGTAAGCAAACACGCCGCAACATAGTCATCCTCAATAACATTCCATGTTTAGGATAGTATAAAGCCGGCGTTCACCGGCTTGAATTGTGGGGTTAATAGCCAAGCAGATAGCTATTTTCCTACCAGTTGCAGCTGTATGTCGTCACTTTGCTTGTGCAACCAATGCAGACGTAATCCTAACATTAACGCGGCCGCTGAGAGGCCGACGATGAAACCAATCCAAAAACCCTGAGCCCCCATTGGTTCAACAATCCAATCGGTGATGCCAAGCACATAACCCGTTGGTAAACCCAGCAGCCAATACGCAACAAACGTACGATTAAAGATGGCCTTCATATCTTTGTAACCACGAAGCGCACCTGCTGCAATAACTTGAATCGCATCTGTGCATTGATAGATGGCCGAAAAGAGCAGTAGTTGCATCGCGAGATGGATCACCGCTTGGTTATCGGTATAGAGCAACGCAATCGGCTCACGCAGTAGCACGGTTGCTGTCGCAGTGAGTACCGCGGTCAACAGTCCAACCATCAGTCCTACATGGGAAGCCACTCTTGCGCCTTCAGTGCTGGCTTCGCCAAGTTTATGACCAACTCGAATGCTGGTCGCTGCGCCAATACTCATTGGTAGCATAAACAGCAGGGACGAAAAGTTGATTGCTACTTGGTGAGCTGCAACCACCACAGAGCCGAGCGGGGCCACCATCAAAGCAACAACGGCAAAAAGAGTGACTTCAAAAAATAGTGCGGCCGCGACAGGGAAACCAAGTTTAAAGAGTTTGATTTGAGCGCTCAGATTAGGGCGATACCAAACATGGAATAGCTTCACCTGCTTTAGCCTTTGTGACGTCGTCACATAAAGCAGCAACATGAAGAACATGATCCAGTAGACAATCGCCGTTGCCACACCACAGCCAACACCACCAAGTGCGGGCGCACCAAGCTTGCCGTAGACAAACATCCAGTTGAGCGGAATATTGAGCAACAAACCGAAAAAGCCGATGACCATCGCGGGCTTAGTTAAAGAGAGTCCATCGGTTAAGCTACGCAGTGTTTGAAACAGCAGAAAAGCAGGTACAGCAAAGATGACCGCGTGGATATAGCCTACTGTTTTGGTGGCTAATGCGGCTTCAACATCCATCAGGCTTACAATTCGTTCCGTCTGGAAAAGCACAGCGATGATAGGCACACTGATAAGCAGTGCCATCACAGCGCCTTGCTGGATTTCATATGGCACGTTGTCACGTTTACCGGCACCATTGAGCTGAGCAACAACTGGAACCAAGGCCATCAACAGGCCAATGCCAAACAGAATTGAAGGAAACCAAATGCTTGAGGCAACGGAAACGGCTGCCATATCAATGGCACTCACGCCGCCGGCCATCACGGTATCGACAAAACCCATACCGGTTTGTGCAACGGAAGCGATTAATACTGGTGTCGCTAGCCTGACGAGGCTGGATGCTTCTTTTTTGTAATCTTGCACGTGTACTCCACTAGATAGGTAAATATGTTATAAGGTCTTACTGCATTTCCGGGGCAGACAAAGGTACGTAACCTATGGAGTGGTTGAGCTGATGAACATTCAGCACAGGTATCATTTCGGGAAAGTTGTCTGGTATTGAGCGTAGGCCAGAACAATGAGTATGATTTTTTGAAGCCTCCGGAATATTGATCCAGGATAATAATGGAATCTTAAACTACGCGCTAGAAAAAAGAGGTTGTATAGCATGTTTACAGGCATTGTTCAGGGAATGGCCGAAGTGGTCATCATCGAAAAGAAAGAACAATTTCAGACTCATACACTCCGTCTATGTAATGAGATGCTAGAAGGGTTAAACATCGGTGCGTCAGTGGCCCACAATGGCTGTTGCTTAACCGTGACTCGCATTGACGGTGAACTGGTCAGTTTTGACCTGATGCAGCAAACCCTACGACTGACCAATTTAGGTGACTTACAACCAGGCGACGAAGTGAATATTGAGCGAGCCGCGAAATTTGGTGATGAGATTGGTGGACACAGCATGTCAGGCCATATCAGCAATACCGCTTTAATCGAAGAAGTGATAGATAGCCCCAACAACCGCACCGTTTGGTTTAGCTTGCCAGTAAAGCAGATGAAATACGTGCTCGAAAAAGGTTTTATTGGTGTGGATGGTTGCTCATTAACTATCGGTGAAGTGGTGGAAAATCGCTTTTCCGTGCATCTCATTCCGGAGACATTAAATCGAACTCTGTTTGGCGTAAGAAAGGTTGGAGAGCGAGTGAATATCGAATTTGACCCGCAAACCCAAGCCATTGTGGATACCACAGAACGTGTATTGGCGGCAAAAGGCTTGGTTTAACCACACACCGCCACATTGGTGTGGCGGTTACCTTCTATCAGAAAACCTGCTCGTCGTCGGCATCTATCGTTAATTGAATGGTGTCTTGCATTTCGTCAACCATCATATTGAGGTGGATTGCGTGGCAACAGGCCGGACAGTCATCATAAAAGTCCTGACTGCCGTTGCTCGCATCTAATGTAATACCGATAAGATGCCCACAATGAGGGCATTTGATGTGTTTTTCAGTGTAGTTACGCATACTTCTTTTCCTTACGTCTATTCTGGTTTATTTAACAAACGTGGCGAGTGACGAAATACTTGCTAGCCAAAGCGCTAAAAAGCCAGTTTGTTTGTACACAACCGCACTACGCTCTGAATTCATGTTAGGCAGGAAAGTTGATGTTCGACTCAAAATAAGTGCAAAGTATGACAAAAAACTCAATACATAGACGAACAGACAGAAGATAAAGTGATATGACTCGAAAAATGTCATCGTTGAACTGAAAACGATGACATTCTCGATCTAGCGACACTGGCTAAGCATTGAGTTTATACGTTCGACTCAGTAAGAGAGAACATTGTCAACTGCCTTCTGTGCTTGTTCTAGATAATGACCGCCAAACTGATTGCAATGATTGAGGAGATGGTAAAGGTTATAAATTTCTCGGCGCTGCGCGTAACCAAATGGGAGTGGCGCTAAGCTCTCATAGCCTTGGTAAAACTCAGGCTGAAAACCGCCAAATAGCTCCGTCATGGCAATATCGCATTCACGATCACCCCAGTAGCTCGCCGGATCAAAACAGATTGGGCCACAGGCAGATAGCGCG
Source organism: Vibrio cidicii (assembly GCF_009763805.1). Taxonomy (NCBI): domain Bacteria; kingdom Pseudomonadati; phylum Pseudomonadota; class Gammaproteobacteria; order Vibrionales; family Vibrionaceae; genus Vibrio; species Vibrio cidicii. The sequence goes on along the minus strand of NZ_CP046804.1, from coordinate 1,114,675 downwards.
ACGTTTCCATTCCATAAATCGCCATGCAATAGGGAAGGGCGAGGGTTGTGGCTAATAAGCTGACGTTTGACGACTTCGACAATCTCATCGAGCACACCAAAGTTGATGCCTTTTTCACGTAAGAGTTGTAATTGCCAACCGATGCGTTGTTCCGCAAAAAAAGTGTGCCATTTTTTATGCCAAGCATTGGGTTGTAGCACTGCGCCAATGAAGTTGTCTTGGTCAAAACCATACTCTTTTTGCTCTCCCCACAAATGCAACCTCGCGAGCTGTTGACCCAATTGATAGCTGCTCTGCGCGTCTTCAAGTGGTTTCGTCGGGAGATAGTTGAGAATAATAAAAGCATTCGATTTAGAGACACCAGTCAAAATTAACTCAGGCAAATGGATGGTGCAGGTTTCTCGTAGCTGACGAAGATTTTCGGCTTCTCCTTCAAACTTTTGTAGGAACTCTCGTTCGTTGACTTTGACGAAATAACGTTGTTCACCATCGCTAATCATAAAGCAGTCACTGATATCACCGCCTGCAAGCGGGATCTTTTCTACAATCTCGTAAGAGAACATCAAAGTGTCTGAAAGTTGCTCTGAAATCGCTTGCCACATAAAGCCTCCCATCTGACGACGCTGGTTTCAGTCTAAGTGTATGCTAGAAGGAGAAACAAAATGTCGCCATTTCACAAACTTCAGCAATAATTAGGTAATTTTACGAAAGAAAATAACTCAAATGTGAATTTAGTCGCTTATCTGCTCGCATTTTCGCCTATTTCCCTCTAGAGCATTTTTTCTTCGACCAGTATTATTCATTTTTTGATATTGGTTCCACGGTCTGTATGAAAATTCTCATTTGCGATGATTCGGCGGTTGCAAGGAAGTCAATTAGTCGATCAATTGTATGCGATAGTTCTGTGCATCTTCTCGAAGCGCAAGATGGCTATGAAGCACTGCAGATCATGATGGAACAAAATATCGATGTACTATTTTTGGACCTCACCATGCCAGTGATGGACGGTTTTGAGCTGTTAGCCAGTTTGCCCGTCAGTCAGTACAAAACGCGCGTGGTGGTGGTCTCTGGGGATGTGCAAAGGGAAGCGAAACAACGCTGTTTGAACATGGGCGCGATGGCCTTTGTTGAAAAGCCCTTCAGCGATGAAGAAGCTGAACCGCTGTTTCTGCAACTCGGGCTACGCTATACCAACCCTCATGTTAAACCTGTTCTTAAAGCTGAAGCGCTCACCACACCACTTTTAAAATTTAAAGAGATCGCCAATATAGCCCTAGGTAAAGGCGCGGCGATTATGGCTGACCATCTCAACGAATTTATTCAACTACCTGTACCTAGTGTTGGACCTCTGACTAGTGGTGAACTGTATATGACCATGGTAGACGTAGTGAAAAGAGAGGGCTCTGTCGCGGTCTCACAGCGTTTTGTTGGTGGCGGGATTCATGGTGAAGCTTTAGTTTGCCTTCGTGGCAGTGATATTGATCAAATCGGTGAGAAGCTCGGTTACCACAAAGACTTTACTACCCATAACGAGGTGATTCTCAACATTGCCAACTTACTGGTCTCTTCTTTTTTAACTTCGCTTGGTGGACATCTCGACAAATCTTTCTCATTGCGTCAGCCTGCCATCATTGATACGGTGATTCCGGATGTCGATTGCGGACAAGAATCAGATGAACTCTTTACCATCGAATATACCTATTTTGCCGAAAGCATGGATTTCGAATGTGAGGTTCTATTTCTCATTGATAGCCCTTCGGTTGCCATCATCTACGACATTATGGAGACATTATGACTTCGGACTTAACGCTCGATATTGCCGATTTTCACTGGGTAACCCAAATTCTCGATACCATGGACTCAGGCTTGGTCGTTATCGATCGCTCATTTCAAGTGTGTGTCTGGAACAGCTTCATGCAGTCCTACAGCGGTGTCATGTCACAGCACATTTTAGGTAAAAGCCTCTTTGAGTGTTTCAATGAGTTGCCACGCGTCTGGTTGGAGACCAAGGTAAATACCGCCGCTGAACTGGCGACGCGCTCTTTTTCTAGTTGGGAAAATCGTCCTTATCTATTTAAGTTTCATAACTTTTCTCCAGTCTCACATGGCAGCACCTATATGTATCAAGACATCGTTATCACGCCATTGCGTTCTCTGTGTGGTCAGGTGACACACATAGCGATTCAGATTAATGATGTATCCGAAATCGCTCGTAATAAGATTCACCTTAAAGAGACCAATCAGCATCTGTCTGAAATGAGTCGCCGTGATGGGTTGACAGGGCTGTATAATCGGGCGTATTGGGAACAGTCGATGAAAGAAGAATTTAATCGAATGCAGTTTCTCGATACACATAGCTCTCTAGTTATTTTCGATATCGACCATTTTAAACGCGTCAATGATACCTATGGCCATCACGCAGGCGATGAAGTGATTCGTAAAACGTCTAATATGCTGAAAAAAACCGCTCGCAACAGTGATTTGTGTGGGCGCTACGGCGGTGAGGAGTTTACGGTTTTATTGCCAAACACCAGTGCCGATCAAGCGCGTTATTTCGCTGAACGCCTACGTAAACGAATCGAGCAAGAAATCGTCCGAGTAGAAGATTTCGTGATCAACTACACAATCAGCTTGGGTGTGTGCGAATTTAACCCCGCGTTTTCCGGTTATATAGAATGGTTGAAATGTGCAGATAAGGCGCTTTATCTGGCAAAAGAGAGCGGTCGCAACCAAACTTGTGTTTACGAAGAGTGATCTCTGTTCGCTTTTGATGGAAAGTACGCCATTTGATCAAATTCTGCGATTTATAATTGATTAAGTTGGTGAAATTTCCCAGACATGTCTTAGTATTAACTTAGACAAAAAAGTTGTAAGCTTACGCATGATGTAAGCATTCAGACGGAGAAGAAGAGTGGTTGTTGAAACCGATGGATACTTAGCTCTCATAGAGCACCTTGCCTTGAATCTTGATGTATTCGCGTCTGACGTTGGCGATACAGGCACAGAAACCATAGAAGATGTGATCACAGACATGATTGCATCCAACATCATGGCTCTTTTTGAACAAAACCCAGAACTGCATTCCAGCATCCGTTTCAAATTGCTGAAAGAGGCAGATATGGTCGCAGACGATTTGGGTGAAGTGCTGGCGGGCGTTTGGCATAAGAAAGCGACAAACGAACAGATCAATTTTCTTGATGAGTACATTGCACTAGTAAAAAACCTATTTGACAGTGCTGTGGCTAAGTACGATTGATACTACTGGGTCGGAAGAGTTAGAGAGTAACTCTTCTGACCTGCCAAAATTTATCTGCCCAGTAAGGGTTATCAAGCCGTGAAATGATTACTCCCTTCGTTGTTAATGCATGCATAAACTGCAACCCGCCTAAATATATTCCTACATGATAGTCCGATTTACTGGTTTTAAAGAACAGCAAGTCTCCCTGTTGCTTCTGCTGCCATTCAATCTTTCGGCTCGCATCAAACTGCTCTCTCGTGGTTCTGGGTAGAGTAAATTGGTAGGCTTGGCTGAAGGCATGCTGAACAAAAGCCGAACAATCGACGCCATCTTTATCACTCCCACCAAACTGATATGGTGTGCCATACCATTCGAGATAAAATGACTGTAGCTGAGGGTTGTTGGCTAAAACGTGATCAGAAAGATTCATGTTATCGACTTCTCTGTTAGCCACCTTCGTCTGGCTACATCCACCAACAAGCAAAATCATTAGCAAAATTAAATAATTAAATTGTTTCATATGTAATCAGGATGTCTTTTTACTGTCATGTAACTGTCACGAACGGTCCATAAACTTGGCAGTAAATCACACTTTGTCTCATCCTTGTGACTTGATACTTTGGTTAATGTATGAATCCGCCCAAAACTAAACGTGCTTCTCTCTCTTTGATCCAGGCGATCAGCGTGCTGTTTCTCTCTATCATCCTCCTCGTCTTTGCACTCTCGATATCGAGTTACAACGGTGTGCAAAAAATAGGTACACAGTTTAGCACCTTGTCGACCCAAGCTTTACCACTTGCGATGAATAACGCCAAACTCACGCAGAATATTCTCGAACAGGTGAAGTTGCTCAACTATGGCGCCTCGCTCAAAGACCCCAGTGAATTGCAAGCAACGCGCAGTAAAATCGCACAACTAACGTCAGAAACATCTCTATATATTGAACGCGTGATGGCCATCACCAGCGCTTTTGAACAGGTGATCTCCCCGCAACAACAGCAACAGTTACAAAGTAATGTCGATGCGATTGCCCAGATCACGTCAGACATCTTGGCAAGACAAGCAAAAGCGATCGAAAACCAGCAAAGCATTGACCAAGCGATTAGCAGTTTTCGCTATGGTCTCAGTTCTATTGGTCCAGAAATGAATCGTATCAGCTCATTTTTGAGTGTCGATAATCCAGAGTCAAGCGATGCAGCAAACCGCTTTAGCGCTGGGGCAAGCTCGATGGAAAGCACGTTTCTCATGCTAATGATGCAAAGCGATCCTGAAAAGGCGGAGGGCGAGTATCGTGAAATGCGTAACCGTATCGCTGGGATCCGCCTCGCTTATGATGATTTTAAAGAGTGGCACCCAGACGTCATCGAATTTGCTAGCTTGACCGCGCCTTATGAGATGGTGTTGGCCGGTTTTAAAGAACAAGGCGTATTAGCGATGTTGATGGAGAGAGTACAAAATCAGCAAGAGCAACAAAGCCAGATCACTCGTGTGACACATCTATCCAATGAAACTATCGAACTACTGAACACGATCTCTGCCACTGCCTCGTCACTGATCCACCAAGGCGAGCAGATTGTAAGTCAAACCATCAGTAATATGAGCCTTACCTTGACGCTCAGTGGGATCATCGTCGTCGGATTGGTGATCAGCTCATGGCTTGGGTTTCGTGCTTGGGTCAATCGTGGCTTGAAGAATATCCTGAAGCGCCTTTCTGAACTCACACAACATAATTTTACCCAATTTGCTCAAGAGGTTGGCCCGAGGGAAATGCGTGAAGTCGCAAGAAAACTCAACCAAGTCATCAATTCCACCGGTGAATCACTGACGGTCGTTACTCGAAACTGTGAAGCACTCTATCAGACCGCAGAAATCAGCCACGGTGCGGCGGAGTATTCTAGTCAAAGTTTGAACATACAAAATGATGCTTTATCGGCGATGGTGGCGACGGTCACTGAACTGGAAGCCTCAATCAGAGAGATAGCGTCTGTTACCAGCGCCTCTTACGATGATGCCAAAACAGCGACAGAAAATACGCAACGTGGAGTTAGAGTGGTCGAAGGAAGTCTCAATCGCTTGATGCTGCTGGAACAATCCCTGAACATCAACGAAGAAGCGATGCACGAGCTGGATTTACGCGTTAAGGCGATTCGTGAAATGGTCGACCTGATCAGCGGCATCGCTGATAACACCAACTTGTTGGCGTTGAACGCGGCAATTGAAGCTGCCCGTGCGGGTGATCAAGGACGCGGATTTGCGGTCGTCGCCGATGAAGTGCGTAAACTAGCCAGCGATACCTCTAAACAAACGTCAAACATTAGCGAAATGATGAGTGAGTTGATAACGGCGGCTGAAAAAAGCCGTCAATCCGTCGAAGAGTCGCGTAAGGGAATGGCAGAGGCGCTCGCCGCGAGCAGTGAAGTGAAAGTCGCCTTCAGCGATATTGAGACCGCCGTTGGGCATATTCGCGAGCGTGTCGAACAAATTACTTTGTCGACAGAAGAGCAACAACGTGCGACGTCAGAAGTCTCTCGCGCCATTACCCATGTTTCAGAGCAGGGCGATCAAACTAGGCAACAGCTGGAGTCGATGGTAGAAAGCTCGCAACACGTTTCCGATATTGCGGGTCAGCAACAAGAGATGCTGCATAAGTATCAGTTGGCGAGCTAGGTCTAGCCAAAGTTATCTAGCCAAGGCAACAAAAAAGCTCAATCACCGTATTGAGCTTTTTACTTTTCTGAAAATGATCTACTGGCGCTTGGTTTGGTAGCGAAAGGGCTGGGTTAGCATTTTATCTAACCACTGTTCTCGAGCTTTTCTAATTTCAGGCACACCGATTTGTACCCTCTGATGGCCGAGCTTCGGTTGAGCGACGTAGGTACGGAAAAGCCTATCCCACAACGAAAGGAAAAAACCAAAATTGGAATGCGTTTCTCGCACAATCACTGAATGATGCACCCGATGCATGTCAGGCGTTACAATCACTTTTCTCATCACCGCATCAAGCCTAAGTGGCAGCTTTGCATTGCTGTGATTAAACATCGCACTGGCGTTGAGAATGATTTCAAACACCACAATCGCCAGTGGTGAGACACCTAAAGCGAACACACTGCCGATTTTGATCATCATAGACAGAAGAATTTCTATCGGATGGAAGCGAGTACCTGTAGTGACATCGATATCTAAATCAGCATGATGCATGCGGTGCAGACGCCACAACCAAGGCAGCCTGTGAAACAACAAATGCTGCAGATAGATGATGAGATCGAGTATAAACACGCAAACTAATACATTCGCCCACATAGGCAGAGAGAGCTGATGGAAAATGCCTACTTGCTGATCTTGGGCGATCTTAGCGGCTTCAAAAGCCGTCAGGGGCAGTAAAAGCGCAATGATCAAGCCGTTAAGGGCGACCAAAGTAAGGTTGTTCAACCAACGTACCGTTTTAGGAGCGGTCAACGCTTTTCGCGGTCGGTAGTGCTCCCAAGCGGCACAAATCAACAAAACAGCAATAAAAATGGTTAAGCGAAGAGTGGAGGGGTCGTTAAAACTCGGCTCGGTCATAGGATTCCTTTAATTTGTCCGATTGAGAGTAGGTTGAGCTTGTCGCGCCTTATCAGTAGAATCCAGCTCTCTTTTATTTGAGCCTAGTTCATCATGAGATTGCACGCTTTTCATCGTTTATACCAGTACCGTCAGTCCATCTCAACCAAGCCATTTCAAGCGCGAGGATGTAATGTTGTGCGCTGCCGAAATTGCCAAGTCGCCCTTGAGCACTGCTTGTGCGACGTTCAGCCCGATGTACCGACCGATATTGCGTGCATGTTGATCGTTTCTGACAATGAGGTGTTTAAACCAAGCAACACGGGGCGCTTGATTGCTGATGTGGTGCAAGAAACTTACGTTTATCAATGGAACCGCACCGAACCAGACCATAACATGCTCACTTTATTACAGTGTGATGATTATCAGCCTGTGATCGTTTTCCCCGGGGATTATGTTGATCAACCAGAGCGTTTGCTGAAGCAGTTGGATTCCAACCTGTTAATACGTGAGTCGTCCAAGCATGATAACCGCAAATGGCTTCTGATCTTCATTGATGGCAGTTGGCGTGAAGCGAGAAAAATCTTTCGTCGATCCAATTATCTGCAAAATCTGCCTGTGCTCTCCATCGACCCCGATCGTCTGTCTCAATACCAAATGCGCCGCTCAGACAACGAACAGCATCTGTCGACCGCAGAAGTGGCGTCATTAGTACTCAGCCAAGCTGGCGAAACATATGCCAGCCAGTGTCTGCAAAGTTGGTTTGAAACCTTTCGCGAAAGTTACCTGCTGAGTAAAAGCCGTGCCAAACAGAATGAGAACAAACCTTTTCTAGCTGAGTACTTGCGTAGCTTCAAAAGCGAGACATCACTCTAAGTTATGCCTTAATGCTGTTGAGTAGTTGCGCAAACGATATCAGTCAGCGGATAAATTCTGCCTGTGTCACGGTTTGTAGGCTTAGAGATATGGATAATGCGCAGATATTTATTATCTTTTGACTCCAACTTCTTAGGAGTCTGACACGTCTTTTCAGGAGAGAACACATGTACTACGGCTTTGATGTCGGTGGCACTAAAATTGAGTTTGGTGCATTTAATGAAAAACTAGAGCGCGTTGCAACGGAGCGTGTGCCTACGCCTACCGACGATTACTCACTGCTGATTGACACCATCGTCGGTCTAGTTGAAAAGTACGATGTGCAGTTCGGCTGCGAAGGTAAAATCGGTTTAGGTCTACCGGGGATGGAAGATGCTGACGATGCAACGGTGTTGACGGTAAATGTCCCTGCAGCAAAAGGCAAACCACTGCGTGCTGATTTAGAGGCGCGTATTGGCCGTAGCGTAAAAATTGAAAACGATGCCAACTGTTTTGCTTTGTCTGAAGCGTGGGATGAAGAGTTGCAAGATTCGCCATCGGTGATGGGGCTTATTCTCGGTACAGGCTTTGGCGGTGGTTTGATCTACGACGGCAAAGTGTTCTCTGGTCGTAACAACGTGGCAGGTGAGCTGGGTCATATGCGCTTGCCGATTGATGCATGGTTCCATCTTGGAGAAAAAGCGCCACTGCTTGGCTGTGGGTGCGGTAAGAAAGGCTGTCTTGATAGCTATCTTTCAGGTCGTGGCTTTGAGCTGCTTTACGCTCACTACTATGGTGAAGAGAAAAAAGCCATCGACATTATTCAAGCAAACGCCGCAGGCGATGAGAAAGCGGTGGAACATGTTGAGCGCTTTATGGAGTTGCTGGCGATCTGCTTTGCCAATATCTTTACTGCAAACGATCCGCACGTGGTTGCACTGGGCGGCGGTCTGTCTAACTTTGATCTCATTTACGACGAGATGCCAAAACGCGTGCCTAAGTATTTGTTGTCTGTGGCGAAATGTCCGAAGATCATCAAAGCAAAACATGGTGATTCAGGCGGTGTTCGTGGCGCAGCCTTCTTAAATATCAAAGGATAAATTCAACAAAGGCTTGCATCTGCAAGCCTTTGTTTTATGTTCAGTCGCGCTTCTTTTTACCTACGCCCAAGTTGTCTTTCTGCTTGAGCGTAATCAACTCAAATCCTAACTTCTTAAAGTGATTATCGCGATAATTGCGCACCGACTTGGTATCTGAAATCGCTTCGAGCTGCTGCTCCATTTTTAAATATGCCGAGATGTCGATGCCTTCCGCTTCTGCAACCGCTTCATGAATATTACGATGCTTTTCGTATGAAAAAGGCAGCGTTTTCTCAACGCCTTTATAGATGTAAATTAGAGTGCGAACCATCAGTTTCTCTCGCAATGAAAAAGGCCAACGAGTTGGCCCTGAATTAAATTGGCTAGATTTTGCCTTGAAGTGGATAGATTGTCACGCATTCTCCGGCTTTCAATGTATCTACAGCAGCGGGAACGGCGATCATGCAGTTGATATTCTCTTTACTTTGCATGGTTAACCAAGAGGTCAGACTCTCAAACGAGTGCATCACCGGTGTCACCTGAGTGATTCCTATGTTATCCACCGTCAAAGAGCCAGAGTAAAATCCGACCTCTCCCTGAATGGCCTTAATCCCTTGAGTTAATCGCGCTTTTTGTCCGGTAACCAGATGACCTCGCTCGCCACGAAGTTTACGCAGCATAGGTGCAACGGTTGAAAGAAAATAGCCTTGCAAACCTTCGAGGGTTGTATCCATCAAGAAAAGCAGTTTTTGCTCAACGAATTGCATAGAGAAGTCACTGGCGTCAATCACTGTATTAAGACCACGCACTATGTGTTGCCAGCTCTTAGCGCTCCCAATGAGGATGATAACCTCATTCAGGTTTAGCGCCTCTTCAAAGACTTCTACTCGTTGTTGACACTTCTCAGCATCCACAACGTGCGCGTTTACCTCACAACCGAGCGTATGCAGCATGCCAAGAAGAACAGCATAACAAGGTTGAGAGGCACTATCGTCCAGCGACAGCAGCGCGACAGGTGGTTTTCGTATGACCTGACAGCGCTTGATTCCTAAAGCCGCTAGGGAAGAGATATGTGTCTGCTTCAGTAGCGCGCCGCTATCCACGATAACATCACCTTCTTGAAGTATAGGCAGCGCCAATACGCGTCCGTAAGCATCAGTGAGGGGCATGGTCTCACTCTCAGCGAGCGGCTTTAGCTCAGAAAGGAGCCGATGAACGCAGATCTCTTTTGCCAACATCTCTTGCGATGAGTCATCTCCTGTTGAGCGCTCTTCAAAGCGGCATTGCTCGCGCGCGTAGTGAAGAACAAACTCGGCAATCGAGTCGAGGTCATTGATGTTCATTTGCGGCAAGGTCGTTTCTAAGTGATTGGCATCAGATGCAATCGCAATGATGTTGTCATCGTGCGGGTACAACCACGGTTTACCGACTTCCTCGCGGTGCAACTCAATCTTATTAAAGGCGATATTCTTGCATCCCTCGACCAGCAATAAATCCAGTTTGCTGTGATCAAAACGACTGAGCAAATAAGCAAACTCAGCTTCTGCTTGCGGCGTTTCTGTCATCAAAACAAAACGCTTGTGTGAGGCGATCAACATTTGCGCCGCACCGGCTTTGCGCAAACGGTAACTGTCTTTACCGGGCTTATCGACATCAAAATCATGGTGGGCGTGTTTTAATACACCCACTCTTAAGCCTGCTTCAGTAAGTATTGGCAGTAGCGCTTCAAGCAGGGTCGTTTTTCCAGTGCCGGAATACGCTGCGAAGCCGAGTAACGGAAGAGGGATTCTTTGCATCATGGCTGCGAGTTTCCAAACTGGGTGAGTTCTTGCGGCGTATTCAGATTCACAAAACATTGTGGCGAATCACTGAAGTCCACATATCGTGCATGGCATTGTGAAAAAAACAGCCCCATTTTTCGCTCGCCACGCTGTAAAAATACAGTCAACGCGGGAAGTATACGTTTGTGGCAAAGTGCAAAGACAGGTTGTGGATGCAGTCCATCGTGGGCGACCCAAATATCGCTGGATTCGTCGACCGACCTACAGAAACGCTCAACCAAGTCGGAACTGATATTTGGGCTATCACAAGGAACAAAGCCGACCCAGTCTGTATCTATGTGATTGAGCGCGGCATGCATGCCTCCAAGAGGCCCTTGGAATCCTTCAATATGATCCGCAAATACCGGAGCGAACGCTTGGTAGCGCGATTGGTTACGATTGGCGTTGATAAAAATACGGTCGGTTTGCGGCGCAAGGTGCTCAATAACATGTTGAATCAGCGGTTTGTGGTTAAGTTCAATAAACCCTTTGTCATCGCCTCCCATTCGGGAGGCTTGCCCTCCGGCAAGAATGACCCACGTGGTCTGTGTTGGTTGCAGCATATTGATTCTCTTTGCTTGAAACTGGGTCTAGCCACTTCAAAATTGCTGCAGACTTTAGCAGAAATCCTCAGGAATTTCCCCAAGCAAGACGCCAACTAACGAAAGAAACACATCTATCGCCCGCTTGCCCGGCAAAGCTGTTAAACTTACGCGCTTTCTTTGCTACACAACGTAATCAATGCTTGCAGTCAGCTCGTTGAACAAGTAACGTTGCGCAGTTTTTTTATTTGATACTGGACACAAAAGGTACAGGTTTTGATTTCTACAGCAAACATCACTCAACAATTTGGCGCTAAGCCACTGTTTGAAAACATCTCGGTTAAATTTGGCGAGGGCAACCGCTATGGTTTAATCGGCGCAAATGGTTGTGGTAAATCAACCTTTATGAAAATCCTTAGCGGTGAGCTGGAACCCAGTGCCGGAAACGTGAGCTACGATCCGAATGAACGTGTTGCCAAACTGAACCAGAACCAATTTGCTTATGAAGAGTTTACGGTTATTGATACCGTGATCATGGGCCACAAAGAACTTTGGAAAGTTAAGCAAGAACGTGACCGCATTTACTCGTTACCGGAAATGAGTGAAGAAGATGGGATGAAAGTGGCTGACCTTGAGGTTGAGTTTGCCGAAATGGACGGCTACATGGCCGAAGCAAAAGCGGGGGAGCTGCTTTTGGCGGTAGGTATCCCGATGGAGCAGCACTTTGGTTTAATGAGCGAGGTGGCACCAGGTTGGAAACTACGTGTTCTTTTGGCGCAAGTGCTGTTTGCTGATCCAGATATCATGCTATTGGACGAACCCACCAACAACTTGGACATTGATACCATCCGTTGGCTAGAAGACACGCTCAACGAGCGCAACTGCACCATGATTATCATTTCGCATGACCGTCACTTCCTGAATTCGGTGTGCACTCACATGGCCGATCTGGACTATGGTGAGCTTCGTGTTTATCCAGGCAACTACGATGAATACATGACCGCAGCCACTCAAGCACGCGAGCGTTTATTAGCCGACAATGCGAAGAAGAAAGCACAAATTGCCGAACTGCAAACCTTCGTAGCGCGCTTCTCGGCCAACGCGTCAAAAGCAAAGCAGGCAACTTCTCGCGCTAAGCAGATTGATAAGATCAAACTGGATGAAGTGAAAGCTTCAAGCCGTCAAAACCCATTTATTCGCTTTGAGCAATCGAAAGAGCTGTTCCGTAACGCACTGGAAGTTGAAAACCTGAGCCAAGGTTTTGATCAAGACCTTTTTGCTGGCTTCAATGCCATTTTTGAGGTAGGTGAGCGTGTTGCCATTATCGGTGAAAACGGTGTCGGTAAAACAACCTTACTCAACACACTGGCAGGCGTGCTAGAGCCTCGTACAGGCAGCTACAAATGGTCTGAAAACTCAAACATTGGTTACTACGCACAAGACCACGCGCACGAGTTTGCTGAAGACATGAACCTAATGGAGTGGATGGGGCAGTGGCGTCAGGAAGGCGACGATGAACAAGTGGTACGTAGCTTCCTTGGTCGCATGCTGTTTGGCCAAGACGACATTAAGAAATCCGTAAAAGTGCTTTCCGGTGGTGAGCAGGGGCGTATGCTTCTCGGTAAGATCATGATGCACAAACCTAACATGTTGCTGATGGACGAACCGACCAACCACATGGACATGGAATCGATCGAATCACTCAACAATGCGCTGGAGCAGTATAAAGGTACGTTGTTCTTCGTATCACATGACCGCGTCTTTGTTGACTCTCTAGCCACGCGGATTATCGAGATCCGCAATGGCAAGATAACCGATTTCAAAGGTACTTACGCCGAGTTCCTAAAATCTCGCGGTGTCGACTAAGCGACACCGATTGTTCTCATTAAAAAAGTCCCCTCGCATAAACGAGGGGATTTTTATTCTTGATTCTATCCACTACCTTATTGCACGCAATGGGTGCGCTTGTTTTTGGTGCACTCGAACCAATTGAGTGCAAAATCTCTCTTCGCTATTTTATACATTTCGTTTACGTAGGAAAAATATTGATAATTTTCATATAGATGTGATTTATCAATAGAAAGACCAATAGTTGGAACATTATTTGCTGTATGTAGCGCTCAATTGATTTTCTCACCATCATGGTGATGACAAAGTTTTCTGATGCACAGGATAAGTGCACTACATAAACGGAGAGTTCTAACAATGAGTGTTACCGCCAGTCAGGTTCAAGGAGCCGTTCAAACCCTGACCCAAAGTTCTGACACACTGTTCCTCCTTCTAGGAGCGATCATGGTGTTTTTGATGCATGCCGGTTTTGCTTTTCTTGAAGTGGGAACAGTACGACAAAAAAACCAAGTAAACGCACTAGTCAAGATCATCGCCGATTTCGGTATCTCTGCGATCGCCTATTTTTTTATTGGTTATTGGGTGGCTTATGGAGGCACTTTCCTCGCTGATGCCAATACCCTGTCACAGGGTAACGGATACGAACTGGTCAAGTTCTTTTTTCTACTGACGTTTGCGGCGGCGATTCCGGCGATTGTTTCTGGTGGTATCGCCGAGCGAGCGCGTTTTTATCCTGTCTTGATTGCGACTTTTTTTACCGTCGGTTTGGTTTACCCGCTGTTTGAAGGCATCATTTGGAACGGTAATTTTGGCATTCAAGCGTGGTTTGAAAGTCAATTTGGTGCAGGATTTCACGACTTCGCGGGTTTCTGTAGTAGTGCATGGCGTTGGTGGCTGGATTGCACTGGTTGCGGTTTTGTTCCTTGGCATGCGAAAAGGGCGCGTACGTGCAGGAAAACACACTAACTTTGCTCCGTCCAACATTCCATTTCTTGCATTGGGTGCATGGATCCTGTGTGTTGGTTGGTTTGGTTTCAACGTCATGTCGGCCCAAACTCTAAACGGCATCAGTGGTTTAGTCGCGATGAACTCTCTCATGGCGATGGCTGGTGGTATTGTTGCGGCGCTTATTGCAGGTAAGAATGACCCGGGGTTTATCCACAACGGACCATTAGCTGGGCTGGTGGCAGTGTGCGCGGGCTCCGATCTCATGCATCCGATTGGTGCGCTCGTTACTGGCTTGATTGCAGGCGCATTGTTCGTTTACCTCTTCACTTACTTACAGAACAAAACAAAAATTGATGACGTACTCGGGGTTTGGCCGCTGCATGGTCTTTGTGGAGCTTGGGGTGGTATTGCAGCTGGCATTTTCGGCCAAAGCGCGTTAGGCGGTTTGGGCGGGGTGAGTTTAAGCGTACAAATTCTTGGCACGCTAATGGGCATTAGTGTAGCGTTGGTTGGTGCTGTACTTGTTTATGGTGCAATCCACAAAGCCAGTGGACTGCGCCTTTCTGAGGAAGATGAGTTTAACGGCGCCGATTTGGCCATTCACAAGATATCTGCCACTAACATGGAATAATAAACTCCTTGCAACAGTGTGAAAGGGGCCGCATTGTCGGCCCCTTTTGGTATCAGTTCACATTATTGCCTCTTAACGCTAGCAATTGCGACCATCGTCTAACCCTCATCACTATTGTTGTTATTCCTGCAGTGCTACTCTATTAACAAAAGATAGCGAGTGTCGTGTCTGAGTTTTTCTCTCGTTCATCTTCGCGCGACTATCACCACTTCGAGAAACAAGGATGTAACATGAATTTCCCATACCGAAACATTGTTGTATTAACGGGTGCTGGAATCTCTGCTGAGTCAGGCATTCAGACTTTTAGAGCACAAGATGGCCTTTGGGAAAACCACCACATTGAAGATGTCGCCACCCCAGAGGGCTTTGCTAAAAATCCGGATCTAGTCCAAGAGTTCTATAACCAGCGCCGACGTAAACTGCAGGGCGAGCATATTGAACCCAATCCAGCGCATAAGGCGCTGGGGCGTTTGGAACAAGAGTTGGATGGCAAGGTTACTATCATTACTCAGAACATTGATAATCTGCACGAACGTGGCGGAAGCAAAAATATCATCCATATGCACGGCGAGCTACTCAAAAGTCGTTGCAGTGTCTCGAATCAGGTGATTGAGCAGAGTGGAGACATTCTTACAGGAGATTTATGTCATTGCTGCCAAATGCCAGCTCAAATGAGGCCACACATTGTCTGGTTTGGTGAAATGCCGCTCAGAATGGGGGATATCTATGCCGCGCTTGAAGAGGCTGACCTGTTTATATCTATCGGTACCTCGGGAGTGGTTTATCCCGCTGCTGGATTTGTACATGATGCGAAAATGCATGGTGCGCATACCATAGAAATCAACCTGGAGCCGAGTGCACTGGAGAGTGAGTTTGCCGAAAAACGCTATGGTAAGGCGAGTGTTGAAGTTCCACGCTTGGTAGAAGAGTTGTTAGCCCATACCGACTCTCAAGCAGCGGTTTGAGAGCGAACAGCTAAGAAAGCGGCACTACGCCGCTTTTCTTGTTCTTGTAGATGTGGACTAGTTATCCACTTTCAATTTTTGGAAGTACTCATCGTATAACACGCTGGCTTCACCGACTTCATCTTGCCAAACCCCATTATCCATCACAGATTGTGGTGGGAAGATGTTTGGATCGTTAGCAAACGCTTTAGGTAGCAGAGGGTAAGCGCTTTTCACTGGCGTCGGATAACCAATTTCCATCGCAATTTTCGCTGCATTTTCAGGACGCAGAAGGAAATCGATCATTTTATGGGCGGCATCAACATTCTTTGCTTGTGCTGGAATGGCTAGGCTATCCATCCAAAAAATGGTCCCTTTTTCCGGCCAGATGATCTCAATCTTGGCACCTTCTTGGCGAGCCATATAGGCTGATCCGTTCCACAACATACCCAGAGACACTTCACCAGCTAAATAGGGGTTTGCTGGAAAATCTGAGTTGAAGACCAGCACATTAGGAATGAGTTTCTTTAATTCCTTAAAAGCCGCGTGAATCTCTTTCGCATCCGTGGTGTTCGGTGAATAACCCAGTTTAGAGAGCGCGATGTGGAAGACCTCGCGAGCATCGTCCATCAACATCAGTTGGCCTTCCCATTGGGTATCCCAAAGATCGCCCCAATTTTTCACTGAGTTTTTGGAAAGCATATCCACATTGATGCCAATGCCCGTTGCGCCCCAAATATAAGGAATAGAGAAGTCGTTACCGGGGTCAAAAGGCTTATCCAAATAGTTGCTATCGAGTTCAGCAAAGTGGGAGAGTTTGGCTTTGTCGACTTTCTGTAACATACCTTCTTTGCGCATTTTGGAGACGAAGTAGGTTGAAGGGACCACCAAATCGTAACCACCACCCTGAGTCTTCAGTTTTGCGTACATACTCTCATTGGATTCGTATGTCGAATAGATGACTTTGATACCCGTTTCTTTGGTAAAATCTTCCAACACTTCACTTGGTATATATTCAGACCAATTATAGAAATAGAGTTCCTGATCTGCGGCAAAAGAAGGGGTCGATAAGAAAGTAGCAGCACACAATGCGCCGGTATACAGTGCTTTTTTCATTACTGTTCCGCTCATGTTAGCGTGCCCTAAAGGGCAAATGGTTGTAAAAAATAGGCTGAAATTCACGAATTAGACGCGAATAGGTCGGGATTATATCAGTAATAAAAAAAATAGGCAGCTTTTGGCTGCCTAAGTGTTTAGCAATGAAAGCGAGTGTCGTTTTACTGACCGGCTTTCAGCTTCATAAAGTATTCTTCATATTTCACGGTCTTATCGCCAACCGCGGCCTGCCACTCAACGCGATCCAGATCTTCCTGAGATGGGAAGAGTGGGGCGACATCTTTAAACTTCTCGTTAGATGCTTTCACAGCCGTCAGATAGCCAGTGTCGTTAGAGATCTGTTCTGCAATTTCTGGGCGCAGTAAGAAATCAATCATCTTATGTGCCGCTTCAACGTTTTTCGCACCAGAGCTGATCGCAAAGTTATCAACCCAACCGATACCACCTTCTTTAGGGAAAACTAGCTTGAGTGGTAGGCCCTCTTTCTGTGCGGCGGCGGCACTGCCATTCCAAAGCATGCCAAGACCAACTTCACCAGACATGTATGGCGCACCCGGGTTATCTGAGTTAAATACCAGTACGTTTGGCATCAGTTTTTGCAGCTCGGCATACGCTTCATCGATCTGCTTTTCATCGGTGGTGTTACCTGAGTAGCCCAATTTACGTAGTGCGATGTGGAACACTTCACGTGTATCGTCCATCAGCATGAGTTGGCCTTTTAACTCTGGTTTCCACAGATCTGCCCAGCTTTGGAAATCATTCGGGTCATACATATCGGTATTGACCGCAAGACCTGTGATCGCCACAACGTGAGGAATCGAGTAGTCGTTGTTTGGGTCGTAAGGCTTATTCAGATAGTTGCTATCGAGGTTTTTGAAATTGCTCAGCTTAGATTTGTCGATCTTTTGTAGCATGCCTTCATCACGCATCTTAGACACGAAATAAGTTGAAGGCACAACAAGATCATAACCTTGATTGTGAGTCTTTAGCTTTGCATACAAGGTTTCATTTGACTCATAGGTTGAGTAAATCACTTTGATGCCAGTTTCCTTAGTAAACTGCTCTAAGATGCCACTGTTGATGTAAGGTCCCCAGTTCATGAAGACCAGCTCTTTGTTCTCATCTGCGGCAGCAGAAGCAGAAAATAGGGAAAGCGCACATGCACTACCAGCTAATAAAGTAGCCCATTTTTTCATTGACGTTAGCTCCAAACCAAACGTTGCCCGAAGGCTTTTGATAGAAAAACAGAATGACTCGCATCATTCTGTTTCGCGTTTAAATAGCAGCAGAAAGCAGCAGGATTATTTCACTTTCTCGCGTGCAATAAGCTGAGAAGTGATCACCAGTGCTAGCGACACCACTAACATAACTGTTGCAAGGGCATTCACTTCCGGTGAAATGCCGACTTTAACCATCGAATAAATCTTCAATGGCAAAATTTCATACGTTGGACCAGTAACAAATGAGCTGATGATTACATCGTCTAGAGACAAGGTAAAGCTCAATAGCCAACCAGCAGCAACCGCAGGTTTCGCTAGCGGGAGAATGATTTTTCTTAAAATCACCCACTCACTGGCTCCCAAATCTTTCGCGGCTTCCAACATTTTGACGTCAAAACCATTCAGACGGCTGTAAACTGTCACCACAACAAACGGCAAGCAGAAAGTAATGTGTGCAATCAACAAGGTAAAGAAACCAAGTTGAGCACCCAAAACCAAAAACAGCGCGAGTAACGAAATCGCCATCACGATATCTGGTGACATCATGACAACGAAACAGCATTCCGTTCACCGCTTTCTTGCCTTTAAAGTGATAACGGAAAAGAGCAACGGCTGTCAGACTACCAATAATAGTAGCTGCTGTAGCAGAAAAGATCGCCACATTAAACGAATGCCAAGCGGCTTGCATTAAGCTGTCATTGTTCATTAGTGCGTGATACCACTTGGTGGTAAATCCGCCCCATTTCATGCCGAACTTGTTTTCGTTAAACGAGTTGGCAATCAATACTATGATTGGCAAATACAAAAATGCATACACCAGTGTCATAAAGCTAAATCTAATTGTACGTCCCATTAGTCCAGCTCCACTTTCTTATTCAACAGTTTTCCTGCACGGTAGTAGGCGTATAACATAATTGCCATTGCAATGGTCAAGGCAATACTGGTTGCCGCGCCAAATGGCCAATCACGAGCATTGAGCACTTGGCTCTTAATTACGTTACCGATCAATAGGTTTTTCGCGCCACCCAGCAAATCGGCAATGTAGAACATGCCAAGAGCGGGCAGTAACACCAACAAACAACCGCCGATGATGCCTGGCATGGTGAGAGGCAAAATCACCTTAGTTAGCGTTTGTAGCTTATTCGCACCCAAATCTTTCGCGGCTTCAATATAGGTGTAATCCAACTTCTCGATCGCCGAATAAAGCGGCAAAATCATAAATGGCAGCAAGATGTAAACGAGGCCAATCATAACCGCAGTTTCGGTGTACATCAGGCGTAGCGGTTTATCGATAATGTCCAAGGTGAGTAGGGCATTATTGAGGATGCCTTGTGTACCTAAAACGATTTTCAAGCCATAAGTGCGGATCAGTGAGTTGGTCCAAAAAGGCACAATCACTAAAAACAGCATAAAAGGACGCCACTTCGCTGGCATCTTGGCCACAATATAGGCAAAGGGATAACCGATAACCAAACAGATCAAGGTCGCTACAATCGCCATGTAAAAAGAGTGCAACAGCACTTTGGCATACAAAGGATCGAGCAATCTCGCGTAGTTATCGAGCGTGAACGTCATCTCTATTAGATTGGCTTCATCACGAGTCAGGAAACTGGTTCCGATGATCATCACGTTTGGGATCAGAACAAACAGCACCAGCCATGAAACAATCAGCGTGATGATGGCGTTTTGTAGACTAAATTTCTTGCTCATCACTTAGCACCACTTCCCAGCTTTCCACCCAAGTAATGGCGACTTTTTGTCCTAGAGAGTGATCTACGTCTGGATCATCTTCGTTAAAGAACTCGCTTACCATCACACGCATTCCTGACTCTGTTTCAATGACCGAATCCAGTGTCATGCCTTTGTAGGTCCGTTCAGTTACGTGACCAACGATACCTTTCTCTTCCGATTCCGTGATCTCTTCGATGCGTAAATCTTCAGGGCGAAGCAATACTTGCAGCTTTTGACCTTGCGTAATCGGTTCATCGAAGTAGACCACTGAGTCCACCCCTTCGATTTCAGCTCGGATACGTTTTTCGTCAACACGCTCTTTGGCAACCGCTTCGAACACGTTGATTTCACCGATGAAACGCGCAACGAACAGATTCTTAGGATCTTCGTAAATTTCACGTGGGGAGCCATCTTGCTCAATCACACCAGAGCGCATAACGATGATGCGGTCTGACATCGACAAGGCTTCTTCTTGATCGTGGGTGACAAAGATAAAGGTAATACCTAGCTGACGCTGTAGCTGCTTTAACTCAATTTGCATCTGCTTACGCAGTTTGTAATCAAGGGCAGAGAGAGATTCATCGAGCAACAGAACTTTAGGCTGGTTGACCACCGCACGCGCAATAGCGATACGTTGTTGCTGACCACCAGAGAGCTGGTGAGGCTTGCGTTGCGCCATGCTCTCTAGGCGAACCATTTTAAGCGCTTCCATAACGCGTGGTTCAATGTCAGCCGAAGGCACTTTTTGCATACGCAGACCAAATGCAACGTTTTCAAACACCGTCATGTGTGGAAATAGCGCATAGCTTTGGAATACCGTGTTGACATGCCTTTGTTCCGCAGGAACATTGGTAACATCCTGATTGTCTATGGTAATTTGGCCTTTATCTGCAGTTTCAAAACCTGCAATCATGCGTAAAACTGTTGTTTTACCGCAACCTGATGGGCCTAGGATCGTTAAAAACTCACCATGATTAACGTCCAGATTTAAATTACCGATGATTTCCTTACCATCGAAACTTTTACTGATGCCAGTCAAGCGGATAACTGGCTGTCCTGCGTTCTGTTTAGCGTTCAACGTCTGTATTTCTCCCACATTGGTCTTGTCAACTAACTAGTACGACCTGTAGCTATTCACATGTAAGGGGCGCATCATAATCACCAAATTTGTGAATTCAAAGTGTTTTCTTATTCGGAAACAGAAAAAATTTTGCATGCAAAAGTCGATGTTTCTTACCATACTTCCACTAGGTTTTAGCGACACAAACAACCTGTTGATTGCAAGACAAAAATACCTAAGCCAAAACCTTCCGCTACCTATACATTTCAAGCGGTTAATTATCAGCCAAATAGCAAATAATGCAAGGACTGGTAACAAAACAGAGTTTAGCAAAAAGTAGATTTCAGTATAATGAAGACAATTCTAATCAGCCAGTTAGGTAGATAAGGTACGCAATAACCTTGGAATAGACATGAATAACGAATTTGAAAAAGATTTTAACCTTGGTGGCAGCATCGATAGGGCGCTTTCTGGGCAATATGAGTTAAAGGCAGGGGCGATTTTTCAAGAAGCTTGGAAGTTGACCATCCGACATCTTTTCAGCTTTTCCCCCGCTATTATTGCTTTGCTGTTAGTGCAGTTAGCCATTTTTTACATCGCGTTACAATTGCAGTTAGGCGATCCCGCCGTTTTGCTGGATGCGATTCTCGACCCGAACTTGCTCAATGAGCAGATCTTGTCGGCTATCTATATTGCCAATTTTAGTTTCGAGGTGGTGAGCGCACCGATTTTTGCAGGTGTCAGCTTAATGGCTATGAGCCATGCCGCTGGGCTGAAAACTAAAAACCGTCATATTAGCAAAGGGCTGCAATTTACTATTCCTGTGATTCTAGCGACACTGTTCAGCCTGATGCTACAGGGGGTGGCTGGAATGCTTTTACCATTTGTGTCACTCTATTTATCGATGGCATTTAGTTTATCTATCTTGCTGATTTGTGAGAAGAACGTACCACCGATGCGCTCTCTGCTGTTATCATTCAGGGCGATAAATCGCAAAATACTGGTCATTTCGGGGCTCTATTTGCTGGTTATGTTGCTGTTTGTCGTTGCCATTCTTTTTTATGGTATTGGTTTGATTTTCGCGTTGCCGTTCTTTTTCCACCTCAAAGGAATTCTCTATCGAGAGATGTTCGGTATCCGACTCAAGGTCGTTACAGTGCAAGATTCTGGCGATCATAACGATGACAATAATTCACAGGTGTTCAATGCCTAACAACACTTCTCCATCCATTTTTCTTAAAGCGACAGCCATAGCGATGGCTGTCGCTTTTTCATCTATCGGTCCTTATCTTTTTTACGAAGAGCAGCGGCGTGAGTTGGAAGCTCAACAGGATGACACAACAGGAGCCGCGGAAGCGTTGCCTGATTTTGCCTCAATCACAGATACTCGAGAAAAGAAACAGGCATTTTTTGATTATTTACGCCCCAAGATTGCCGCAGAAAATCAAAAAATCCGCAAAGACCGTGAGTTTTTGCTCGCGCTGAATGTTGCCGAACCCTCGCAAAAACAAACAGAGAGGGCGTTGCGCCTAGCCAAACGTTACGACGTCACGGTGACAGACAAACAATTGAACCAAGCTTGGCTTAGTGAAATGCTTAAACGCGTTAATGTGCTTCCTGAGTCATTAGTCATGACACAAGCGGCGAATGAATCTGCATGGGGAACGTCACGATTCGCCCGTGAAGCCAATAACCTATTTGGGCAGTGGTGTTACACTCGAGGCTGCGGCGTTGTCCCTTTGCAGCGCAGTGAAGGCGCATTTCACGAAGTGGCCAAATTCTCTTCCGCTCAAGAATCGATTCATCGTTATTTTATGAATGTGAACCGCAACCGAGCTTATGCAGAATTGCGTAATATTCGCCAAAATTTGGCGGACAAACAGCAGGATCTGTTGAGTGTCGAAACGGCAACCGCCTTAACTCATGGCCTATTGGCCTATTCTGAGCGGGGTATGGATTACGTCCAAGATCTGCAAGCGATGATACGTCACAACAGCGAGTTTTGGAGCCAATAAATAGGATGCAAGTAATGATGAAAAGAAACCTAGCTCTACTAGGATGTGTGATGAGTCTGTTTTCTTCCTTTGGCGTTCAAGCTCAGGAATACATGTTTACTTACTCGAAGTTGTTCTCGCAACTGAAAAACAACACCAAAGAAGGGCATGATGATGTCAAAGTCGGGATCTTCTTTGTTAACCCGCAAACTAAGCAGCTATGTAATATAGAGAAGGCTTGGATGGAAAAGGAACAGCATTACGAAGAGTTTGTTATCCCGTCATCCCAAGAGCTCTTGTTACCACTGGATAATAACTTGAAGTCAGCCAATCCGCTGGTCTTTGTCCACACCCCACAGGATATGCGTTGTGACTATTCACTGGTAGTGATGACTAAAGAGCCGCTCGAAGGGAAAGTAACCTATCAGCAACTAGCCCCTTTGATGCCACAAATGAAGGCTCTTTTAGACGATTTGGGGGGCATGTTTTCCAGTTGGTTTACTCCCAAAGTTGAGGGGGTAACGATGGAATTTGCTAATGGACTCAATAGTAAGGTCACGTTTTCTAACGGTGGCGAAAAAGCGATTGTGAATGGCAAAGTACAAGTTGCTCTAACCGAGATTGGTGAAGAGGGATTTGTACTTTTACCGCAAGCCACCACACGGGTACTGCCTTACTTGCCTGCGGCAACAAAATAGTCTTCAACAGGAGTAAAAGAGGCTGCCGATATGGCAGCCTCTTACATTGTATCTTTGAACCAAGCATGTTACACAGACAGATTGGTCACATCGAGTTTAAGTGCGGGATCAAAAGCTTGCACTACGTCGTCTTCGCCTTCGTCTGCGACGACATTCGGCACATCTTCTTTGTCAAAGCCAATATCACCACCATTGATAACACCCGAGTCTTTGTTGATTGATTTGAAATCAAACAATTCAAAGTCCGCCAGATGACTTGGCACAACATTTTGCATCGCTCTGAACATAGTTTCAATTCGTCCTGGGAAACGTTTGTCCCAGTCATTAAGCATCATCTTAATATTCTGACGTTGAAGGTTTGGCTGAGAGCCACACAGATTACATGGGATGATAGGGTAGCCGACCATATCTGCGTATTTAATAATGTCTTTTTCACGGCAATAAGCCAATGGACGAATAACAACGTGCTCCCCATTGTCAGAGACCAGTTTCGGTGGCATTCCTTTAATTTTTCCGCCATAGAACATATTGAGGAAAAGAGTTTCCAAGATATCGTCACGATGATGGCCAAGGGCGATTTTGGTGGCGCCGAGCTCTTTCGCTGTGCGATACAAAATGCCACGACGCAAACGAGAGCACAGGGAACATGTAGTTTTCCCTTCGGGAATTTTGTCTTGCACGATGGAGTAAGTGTCCTCTTCGACAATCTTGTACTCAACACCAAGACTTTCTAGATACTCCGGTAACACATGCGCAGGAAACCCCGGCTGCTTTTGATCAAGATTAACAGCAACCAGAGAAAACGAGATTGGGGCACTTTTTTGCAAGCTCAGCAAAATATCCAACATCGTAAAGCTGTCTTTACCACCAGATAAACAGACCATAATGCGATCGCCATCTTCGATCATATTAAAGTCAGCAATCGCTTGTCCGGTATTGCGACGAATGCGCTTTTGAAGCTTATTAAAGTTGTATTGTTGAGCTTTTGTACGCTCTTGAATTTGCTCTGTCATCTGCTGCTAGTCTTAAATTCATCAAAATAAATGAAGTGCGTATGATACGGATAAATTTGCAAGATGCCAGTGTAGACAAGAAAAAATCCCAGCAGTCTTTGCTGGGATTTTTATCGGTTTAGGAAGCGATGTTGGGGTCGAGCGGGCTGACATAACCTTTCGGCTTAAGGGCCAGTACGTCACAGTTGATTTTGTCAATCACGTGTTCAGCCGTATTCCCGATGAAAACTGCAGAGAGCCCGGTTCGCCCAGTTGTCCCCAAAATCACCATAGCGGCATTCAACTTGTCTGCCGACGCGGGGATGATATCTTCTGGTAACCCCTGCTCAACGATGGTGTGCTCTTCATCTATCCCATATTGCTGCCTCAATGCTTTCATCGAGGTAAGATGATGGCCACGTACCGCATCGGTATAGGTCGTCGGGTCAAACTCTGGTAACTCAATGGTAATATTGGCAGGTGTTACGGGATAAGCATTAACCAAGTACGCTTGTGCATCCAGTCTGGATGAAATTTCCAACAACCGCTCAACCATAATGTTATTCAGTTCGATATGTGTCGGGTTATCTGAGCCCACGTTAACTGATGCGATGATATTGGCTTGTTCTGGCCAATCGGCGTTTTTAATCAAGAGTACAGGAACAGGGCACTTACGTAACAAATGCCAATCTGTTGGTGTGAAGATGACCGACTCAAGGACATCGTGTTTACGCGTCCCTTTAATTACGATGTCATGACTGCCTGAAAACACTTCGGCAATGATGGCCTCATAAGGGCGATTATGCCACACCACCTTGATATCAAAGCTCATCGATTCATCAATATACGGCTCTGCAATTTTTCTCATCCACTGCTCGCGTTGATAGATAACACCGCGGCGCATCGCATCACGCTCGTCTAAAGACAGCATAGATGTCATGTCATAGGAGAAATCGTAGATGGATAGAAAGAAAGTAACATGACTCTTCGAGACACTCTTTCTGGCTAATTGTACAGCTCGCGCCAGTGCAGGTTGTTCATCTTTGTTGATGTCGGCAACCACAAGGATTTTACTGTAAATACTCATATGTAAGCCCGCTCATGTTGGAGAACCATATCAGTAACTGTAGCTTAGAAAAGAGATAAATATTAGGAGTTTAGAAGGGTTTTAAACAAAAGTATGATGCAGCTCATCTCTGAGCCACATCATTAAAAATGAATTAGTCGCCGGAGACTCCAGCCAGTTCCATTAATGCACTGTGATCGAGGATAGTAATATATTTCCCCTTAACACTGAGTATTTCAGACTTTTGGAATCGTCCGAGAAGACGGCTAATGGTCTCAACGGTCAAACCAAGGTAGTTGCCGATATCACCACGTGTCATAGTCAAACGGAACTCACGAGGGCTGAATCCACGTTGAGAGAAACGAGTTGAAAGATTATAAAGAAATGCAGCCAAACGTTCTTCTGCATTTTTCTTCGATAGCAGCAGAATCATTTCTTGATCACCTTTAATCTCATTACTCATTAAACGCATGATCTGTTGACGCAGTTTCGGCATTTTGCCTGAAAGGTCATCAAGAATTTCGTATGGGATCTCGCAGACCATCGATGTCTCAAGCGCTTGAGCGAAACTAGGGTGAGCGTCGTCAGTTATCGCATCAAATCCAACCAAGTCACCAGCAAGATGAAAGGCAGTTATCTGCTCATCGCCTTGCTCTGTGATGGTGTAGCTTTTGATAGTACCAGAGCGAATCGCGTAGAGAGAACGTAACTCATCACCCGCCTTAAAAAGCTCTTGTCCTTTTTGGATCGGTTTTTTTCGCTCGATAATCTGATCAAGTTGATCCAATTCAGCTTCATTCAATGTAAATGGGATACAGAGTTGGCTGATACTACAATCTTGACAATGAATCGCACACCCACCGGACTGGATACGCTTTGTCGCAGGTTTTTCAGAAATCATAACAACCTTTCACTATTTGATATACGTCAATATTTTAGCACTGGTGAATACTAAAGGGTAGTAAAAAAGCGTTTGTGCAATGTGAGTTAATAAGCAAGGCCGAGCATCGTTACTGCGCCAAATCCAGTATAAATTCCATACAAGACAAGAATTGTGGCTGAAAGATGTCTAAATGTTAATGACTTTTGAATCCGAGCGAAATACTCCGCACCAATCCCAACCAGTAACATCGCGGGCAAGGTACCCAAACCAAATGACAGCATCATCAAGGCACCGTTTAATGCACTGCCAGAGAGCGCTGACCAAGTGAGGGCAGAGTAGACTAAGCCGCAAGGCAGCCATCCCCAAAGGAAACCAAAAGGGATCGCTTGCAAAGGATGGCGAATAGGCATGAAACGCTGAGTCATTGGCTTGATGAAACGCCAAAGTAGTTGCCCAAGTTTCTCCACGAAGAGAAGTCCGTTCCACCACTTCGCGATATAAAGTGCAACCAGAATCATGAATAAGGCTGCAATCAAGCGCAGCCACGCTAACGATTGATTGAGTCCGGCCATGTCACTGAGAGACGAAATTGTCCCTCCGACAATGGCACCAAACAGCCCATAGCTCAACAAACGCCCCAAATTATAGAAAAGCGTGTTCAATTTTGGCGAAGGATTTTGACTGCCTAGATTGAGCAACGAGGCAATTCCACCACACATTCCCAAACAATGACCAGCGCCCGCTAACCCGATCATCAACGCGCCAAGGTAATCACCATTCATTACCTACTTTCTCTCGCTTTGCTGCTGAGATTTTTGCTCGTCATCAAAGAGTATGTTTGTTCCTTGACGCTCAAGATCTTCAAATTGTTCGCTTTTTACTGCCCAAAGGAAGATCGCGACAGCAACGCAAACCAAAACAATGGCAATCGGAATGAGAATGTACAAGCTTTCCATATTACTTACCTTGCTCTTTGAGCAGTCTGAGCGAATTAGATACAACGATGATAGAGCTTGCCGACATGCCAACAACGGCAATGTAAGGGGCAACCAATCCAGCAACCGCTAACGGCAAAATTAACAGGTTATAGCCTAGAGACCAAGCCAGATTTTCTCGGATGATTTTCCTAGTGCGCAGTGCGAGTTTCTCGAGCTTCGAGTAGTTTATCAAGCCGATCACCAAGCAACGTCATATCTGCTGATGCTTTAGCAACATCAGTACCGCTGCCCATCGCGACCGAAAGGTGAGCACCGGCTAAAGTAGGCGCATCGTTTATACCATCGCCAACCATCATGGTAATGTCTGAAGCATCCAAGCTTTGTAAGTAAGCGAGCTTATCTTCGGGTTTGGCAGACGCTATCACGTGTTCAATGCCCATCGCGCTGGCAACTGGCGTTGCATTGGCAAGAGAGTCACCGGTGAGCAGTGTTGTTTTTATTCCTGCCTCATCAAACTTTTGCAAAAATTCTCTGCTCTCTTTACGAATCGGGTCGTGATAAAAAAATGTGGCGGCGTGTTTGCCAGCAATAGAAAGATATACTGCATGACTTTCAGGTTGCTCGCGCTCTAGTACGTAGCTGCTGCTACCAATTTTTATTTCTTCACCGTTCCAATAACCGCAAATACCAGCACCAATGACGTTGGTCACATCGACGGCTTGAACATCTGAATCTGCGTATCTAGCAAAAGCACGAGCAATTGGGTGGTTAGCATGAGATTCCAAACTGCTTGCGATCGCGAGACATTGTGTTTCTGGCCATTCGGCAAAGGTTTCCGTGCGCTGAATCTCGATATCACCTTTGGTTAATGTGCCTGTTTTATCTATCACCAAGTGATTGATTTTACATAAAGTTTCAAACACATGACCTTTTCGCAGTAAGATGCCAAAATTGCCCATACGCGAGGTCGCACAAGTCAAGGCCGTTGGCGTGGCAAGCGAAAGAGCACAAGGGCAGGTTGCCACAAGCACAGATAACATGATCCAAAACGCATCTTCCGGCTTAGTTTGGTGCCAATAGAGCCAGGTTGACGCCGAAATGAGCAAAATGACACCGACAAAGTAACGTGCAACGACATCGGCAATTTCGGCGATTTTCGGTTTAGAATGCTGTGCCTCATCTTGAAGTCGAACGATATTTGAAATTACCGAGTCCGCTTTAGAGCAGGCAACCTCCAATACAAAAGATTCATCACCATTGAGCGTACCAGCATAGACAAGATCACCCATCTGTTTAACAACATGGATCGACTCTCCCGTTAGCATAGACTCGTCAACATGCACACGCCCTTCCACCACTTTACCATCGGCAGGGATATGCTCGCCGGGCAAAACACGGATTTGATCGCCAACTTTCAAACTTTTTACTGGGACCTGTTTCCCCTCAAGAGTGGTTGCAATTGCTGGGATCAACTTGAGCAAATTTCCACTGGCGGCGGCGGCTTTTCTCCGGGCTCTCATCTCCAGAAAACGTCCTACCAAAAGAAAAAAGGTAAACATGGAGATAGATTCAAAAAAGACTTCACCTTGTTCTGTCACAGTAGCGACTAAGCTTGCGCAATAAGCAAAGATAAGCGCTATCGACACTGGCACATCCATCCCGAGTGTTCGGCCTTTAATGCTTCGCCAAGCATTAAGATAAAAAGGCAGTGCAGAGTAAAGAAGGACAGGGGTGGCAAAAATTAAGCTCACCCAGCGGAAGTAGTTTTTGAACTCAGGTTCAAGATCGCCAAAAACCTCAAGATAGAGTGCGACCGCCAGCATCATCACCTGCATGGTCGCAAGGCCAGCAATACCTAAACGATAGAGATATTGCTTCATGGTTGCGTGATAGGCCGCTTCTTGTTTGTCCGCTTCAAAAGGAGCGGCTTTGTAGCCCAATTGATGAATTCCAGACAGCAGTTCACTGAGTTTAGTCTTAGATTTATCCCAAGAAAGTAAAGCTCGGTTTGTCGTGGTATTCACTTTTATAGACAAAACCCCTTGCTGGCTATTAACTTGCTTTTCAATTAACCATGCGCATGCCGCGCAAGAAACACCCTCCAGTGAAAGCATTACCTCACAGTAATTGTTGCTGTGGCGAACAAACTCTGACTGGACTTCTTCGTTGTCGTAATGCACTAACGCTTTGAGTTGCTCAGGGACTAACTCGACCTTTTCTGCCGGTGCCGTTCGATATTGATAGTAAGAAACTAAGCCATTATCGACGATTGTTTGTGCAACGGTTTCACAACCTGGGCAGCACATTGAACGAACATCGCCCAATATCTCCACTTTGAAATCCGTGTTGGCTGGTACATCTTCACCACAGTGATAACAGGATTTTGTCATAGTGCTAATTCATTAAAAGCGTAGAAGGAGAGGGGAACGTGACACGACCTTGAATCAGCCATTTCTGGTCATGAGGCTGAAGCTCAACGAACCATGGCCCTTCAATGTGGTTATCCAAACGATAGACACCTTTCGCATCAGCGGTTAACAGCTTAGTGAAATCACGATCCGGTAAAGTGCGATGAGTGAAGGTCGCAGTGAGAGCAGGGAAATGAGCCAAGCTTCCTTTATCAAATACGATAGTAACTGCGGTATCATCTGAAGCGATAGTTGCGTTGAGGCCGAGCTCTTTGGCTACTTTTATCTTACTGATATCAACGTTGATCCCTTTACCTTTTTTATAGTAATCCTCCGCAACGAGCGAAACCGAGTTTTTAGAGAAGACTATGACTGTCGCTATCGTCCAAGTCACTACCGTGAGTGGCAAAATGATCAGGAACCACGGCCAGAATTGTTTATACCAAGGCTTTACCATAAAAAAGTTCTCAACAACAAAATGAAATGTAAGGGCTTTAATTTAAAGGAAAGACAGCCCCTGAAGAAGGGGCTGTTATTGAAATGTTACTTATTATTTTCGGTGTTGCTCAGGCTCCAAACGTAAGCGGCAACCAGTTGAACTTTGTCTTCACCTAGAATATCTTTCCAGGCTGGCATTACGCCAGAACGGCCATTCATTACGGTTTCTGTTACATCTGCGCGTGAATCACCAAATAGCCAGTCTTTGTCTGTCAAATCTGGTGCACCAACAGCAGGGTTACCTTTTCCATCGGTACCATGACATGCTGCACAAACGACAAAACGGGATTTGCCTGCTTCGGCTTCGCGAGCATTTACCGAGCGACCCGACAAGCTCAGTACGTAACTAACGACTTCCTGAACACCTTGTTCACCCAGCGCGTCTTTCCAGCCTGGCATCTGACCAACACGGCCATGCATGATGGTTGTAACGATGGCTTGAGGCTCACCACCATACAACCACGCGTTATCAGTTAGGTTAGGAAAACCTTTTTGACCACGCGCATCGGAACCATGGCACTGCGAACAGTTTTGCAAGAACAAACGTTGACCAACTTTAGTTGCTTCTTCATTTGCTGCAATTTCAGGAATAGAACGCAAAGTATTGCCGTTGTACGCAAGACTACGAAACGCTTCACCAAAGTAGGTGTTGGCATCATCAAGCTCTTTTGCATACTGGTTTAGCTGCTTGTTTTGTTGTGCTGACGCGATGGCTTCTTTGTACTCAGCAACAGTACGGACGGTTTGATCTGAACTTTGCCATCCAAGTACCCCTTTGAAGCTTCCCAACCCAGGGAAGAGCGTCAAGTACACAGCAGCAAAAACAAACGTACTGATGAAAAGATAAGTCCACCACTTTGGTAGCGGATTGTTCAGCTCGCGAATACCATCGTACTCGTGGCCCATATCTGCACCTTCTTCGACGCCCATTTTATCTTTAGCGCACCAGAAAAGAAGTACAGCACAGCCCACAAGCGTACCGACAGTAATCACGATAATCCAGAGACTCCAGAATGTAGTCATTACTTCGTAACTCCTTGTTGATTAGGGCTAGATTTCTCTTCATCAGCAAACACTAGATTGGCTGCTTCATCAAAACTGGCCTTACGTTTTTTGCTGTAGGCCCAGACGACGATACCAATAAAACTGACAAAAAGTACGACAGTATAAATACTGTGTATTGTACCGAAATCCATAACAACCCCCTTATTTCATTGCATGACCCAAAGACTGAAGGTAGGCGATGACAGCGTCCATCTCCGTTTTTCCTTCAACATCTTTGCCAGCGTTGGCGATTTGCTCATCGGTGTATGGCACACCGAACTGATTGCGGAACAACTCCAGCTTCTTCTGAGTCAATTTGCCATCCAGTACATTCTCAGCTAGCCAAGGGAAACCCGGCATATTTGATTCAGGTACCAGTTCACGAGGGTCAGTTAGGTGGACACGGTGCCATTCGTCCGAATAACGACCACCTACGCGAGCCAAATCTGGACCAGTGCGCTTAGAGCCCCACAGGAATGGATGCTCCCACACACTCTCGCCAGCGACAGAGTAGTGACCATAGCGTTCTGTTTCAGAGCGGAAAGGACGAACCATCTGGCTATGACATACGTTACACCCTTCACGGATGTAAATATCACGGCCTTCCATCTCTAGGGCAGAGTAAGCGCGCAGATTTTCTACAGGCTCTGTGGTTTGTTTTTGGAAAATCAGTGGGGTAATTTCAACAAGAGCTCCCCAGCTAATTGCAAAAACGATAAAAATAGCCAACAAACCGACATTACGTTCAATGATTTCGTGGCGATTATTAGAATTTGAACTCATTCTTCAATCTCCTTATGCCGGTTGTGGAATAGCTTTCAAGCTATGTTTTGGTGCGCTGACAGTTTTGTACGTATTGTAGGCCATCAAGAACATACCAGTTAGGAAGATAAAACCACCTAGGAAACGTACAAAGTAGAATGGGTAAGACGCAGAGACAGATTCGACGAAACTGTAAGTCAACGTACCATCAGAGTTCACTGCACGCCACATCAGACCTTGCATTACACCAGATATCCACATCGCTACGATGTACAGGACAGTACCAATTGTCGCTAACCAGAAGTGAACGTTGATCAGACCAACAGAGTACATACGTTCTTGACCAAACAGACGTGGGATCAAGTGGTAAACAGAACCGATAGAAACCATTGCAACCCAGCCCAACGCACCAGAGTGAACGTGACCGATGGTCCAGTCTGTGTAGTGTGATAGCGCGTTAACAGTCTTAATCGACATCATCGGACCTTCAAAGGTAGACATACCATAGAAAGAAAGAGAAACAATCAAGAAACGCAGGATAGGATCGTAGCGCAACTTATGCCATGCACCAGAAAGTGTCATGATACCGTTGATCATACCACCCCATGAAGGTGCAAATAACACAAGTGACATCACCATGCCTAAAGACTGAGTCCAGTCTGGCAGAGCAGTGTAGTGCAAGTGGTGAGGACCAGCCCAGATGTAAAGAGAAACGAGTGCCCAAAAGTGAACGATTGACAAACGGTAAGAATAAACAGGACGTTCAGCTTGCTTAGGAACGAAGTAGTACATCATCCCTAAGAAGCCAGCTGTAAGTAGGAAACCTACCGCGTTGTGGCCATACCACCACTGCACCATAGCATCCACAGCGCCAGAATAAATCGAATATGATTTAGTCAAAGAGACAGGAATTGCCATGCTGTTCACAATGTGCAGAACAGCAACAGTGATAATAAAGGCTCCAAAGAACCAGTTCGCCACGTAAATATGAGAGGTCTTACGTTTGATTAATGTTCCGAAGAACACCACAGCGTAAGAGACCCATACCGCCGCGATCGCGATGTCGATAGGCCATTCTAACTCTGCATACTCTTTTCCCGATGTTAGACCGAGAGGTAGAGTAATCGCTGCAGAGAGGATGATCGCCTGCCAACCCCAAAAGGTAAAGGCAACCAAAGGTCCACCGAAGAGACGAGTTTGACAGGTGCGCTGTACAACATAATAGGATGTTGCGAACAGGGCGCTAGTACCAAACGCGAAAATTACCGCGTTAGTATGCAATGGACGTAAACGACTGTACGTCAACCACGGCGTATCAAAGTTAAGCTGTGGCCATACTAACTGAGCGGCAATCAAAACACCAACAGCCATACCAACAATACCCCATAGAATGGTCACTAGGGTAAACTGGCGAACGACTGTATAGTTGTAGTTTTGTTCAAGCTGCTTTTCTTGGCTCATTTGCATGCTTCCAATTTCTAATTAACTACACTTTACTTCCAACACGACTTGCGTCGTAATGCCACCCAAACCAGCTCAAGAAACTAAGTCATTTCATGACGTTATTTCCCTTGCCGACTTTAAAGAAAAGTGGCATTTTCAGCCTGCAAC
Organism: Vibrio cidicii; assembly: GCF_009763805.1. Lineage (NCBI taxonomy): Bacteria > Pseudomonadati > Pseudomonadota > Gammaproteobacteria > Vibrionales > Vibrionaceae > Vibrio > Vibrio cidicii. Next base: position 1,081,209 of record NZ_CP046804.1, on the reverse strand, counting down.
TATACTTGAATTAACAAATCAATGACAGAGTAGTAACCTTACTGACGCTCAGGAATTGCTCTTTTATTTAAAAACTTTGAAGTTTGTAACAAGGAAATTGGGAAAAATGGCAGCGCAAAAGTTAACAATGGCAAGGCTCGCACAAATATTGCTCATCCTCACGGTATTAGTCATCGCCTTTATCTGGCGTACATTGAAATATGAGTCACTGCAAATGTTGGATTGTTCACAAAACCAGCCATGTGAATTAACAATTTCTCAAGAAAAGTTAGAATTAAAGCGAGAAAATGATGGCATACGGATTCAACTGCCTAAAAATGGCACTTTTAAAATTGATTTAAATCAAAAACAGTATTCTATAACTCGTGATGAAGAAAGTATTCTTCTTAGCACGCAAAGCTATCCTGTCACTTTTTACATCCGAGCGAATGACGTTACTATCGCCAAGGTTATATACAGATAAATCTGACGTAGCACTCGAAATTTCACCCCCTAATTACTCATCACCCTTAGCAATGCAAGGAAGTAGTGGTATAAAGGAGGTCAATTTACAAATTCATAAATTAGACAATGCGTTGCCAAACTGTATTTAGCCATGAGCTTGATGAAACCAAAGCGATTAGCGAGTTTCGCATAAAAATCAGCAATAAGCATCTCGCTATGCTCATTTGCTATTACACAGAAGAGTATTGTTGTGACAAGTTACAACACGCATTTAAGGTTCTCTTTCCAGACATCCCATTTCATGGATCAAGTTCATGTCAAGCGATTATGACAGAACATGGTTTTCATCCCGGCCCAGTAGTCGGTGTATTTGCGATATTCGATAGTGGTGCCAACAATGCCTATGGCACAGGTATCTCTGTGGCAGAGAACCAGCTACAGACGGTTAACCACAATGTCGAACATGTACTTGAAATGGCACTCTGCCATGCCAATCGGCAGAGTGAAGTGCCTAGCCTTATCCTTTTGCATTCAACTCCGGGCAATGAAGAAGAAATCATCCAAGCTTTAGATCAGTACTTTGGCACTTTGGTGCCCATTATTGGTGGTAGTGCTGCAGATAATCAAATCAAAGGGGCCTGGTCTATTTTTACCTCTCAGGGCACGAGCAGAAATGGGATTAGCTTGACGGTTTTCTTTTCATCTCAATCCATCTACACCGGATTTAGTGCGGGTCATATTCCAACAGAGGCAACCGGAAAAGCAACCAAAGTGAAAGGGCGAGAACTGATCGAGATTGACAATCGCCCTGCGGCTAGTGTTTATAAAGATTGGGCAGAGCTTCATTTCAAGGAGAATGAAAAGCATAACATTATCTTCGATGTCGCAACCGCATATCCGCTCGGGCGAGTCGCTGGCCATCTTTATGATCATCCTTATTTTATCCTTTCCCATCCCATTCGCGAGACAGAGCAAGGGGGAATTGAGCTGTTTTCAAAGATAGACGAAGGCGATAGACTCTATTTGATGCGAGGTTGCAAAGAGCAACTGATACGCCGAGCTGCGCGAGTGGTCAATGCAGCATTTTGGCAAAAGCTAGAAGATTCCAATAAGATTGGCGTAATTAATATCTTCTGTGCCGGTTCAATGATCCAAATACGCCAAGACATTGAAGCCGTACTCGCACAGTTAGCCGATGAGCTCAATGGCAAACCTTTTATTTGTCCTTTTACTTTTGGGGAGCAAGGAAGATTTATAGGCGGGGAAAATGGTCATGGCAATTTAATGATCTCTTCAGCCATCTTCCATTCACCATATGACGCATAAAATAGAAAACACCTTCATTCAAGAAGAGCTGCAAGAAGCGCTGGCTGAGCTAAAAGAGAGTAGGGAGCGTGAGAAAAGATTGGCAGAAGAGAACAAAGCCATTCTTAGCGCTATTTCCGCCATGAGTGAAGCTAAAAATCGCCATGAAATATTTTCTGGCTTAAAACGCGTATTGAAAAAATACATAGATTTTGATGACTTTGTTGTACTTTCTCGCCACTGTGAAGAACCTTCATTCTCTACACTACTGACCACCAATCGCGTTTTTGCTCATATAGCATGGTCTGAAGGCGACAAATTCAACCGTGCTTTAGGCGGTGATTGCATCCTACTGTTCGATCCCTACAAATCCGATGAATTCCGAAACATCAACAGTTTCATTCAAACTCACATCGGATCCGTCTTGTTAACAGGCATAGACGCAGAAGTCACCCAATCCGTAATTCTTTTAATAGGTAATCAGCAAGGGCAATTTAGCATTGAGTCAAAGGAGACATTGAAACGTTTTTTGCCTTTGGTTGAACGCGCTGTTATCGACATTGAGCACAAAGAAAAGTTACAACGTATCGTAGAGGCACGAACTCACGAGTTGGCCATGGCGAGAGAAGAATCAGAGCGAGCCAATAAGGCGAAATCTGAGTTTCTTGCCATGATGAGCCATGAGCTTCGAACACCGCTAAACTCCGTATTGGGCATGCTAGATCTACTCAAGAATTCCAGCATATCTAGATACCAAGGTGACGTTATACAACAAATAGAAAGCTCCGCGGAGCTCTTGTTAGCACTCATCAGTGATATTCTAGATATATCCAAGATTGAATCAGGTAACTTTTCTTTATTAGAACAATGGACTAATTTAAGTGACACTGCAACTTCCGTATTGAGACAGCAACAGCAACTTGCGGAAAGCAAAGGGCTCAGTTTTCACTTCAATTTACACTTTGATCCACACAAGGAATATTGGCTTGACCCAATACGTATTTCACAGATTCTATTTAATCTCGTCGGCAACGCGGTCAAGTTTACGCAGACAGGTGAAATACACATTCGTCTATCTATCGAGAAGAATAAGCTGACATTGGTCGTCAAAGACACCGGCATTGGTATAGAAGAGGACAAGATTTCATCACTGTTTGTTGCATTTAAACAGGCAGATAGCTCAATCACACGCAAGTTTGGCGGTACAGGCTTAGGGCTCGCGATCACCAAGCACCTCGTAGAATTAATGTCAGGAAACTATTTCGGTTTCTAGTGAGTTTGGTAAGGGCTCGGAGTTTTTAGTATGTTTACCAGTCAAAGAGCTAAGACGAAATAAGGGCGATAACACCACTAGAGCTTATTCATTCAATAAGGGCTTGAACATACTCGTAGTTGAAGACACCAAGTCTAATCAGATGGTCATTAAGCTGCTACTGTCGAAGCTAGGACACAAGGTATTTATGGCCAACAATGGCAGTGAAGCCATTAATTTTATTGAAAAAAATGAAGTTCCACTAGATATGGTACTCATGGACGTCTCAATGCCAGTCATGGATGGACTAACAGCCACGCGCACTCTGAGAAGCAACGGTTTTCAGGTGCCGATTGTTGCACTAACAGCACACGCTCTAGAAAGCGATCGTCAAAATTGTTTGGGAGCTGGAATGGATAGTTTTATTGCAAAGCCAGTCAGAATGCATGAATTGGAAAATATCATCCAAACACTCCGCAACACTGAACCTTAGCAGCAACGCTTGAACTTAATATAGAACAAAACAAGCGCAGATTATTTTGTTCTATATTATGGATTTTATGGTAAATCAGTTATGTTCAATTGCGACGTCGATTTAAGAGAAAAGTGTAGGTGCACAAGATTGGGCCGTATATTAATTTAACATAATATACATAATACGCACTGTGATAATAAAGTGACAGGGTCACTGATACCTAGTGCTAATGCTCCGCAAGCCATTAAAATGAGCCTTCTACCACCTTCAAGCCCCTTAATGTGATAAAGCGTGAGCTATTTAGACAACATGATACGCCCAGGAACCCGGGCTTGGATTTCTTTTAGTGCAGGTCCAGGCATCTGTACACGAGCAAACCAATACGGCTTGTGCTTCTCCACAAAGGCATTGCTCTGATTCAGACCGTCATAAATGGAATACGCGCGAGCTTGCGCTAAAGCGGCGCCGGCGATACTTCTATTTTCGACTGGCACCTTATCTAAATCTTCCTGTACAGCTGTTTTAACAAACATTGAGTTGGGTGACCAATCTAATGAATCCAAAACACGTTGCGATAACTGAGCTTCAAGTTCATGAATGACTTTTGGTAGAAAAGATATATTCGCCATCACTTCTGCACAGGCATAGTACTCTTCGCGTTTGTCTTGTTCACGATACTTAACCATCGTTTCGACTAACGCATCTTCGAACGTGTGAGTAAAATGATTAGCAATTAAAAACTGGCCAACGGTTCTCAATACACCAAGAAGTATTCCAACATCTGGTTCTTTGAAACCTGCGTCAGACAAACGCATTCGAGTGACATTCGCGGTGACTATCATATGCTGCCACATTTTGGGTGCGATTAACTTAGTATTCGCATCAGACCATTTGAGCATCGGTCTGGCCATCAATACCGGAAACAGTAATCTGCAATTTTCGATACCTATTTGACCGATTGCGACTTTAGCATCGGTAACTCCTTTAGCTGCCTTCCCTATACGTTCGCAAAATTTTGGATTAGAGACCAGATCAACCACACTTGAGCTGAGTTGATTGCTTAATGTAGTTAGTGTACTTAATTTGCTAAAGCTCAAAGATGGGGAGTAAGCGAAAGACGCCAGATGATCAAAGTGCGGAATTCCGTTATACAGTTTATCTATTGGATTACTAAGTAGTTTTTTTACTAAGAGGTGTTCGGTATGCCGACTTACATCCGCAACAACTTTTCTGAGGGTATTTTGGCGATCCTGTACTCTTTCTCGTTTTTCCTTAACTCTAGCTTGCTCACACTCGAGCAAAATACGTTGGTTACGAGTGATCCGCTCATTTTCAGAAAAGATGACATCATCGCAGTAGCGACCTTGTAAACTGAGCAAGCTGTCAACATTAGACTGATCGAGCAAATACTTAATGCTCACCAACCATTTTGCGTGGCGTACTTCAACTTCATTCGCAACCTGCTCTGCAATATCTACCGCTTCTTTGGTATATCGCCTATTCGCTAAAAGCAAAACACTCTTCCTTGAACTATATTTGATATACCTAATTTTATTACATAAACGCATAACTTGGGATGTTTATGTGACGTTAGTTCCGAATATTGTGATTGAAAGTTACAAGAAAAATAGTAATTCATTCAACGTAATGTACTTAGGTGAATTACAAGCATGCTTTCAGCCTGGCGATAACGATAACGAGAGCCGATCTTTAGATATGTCTTACCCGCCGTGCAAACCTTTTGATCGCCAATACCAGAAACTCGCTTCACGATGGCATACTTGTCTGTATGCTCTAGATAAATGACCAAGTCACAGTAGCCTTCATAGGAATTGAACTGTTTATTTACTTTCGCTTGCAACTGCTTTTTTATCTTTGCCGCAACAGGATTCCTTGCAGAATCGTCAGCAGAAGATGGAAAAGCGAAACAAATTGCGAGCAAAAAAGTGACACTGTATCTCATTACTTTTCCTTCTTGAAGAAAAAGTCCGAGATTAGCGCGTCACCCTTTTGATTTGAAGATGATTGTTTACGCTTCTCGCGTGAATCGAAATAACGATGAAACTGAGATGTTTCTCAGGCGTGCTTTTTCCCTTTGCTTGATTTAAAGCCTTGGTGTGGGAAGACATTTCTAATGCGCTGCTGAACTTTTTTTGGCACTTGCTCGCTGAAAACCAACTTCATCCCTGTACGCTGGCTGTAAACTTTTAGCTCGCCATCAAAGGGAGTCTTGTCACCAATCTCCTGCAAATTATGGCGGAATGATGGTGGCAAATTTCCTTTAAACGCATTGATATGACCTTGCTTAAAGCGAATTTTCAATACAGGTCTATCGATGGCGACTAACCCAAAGATTAACACCGCTGCAATCACGATAACATAAAGCATAACGCCCTCCTTGGTTTAGTCTGATAGCAGTTTACTTAAATCTTCTTTTAAGCTGGTAACCGCAGCACTGGCTTTTTCGCTACGCGAAGCTTCACTCAGCAAATATTCAATCGCATCAGATAAAGTGCAGCCCAATTCATTTGCCCGAAATGAAAGCTTCTCCCACACGCGATAATCGAGATCTATCGACTTTTTCTTTGTGTGAATCTGCTCTGCGTTAAAATGTCGTTTACGTTTGGCGCGAATGGCTTGCTTAAGCTTTTTATCTAGATCGAGAGCCATATGACGTTCAATCCACTCGATTACTTGCGTAGGTTGATGCTCCAATCGTCGAAGCTCAGCCACTGCAGCATCCGCTTCACTGGAATCGATGTGACGGGTAATCGCTTCTCCATCCTTCCATTTATTGACAAGATATTGCCACTTCCAGCCACATTCTAAATTCTCTAACTGTTGATATTTCATCTCTTCCATCCCAGCACGTTTATGGTGACAGCGTAACTCAAGCCACGTCAGTTCTCAAGCTAGAGAAGATGCCAAGTAGAGTCAGATCAACCTTTTTCTTTATCGTAGGCGTGCTCGTGGCAATTTACCTGCAGAATTTCATGATTCTGATATACTCCGCTGCAATTCCCGTTGATAAAGAATGTAGATGAACCAAGTTAACTGGCAACTCGTAACGCCTCAATTCGACCATTTTCGCCATTCCCTTTCCGAGCTTCACAACATTGAACAGACAGACTACTTAGAGCTGCAACCCAGAGCCGCTTCAGCACTTGAATCCTTTACGATGTCTTCTGTAATGCACCGCTTCCTACTCATCAACTGCGGAGACAACTCTGTATTCAGAGGTCTTATCAAAGAAGCACTACTGGAAACGGTAACTAATCATAACGTGTTGTCGACCGAATCTTTAGCGGCAGATCAATTATTTGACACTTACCGACTCGATAAAAACGGACAAATAGAGATGCTACCGGGCCAACTCTCACAAGTAGCAAACGGTATTCTGATTGTCTCTGCCAATATGATTCTAGCAAATCCGCTGCTTTGGCCAAAAATTAAAGCAGCGATGCTTGGTGAGCCAGTGTTACCGAAACCGTTAAAAGCAGAATGGGCTTCCCAACAAGTTGAACCTGTTGTTTATCAAAGCAAAATGGTGATCACTGGCGACAGAAATCAACTAGCAGAACTGGACTATCTTGATGAAGACCTGCTTTCTGTTCTTTCAATGTACACTGAGTTAGAGGAAGATTTTCATCTTGATGATGACAACCTTACTCCTTACATCGGCTATTTAAAGTGGTTATGCAATAGATATGAGTTACCCTCTTTTGATCAGGATGCACTTTTGCGTTTGCTTACAGCCGGTGTGAGAGAGACGGAAGATCAACATTACCTACCCCTGTCTCCACTTTGGCTACGCAACATACTTTCTCTTGCGGCCATTGAATCGGATAACTACCTCATAACTGGGGAAAATATGGATCGAGCGATTGAAGAGAAGCAGTTTAGAGAGTCCTATCTTCCTCATCGTGCTATTGATGATATTCTTGATGGACAGGTAATTATTGAAACCACGGGCGAACAGATCGGGCAGATTAATGGATTAACCGTGATTGATGTTACAGGGCACCCAGTTTCTTACGGCGAGCCAGCACGAATTTCATGCGTTATACATTTTGGCGATGGTGATGTTTCGGATGTCGAACGTAAAGCAGAACTTGGAGGCAATCTACACGCGAAAGGCATGATGATCATGCAGGCGTTTTTAAGTAGTGCACTGCGACTTGATGAACCATTACCCTACTCCGCTTCGATTGTATTTGAGCAGTCTTATAGTGAAGTTGATGGTGACAGTGCCTCTCTCGCTGAACTCTGTTGTTTAGTAAGCGCACTGTCCGAACAGCCAATTGACCAGCAAATCGCAGTCACAGGAGCGGTAGACCAGTTTGGTCGCGTTCAAGCTGTTGGTGGATTGAATGAAAAAATTGAAGGCTTCTACCAAGTATGTAAACATCAAGGGTTTACAGGTGAACAAGGCGTTATTCTTCCAGAAACGAACTTAAAACATCTTGCGCTACATAAAGAGGTCGTCGAGAGCATTAAAGCGGAAGAATTTCATATTTGGGCTGTATCTTCTATTGATGAAGTGATTCCGCTGATTATGGGAAAACCATTTAGAGGCGAAGAAGACAGTGTGTTAAGTATGATAGCTGAGCGCATTGAGAATTTCGCTAAACATGACCATGCTCAAGGCCTTGTTGAACGTATTAAAAACTGGTTTGTCTAGTACTCATCGGAGTTGTTTAGCGTACACGCGTTCACTAAGATGCTTTGGTCAAAAATTGGAGTATACAGACAATGCAAAACAAACGTGAATCATATACCCGAGAAGATCTGTTGGCATCTAGCCAAGGAGAACTTTTTGGTCCTGGTTATCCGCAGCTCCCTGCACCAAATATGCTTATGATGGATCGCGTGACCAAAATGTCAGAGACAGAGGGCGATTTTGGCAAAGGTTTGATCTTAGCTGAGTTGGACATCAAACCGGATTTATGGTTCTTTGATTGCCACTTTCCTGGTGACCCTGTAATGCCAGGTTGCTTAGGCTTAGATGCAATGTGGCAACTTGTTGGTTTCTTTCTTGGTTGGGTTGGAGGCCAAGGTAAAGGCCGTGCATTGGGTGTCGGTGAAGTTAAGTTTACCGGACAAATCTTACCAACAGCAAAAAAAGTCACTTACGAAATTCATATGAAGCGTGTCGTAAACCGCAAATTAGTGATGGGTTTAGCGGATGGTCGTGTTCTTGTTGATGGCAAAGAAATTTATGTCGCAAAAGATTTGAAAGTCGGCTTGTTCCAAGATACGTCTGCATTTTAGTTTCATTGATTTTATAGCGGCCCTATATGAGCCGCTTATTTTACCATCAGAAAATTTAGTTATAGTGCGTCATGATTAAAATTAGGAAAAGAAAAGGCTCACTAACAAGTGAGCCTTTCTTGTAAATCCTTCTAGTTGTATGTGGACATCATTTATAGAGACCAGAGTGCTTGTCATTTCTGGCGTCACGCCAACCACCTAACCAATACGAGCGAGCATCCATCTGCTGATAAGGACACTCCTCCTGAGACCTACCGTTTAAGCCAGCCTTGTAGCCTTGGGATTGTGCTCGATCTAGGCGATCACGCTTTTGTCTCTTCATAATTTTTACCTCATACGGTCCATTATAACTAACGTACTACTATGAAAGTTTGATGGAGTTTTTGTGACTCCACAATTAAGAATCGATCACTTACGAACATTTCTCAAGGTATAAAAAAGGCACAGAGTCAAAAATGTGAACCTGTGCCTAGTTTAAAAATTAGCCTATTTTCTGCGGAAACCAAAAAACGCTAACAGTGTCAAAGAAAGCCAACCAAGTCCAGCACCTTTACGCTCAGCGGCCGCTTTATCAATAGGTCTCACTTCGATGTCTGCTGATGCCGCACCAGCAATTGGAACTAATTTGACAGCCACAATCGTTTCAGCTTTGCTGCCACCACCACAGTAGGCATTATGTGATGTAGAATCATAACCGCCATCACACTTAATCGCAGTAGCAGAGATTACGCCCGCATCATTAATATCTGATGCATCGACGACTCTGTATTGGTTATTGCTCGTCGGCGCATTACTGCCATTGGTGAGATCATCCAAAAACCATGCTTTGCCGTTAAAGATATCACGTCGCTCTTGATTCGCTCCAGAGCCATCATATGGAAAGATAAAAGCACGCTTTCTCCGCTCTTTACCATCAATTTCACGGGTGTCTTCAGCATCGACTTGACCAACAATCTCGTTGTAATTATTGATCCCGCCCATTTTGCCACCAGCCCCCGAGAAGAATAGATTATCCAACGAAGTTAAAAAGGTCGCCGAAATAGAGTCTGCTGTGACATCTTCGATTAAAAACAATCGATTAGCCGCCGCTCCTTCTGAAGGTTTTGAACCAGAGCGCTTGGCTTCGCCGACAGCGACAAATTTGTCATTAACATTGGTCACAACAGAGTTGCTATGAATAATGTCGCTACCAATTTTCATCTGAGCGCCACTCACCACTTTCGTTGTCCAAGTCGTTTTATCAAAAGCGCTATCATCGATAGTTTCCGACAAAAACACTGGCATTGAGGTAGTTGTCATCAGAAAAGGTGTTGTAACCCACCCCGTAGATGGTTTTACCGTCACTTGAAAGAGCAAAATCTCTCATACTACCTTGTGCGAGACGATTTCCGTCTCTATCCCCGCCTTGAGGCCAAGCAATTTGACTCACATTGCCATTTTGGTCCCAAATCGCTGCTTTGGAAGTGTGGTGAGAGCCATAGTCATTGGTCGCGGATGTGTCAATGCTGCCAGAAGTGTAGGAGCCGTCGGTTTTCCAAGCTCGAGATTGATAGAAATCCCCATTTGGTGTAACAGGAGCAACGACGGTATTGCGAGTTTCTAGAGCTGTTTGATCCGCTTTTACCACACTCTGATTGCCAACCGGCGAACCAGCTTCAGTCAAGCTATTGATAATGTTATTGTATTTATTAGTGTAAGCATTGGGAGCCCCTTCAACAAAGGCCAGCGCGTTCGATGTATACTCTTTACTCAGCTCTTTTGACCATGGTGCCCAGTGAACGCCAGCCCAAGTATCACAAGTTGAGTAACGTAATTCACGGAAACAATACGTTCTGAAATCATCGTAATCTTGGATATAACTAAACGCAGGATCCATAGAAAACGGCACTTCTTCACGATAGCTAACCCCATCGACAGAAACCCTCGTTTCCAATGCGAGTTTGAACTGCTCATCACCACAAGCGGCGGCATTGTCAAAGCAGCCTTTATCAAACGGTAGCGTTTTACCGCTATCCTGGTAGACGTTTCCAGCTTGAATGGCAACACCATAGGCTTCGTTGTACTCAGAAGTGCTGCCATTTTGGGCAGGATCAACTTCCACTACTTTGTATAGCGCGGCGTTAGCCTGCATTGCACTACCCACCAGCAGTGCTACGGTCGTCATTTTGAATTTCATACTGCAATTCATTGGTTTTTAACTATCCTGTTGCATTGCTTCGAGCTCTTCCCATCTCTCGAAAGCGATTTCTAATTCCTGCTCCAAAGCGGTTAACTTGTCGAGTACTGGTTGCGTTTTCTCTACAGGCTGCGAGAAGAAATCGGCAGAGTTGACCTGCTCTTGCAAGGTTTCAATGTCGATTTCTAGCTGTTCCAATCGAGCAGGTAGCGCTTCCAACTCTCTCTGGAGCTTATACGATAACTTCTTCGAGGTGTTCTTTACTGGCGTTGTTTTGGGAGTATCCTCAACCACTTTCGTTTTAGGAGATTGTTTTGTCTCAATTTCCCTAGCTAAGATCGCCTGAGAAACGTTGTTGCTGCGCGTCGTGATAACCGCCGACAAACTCTTCAATCCGTCCTTCACCTTCAAAGATCCAACTTGTGGTTACAGTGTTGTCGACAAATTGTCGATCGTGGCTAACCAAAAGCAATGTGCCCTGATAATTGGCAAGTAATTCTTCCAAAAGTTCCAACGTTTCAATATCTAAATCATTGGTCGGTTCGTCAAGAATCAATAAGTTATTGGCTTTAAGGAAAATACGCGCAAGCAAGAGTCGGTTTTTCTCGCCACCAGAGAGCGCTTTGACCGGCGTTCTGGCACGCTTGGGCGAAAAGAGAAAATCTTGTAAATAGCTCAATGCATGTCTATCACGCCCGCCAACTGTCACTTCCTGCTTACCATCGGCAAGATTGTCGATCACGGTTTTTTCCGGATCTAAAATCTCTCGGTACTGGTCAAAGTAAGCAACCTCAAGCTTAGTACCACAATGAAGCAGCCCGGCATCTGGCGACAATTGACCAAGTAATAATTTCAGCACTGTACTTTTGCCACAGCCATTTGGACCAATCAATGCGATACGATCACCACGCATGATGTTAAAACTAAAATCATCAACGATTGTCTTGCCATCAAAGGCAAAATGGATGTTTTTCGCCTCAAAGACAATCTTGCCCGAACGCGATGCATCATCAATCTGGATCTTCGCTTTACCTTGCACTTCCACGCGATTTTGACGCTCTTCACGCAGTTTTTTTAATGCGCGAACACGTCCTTCATTACGAGTTCTGCGTGCCTTAATGCCTTGACGAATCCAAACTTCTTCCTGGGCGAGTTTCTTGTCGAATTCTGCATTCTGCATCTCTTCAACCCGAAGCATCTCTTCTTTTTCTACCAAGTAGTTTTCGTAGTCACCTGGGAAAGAAGCGAGCTTACCACGATCAAGATCGACAATACGTGTCGCCATCGCTTTGATAAAGGCACGGTCGTGAGAGATAAAGATAATGGAGCCACGGAAATCTTTTAAAAATGTTTCTAACCATTCGATCGTCGTGACATCCAAATGGTTAGTCGGCTCGTCCAGTAGCAGAACATCAGGATCACAAACCAATGCTTTGGCCAAAGCCGCTTTGCGTTGCCAGCCACCCGACAAATCGGTCAACTTAGTCTCTGCGTTAAGCTGAAGGGCCGCCAAAACGTGGCTCACTCGATCGTCAAAACGCCATGCATTTGCATGATCCAGTTGCTCTTGCACTCTAGCTAGATGGTTTATATTTTTCTCACTTGGATCAACCGCAACAAGATCCAGAAGATCGTGATAGATCTTTAGCTGCTGGCCGATTTCTGCCAACCCACCAGCAACATACTCATAAACCGTTCCCGATTCATTTCTTGGCGGATCTTGCTCTAGACGCGATACCACTACATCTTGCGTGATCTGAAATTTGCCATCGTCCATTTGGATTTCACCAGCAAGCACCTTCATTAAGGTCGATTTACCTGCTCCATTACGGCCAACTAAACAGACTCTTTCATTTTCTTGTAAGGCAAAATCCGCTTTATCGAGTAGAGGATGGTCACCAAATGCCAGTTGACCATTATGAATGGTAAGTAATGCCATTATCTTCCAACCATTGAGTTAATTCTTTGAGATCAAAAGGCCAGTTTATTTCGGCCCCTTGGTAATGCAACACAGGAATGGTGACACCGTAATTAGAAAACAACCCATCATCGAAAGCAATGTCGATGATCTCGAGTTTATCCCCTATTCCTGCTTGATTTGCGAGTTCAAGGGCCATCTCACAGAGATGGCAGCCTTGTGTGCTGTAGAGTATCACCAATGCACTCACCATTAGTTCTGATGCGTTACCAACCAGCAGTTATGGATCTGTTTATTGCGTTCAAAATCGAGTGGTAACGTCTGTGAAGAAATATTTTGAGCGTTCAAACCTAGCTCTAGAAGCGATTCCAAGTCCATTTTGAAGTGGCGCTTATTATTGGAGAAGACAATCGTTCCTCCCGGTCTGAGCAGACGCTTTAGATTTTTCATCAGTTTGATGTGATCACGTTGTACATCGAAAGAAGCTTCCATCCGCTTCGAATTGGAGAATGTCGGTGGGTCAATGAAAATAAGATCATACTGCCCCTGCGCGTTCTCTAGCCACTGCAGACAGTCGGCTTGCTCAAACTTATGTTGATTGCCTACACAACCATTTAACGCCATGTTGTCTTTTGCCCATTGCAGATAGGTTTTGGACATATCGACGGTCGTCGTAGAACGAGCACCACCTTTAGCCGCGTGTACCGTCGCACTACCTGTATAAGCAAACAGATTCAAGAAATCCTTGCCTTGTGCCATTTCACCAAGACGGCGGCGAGTGATCTTGTGATCAAGAAACAAGCCCGTATCTAGGTAATCGTAGAGATTAACAATGAGTTTAACGCCATACTCTTTGACTTCCATCGTCTGTGCGACTTGAGCCATTTTCTGGTATTGATTGCGCCCTTTTTGTTTTTCACGCACCTTAAGCACGACTTTGTTCGCTTCAATGCCCGTCACCTGTATGGTGGCACGAATAATATCCGTCAGACGACGCTTCGCTTTTTCCTCTGGAATGTCTTTAGGCGCTGCATACTCCTGAATCACAATATGATCGAGATAGATATCAATTGCCACATTGTATTCAGGAAGATCAGCGTCATAGATGCGATAGCAATCCAATTGTTCTTTCTTTGCCCACTTGCCCACTTTGCCGATATTTTTCTTCAATCGATTGGCAAAATCAGGGGCAATGGAAAGAGGTGTATGAGCCCCTTCAATCTGTTCGGCGCTTCTTTGCGCTATGGTGTAGTTCTTTTGGTGACAAGGTAACGCACCGTTGTTCAATTTAAACTGCTTATCAGCACGCATACGCAGACAGCTTAATAGCTCATCTGAACTCGAGAAGATGGAGGCAGTACAACCGCCAAACTCAGACTTAAGCTGTCCACCAAACGCGGTGTAAAGCGCAATTAAGCCTGGCTCTGTACCCAAACGCTCACCGTATGGGGGATTAGATACAATAACGCCATGGTCGAAACCTTGCGGACGTGACAGCGTTGCCGCATCACCCAATTTAAATTCAATCAGCTCAGCCACACCTGCACGTCGCGCGTTTTCACGTGCAATGCCAAGGACTTTTTCATCGTTATCAAAGCCATAAAACTTTGCGTCAACTTTTTTGACACCACGTCGAGCGGTGACACTCGCTTCTGATTTTATCTGTGCCCACACTTCAGGTTCAAAATCTTCTAAGCATTCAAACACCCATTTCTCACGCTTAACACCAGGAGCCATATTCGCAGCCATCATTGCCGCTTCTATCAGAAGAGTGCCTGAACCACACATGGGATCGAGGAGTGGTTGAGTTGGGTTCCAGCCAGAGCGAAGGATGATCGCAGCGGCCAGCGTTTCACGCAATGGCGCTTTTCCCGAAGCCGGACGGTAGCCGCGCTGATGTAATCCGCTACCGACCATATCAATGCCCAAAATTGCTTTGTCTTTGTGTAGTCTCACGTGCAAACGCACGTCTGGTCTTTCTTTGCTAATGTTCGGGCGAGGCAATCCTTTCTTCTCAAAACAGTCCACCACAGCGTCTTTCACTTTCATCGCACCGTACTGGCTGTTTCTTATTTCACGGTTGGTTCCGTTGAAATCAACAATAAACTTCTTCGTGCTGTGGAACTGATTTACCCAGTTAATCGCGACGGTGGCCAGATAAAGATCCATATCATCCTGACAGGTAAACTCAGACAGGATTCTTACGAAGCGGGAAGCAAGACGGCTCCACAAACAGCAACGATAAATCTGCTCATTTGAAGCAGAAAATTTCACCCCTGCCTGTACGGGTTTGGCGTCTGTAATCCCTAGATTCGTCAGTTCTTCAGCAAGAAGGTTTTCTAACCCATTTGAGGTAACAGCAAGATATTGGTTCATAGCGTTCTTTAGCAATTAAAAATGGAGCTGATTATACCTGATATTCTTTTCAATGCCTCGTATTTCAAAGGTTTTCTCCTCCACCGGCTCAGGCGGTAAATAATTGCTCAACTTCCAAGCGGTCATTCTCTTTCAAACGTCATGACTCAGGTCACTATCAGCATCAACTCTTATCCAGATTAATTGGCCCACAAGCAAAGTGAATACTTATTTACATCAAATTTGGTATACACCAGACCAAAATCTGACGTGTAATTTACTTACCAATAGGGCAAAACAGGGAACAATTGGCGGCTATTTGGCCGCCATCGTTCTAATTCGGGAGGTTAAATGGGAAGAAAAAATTGGCTCAAAATCACACAGTCGAACCTAGAAAAAGTAGAGATATGTTTTGTAGACGTAATTGAGGGGCAAAAAAAATCGACCTCATGGGTCGATAAGTGCAAACAATAGGAACGAAAATAAAGGAAATTTTACCCAACAAGGGCCATAGGAAGGCATAAATCGGCTTGATTAGGAATGCTCATTCGATCGTGCATCACTTTAATCGCTTCACCGTAAGCCAATGACTTTTCAGCCGTTAATAAGAAGCCCGTCAGCTGCACTGGACACACCAAACTTGCGTTATCCCCTGCTTCTAGCACAATAAACAGCCCTCGATTGATGCTATTGGACAATAGCACTAGCTCTCCCTCTGCCGGTTGATGCTCTGCTGTACTTGCATCAAAGAACCAGCTCTTAGGTTGAACAGGCTTGTGAAACCGCTTTGCCGCCACGCAATACAGTGTGAGCTCATCCTTACGATATTCATTAAGCTCTAGATAAGCGAGGCCCTCTTTGAAGGTTTGAAATGCACTGGCGTCGTCTACCGTGAACTCATTTTGCGAAAATGCACAATCTACAAGATGTTTCTTGGTCAGGTTTGTTTGGAAGACGTAGGTATCCCCCAAATCAAGCATCAAACAAGCCGAGGACTTGTCGAAATACCATTTCCATTTATCACTTGGTTTAAGCATTGTTCCATTCTCACGTTAGCTCAGAATTAAGGAGGTAAACGCTTAATTACCTTCCAGTACTTTTGATTCTACAAACCAACGGACAAAAAAAAAGAGGAAACACGTTCCTCTTTCTTTCGTAATAAGACTTGATTTCTCAGTAGCTTATCGCTTGTAACTTACAGATTTTTAACAATATCGCGTACCAGACCTGGTCCATGGTAAATGAAGCCAGAATAAACCTGAACTAGATTCGCCCCCGCCATCATTTTCTCTTTCGCGGCGACGAATGAATCAATACCGCCAACGCCGATGATGGGAATGTCACCCTGTAACTCCTGATGAAGTAGACGGACAACTTCGGTACTGCGCGATTGCAGAGGACGGCCACTTAACCCTCCCGCCTCATTGGCGTACTTCATTCCTTCCACAATACTGCGATCAAGAGTCGTGTTGGTCGCGATCACACCATCGATCTTATTTTTGATCAACGATTGGCAAATCTGCTTAATTTCTTCATCCGTAAGATCCGGTGCGATCTTCAGTGTCAACGGGACATATTTGTTGTACTTTTCTGTTAGCTCTTGTTGTTTGCGTTTCAACGCGGACAAGAGTTCATCTAACGCTTCGCCATATTGTAGAGAGCGCAATCCTGGTGTATTGGGTGATGAAATATTCACCGCAATATAGCCAGCGTATTCGTACACTTTATCCATACAGATGAGGTAATCCTCTACCCCTTTATCAATCGGCGTATCTTTATTTTTGCCAATGTTGATCCCAAGGATGCAGCTGTATTTGGCTTTTTTAACATTCTCAATCAGGTAATCAACGCCTTCATTGTTGAAGCCCATACGATTGATAATGCCCTCGGCATTGACTAGGCGGAATAAGCGTGGCTTGTCATTGCCTGACTGAGGCCGTGGCGTGACGGTACCGACTTCGACAAACCCAAATCCCATCGCGTCAAACGCTTCAATGCATTCTCCATTTTTATCAAGCCCCGCAGCCAAGCCGACAGGATTACGGAAGGTTAATCCCATACACTCAACAGGACGATGTGGAAGTTGTTGACGATAGAATAGATCGAGAGGTGTACCAGTAAAACGTTTGAAATTTTGAATGGCAAGGTCGTGCGCCTTTTCGGCATCCAATTGAAAAAAGCCAGCTCTGGCTAGACGGTAAAGCATTGTGCCTCCGAAAGAAAAAAGCCCCGTGTAAACGGGGTGGTATTATTTACTTAAAATTGGCGCAATTCAAACAAAATACGGCGATTATTGATAAATGCAACCATCTTTTATTTAATACCCTTAATTATCAGTGCTTTATAGTAAAGATCAATCTAGGCACTGATGGAAAGATAACAAAGCAATCGTTTGACCAGTTACAAAAAGAGACACCGTAACGCGCAAATGGTCACTTTATAATCTCAGAGTAACAAAAAAGCCCCTTTCGGGGCTTTAAACTTATCTAACGGGTAAAAACCTAATCATTTGCACTGCAATTGAGGTTAAGTAATACCAATTCACGCAGAGCCACTGAGAATTTAGCAAATTCGTGAACACTACCCACCTTGAACTCATTTAAAATGCTTTCCCAGCGGTGTAGTGACGTTTCGTTGCGCTCCATCCATTCATCGAGTGCTTCGATCACATCAAACTCTCCATCAGCACTACGACAGTTAAGCACTTGCGCGGTTAATAGACGTTGCTGCCAATCTAAATCTTCACGAAACGCCGCTCGCGCCAATGCTTGCCAGTTGTTATCAACGGCCTGACTGTTGATCTGTTTGAGGAACCAATGCAGTGAAAGGCGATCACCCAGATTAAAATACAACTTCGATGCCTGCTCGACGGTTTTGCCCTTCTCTCTGGCGACCGCAGAAATATCCAAAGCCGACTGCAAACTAGAAAGACGTGACACTCGGTTGGCCAAACTCGCGTCTACCCCACGCTCTATCCAAGAACGTGCCAGCTCTTCATGCTCTTCCACTTCGGCTGACACCAACATCTCATCTAAGCTGCGAGTGATCACATCCACATCAGCGCGGTAACGTTCAATCAACTCACTGACGTTGTTCTTACCACTGCGATTACGCAGTAACCAGCGAGCAACACGACGCAGCATGCGACGCACGTTAAACATAATTTCGTACTGTGCATCCGCGGAAGCGACGTTATCGAGATCGCGGGTTTTGTCTAAAATGTCACCGAGATCGTAGATTTCTCTTGCTGCGCTGTATGCATTAGCAATGTCAACAACGGTGGCTCCTGTCTCTTCCTGCAATCGCGTAACGAAATTACATCCCATTTCGTTAACCATTTGGTTTGCAAGAGCCGTTGCAATGATCTCTGCACGAAGCGGATGAGACGACATCTGCTGTGCATACTTATTACGTAGCTCACTTGGGAAATACGCGACAAGCTGCTTGGCATGGAACTCGTCGTTGGCGATATCGTCGTTAGCCAATTGCTCTTTCAGCACCATTTTGCCGTAAGCAACCAATACAGCTAACTCTGGGCGAGTCAGGCCACGTCCTGTTTTTTCTCGTTCCAGTAGTGTCTCGTCATCTGGAATACTTTCTAGCGCACGATCAAGATAGCCCGCTTTTTCCATGGTGTGAATAAAGCGAATTTGCTCTTTGACAACACTGACACCTTGTTGCTCGGTGACAGAAATTGACTCGGATTGACGGTAAGCATCATCAAGAACGATCTCGCCAACTTCCTCTTCCATGGATTCCAATATGGCGTTGCGCTGTTTGATCGTCATATCGCCATTGGAAACCAAGCCGTTGAGGAAGATCTTGATGTTCACTTCGTTATCAGAACAATCTACACCACCTACGTTGTCGACAAAGTCAGTGTTAACCCGGCCGCCGTTCAACGCATACTCAATGCGACCTTTCTGCGTCATGCCCAAGTTGCCGCCTTCACCGACAATACGGGCTTGTAGATCACGTCCATCAATACGCAGCACATCGTTGGCACGGTCACCAACGTCTGTATGCGTTTCTGTCGATGCCTTGACATAGGTACCGATGCCACCGTTCCATAGTAGATCAACTTCCATTTTCAGGATCATCTTGATCAACTCGTTTGGTGCCAGAGACGCCTTCTTAGTTGACAGCATCTTCTGAATTTCAGGCGTCAGTGTAATCGACTTAGCACGGCGAGAGAAAATACCGCCACCTTTAGAAATCAGCTCAGCGTTATAATCTTCCCAGCTTGAACGAGGCAAGTTGAATAGACGGTTGCGCTCTTCCCAACTGGTTGCTGAGTCTGGATTTGGATCAATGAAAATGTGCAGGTGGTTAAACGCGGCCAGCAAGCGGATATGCTTGGAGAGCAGCATACCATTACCAAATACGTCACCCGCCATATCGCCAATTCCGACTGCGGTAAAGTCTGTGGTCTGACAGTCAATGCCCATTTCACGGAAGTGACGCTTCACCGACTCCCAACCACCTTTTGCAGTGATGCCCATCGCCTTGTGGTCGTAGCCGTTTGAGCCACCGGAAGCAAACGCATCACCCAGCCAGAAGTTGTACTCTGCCGATACTGAGTTTCGCCAAATCAGAGAATGTCGCCGTCCCTTTATCCGCCGCGACAACCAAATAAGGGTCATCTTCATCATGTCGCACCACATTTTTCGGTGGAACCACTTCCCCTTCGATAATGTTATCTGAGACATCCAAGAGCGCGCGGATAAACTGTTTGTAGCAACGTTGACCTTCGGCAAAGATTTCATCACGAGTGGTCATGCTAGGCTGACGTTTACAAACAAAACCACCTTTCGCCCCCACGGGCACAATCACGGTATTCTTAACTTGCTGCGCTTTAACCAGACCCAAGATTTCAGTACGGAAATCTTCTTGACGATCTGACCAACGCAAACCACCACGAGCAACTTTGCCACCACGCAAGTGGACGCCTTCGATATCCGGTGCGTAAACAAAAATTTCAAACGCCGGGACAGGTTGTGGGATCTCAGGGATCTCGCTTGGTTTCATTTTCAGAGACAACCACGGTTTCGGCTGTTTCTTGTCATCCACTTGGTAATAGTTGGTGCGAAGCGTGGCTAGGATCATTTCCATGTAACGACGAATGATGCGATCATCATCCAAGCTCTCAACATGATCCAATTGTTCCGTCATCGCTTTGATGAGATCTTGCTGCCCTTTCTCCGAGCCTTTGTATTTCGGATCAAAACGCTTAACAAACAGCTCCACCAGCGCTTTAGCCAAATCTGGGTAATGGCTTAAGGTATCTTCGATATATTGTTGACTAAATGGGAAGCCCACTTGACGCATATAGCGGGCGTAAGCACGAAGGATGGAAATTTCCCGGCCAGTGAGGGACGCACCGAGCACCAAACGGTTGAAGCCATCACTCTCCAGCTCACCTGCCCAAATCGCGGCAAATGCTTGTTGGAAACGATCGCGTGCTTCACGCAGATCCACCACTTTGTCGCTCTTATGCAACATGGAGAAATCAAGGATCCAAAATGTCTGACCGTTGGTTTTGTGGATCTCATACGGCGATTCGCCGATCACTCGTAGACCTAAATTTTCGAGCATTGGCATTACATCAGACAGATGGATCGGCTCGTCACGATGATACAGTTTCAGACGCACTGCTTTGGAATCCGCCGCTAACTCTTGTGGGCGATAAAACAGCATCCCTAATTTATGTTCATCACTGAGTGATTCCAAACGCTCAATATCGTCCACTGCACTACCTGGCATCATGGCTTCTTTATAAGAACGCGGGAACGCCTTCATGTACTCTTTTGATAGTGGTAAGCCTTTGCTTTCGCCAAAGTTAGCAATGATGGAGTCTTTAAGGCGATCATCCCAAGATGAGGATACTTCCATTAGGTTTTGCTCGATATTCTTTACGTCTACGTCGATGTTGTTGTTGTCTACCCGAACAATGTAGTGGGTACGCGCCAGAGGGCTTTCGGAGAAGAATGTGGTGAACTCCACTTCTTGCTCGCCACCAAAATATTGCTTCAGGATACGCTGGGTCTGACGACGAAGTTCGGTGTTATAACGATCTTTAGTCACGTAGACCATGGCGCTAAAGAAACGACCAAACGGGTCTTTACGCACGAAAAGACGCAGAAGATCTCGATCGTGCATTTGCACCACGCCCATGCCGACTTCAAGAAGCTCTTCTTCGCTTGCTTGGATTAGCTCATCACGTGGGTAGTTTTCAAGAATATTGTGCAGTGCTTTGTAGGAATACGAACCGTGACGGTAGCCGCTCGCTTCAAGAATGCGCCCCACTTTCTCACGAATCAGTGGGATAGAAGAAACGGCTTGGTTGTAAACGGCGGAAGTGTAAAGTCCTGTAAAACGATGTTCACCGATAACTTTGCCGTTTTTATCAAATTTCTTAATGCCGATATAATCGTTGTAAGCGGGTCTGTGAATTCTTGAAGGCTTGTTGCCTTTGGTGATAATCAGCGCGTAAGGTTTTTTCGCTTCTAGACGAGCAGAATCGGAAAGCTCAGACAGCTTCACACCGCGAACTCGTTTCTCGTCTGCAAATAGGCCAAGGCCCTTTTCTGCCGTTGGCAGTAATTCGCTGTCGCCATCGACATTGCTCAGGTCATATTCCTTATAACCCATGAACGTGAAGTTGTGGTCCCCTAACCAACGAAGAAAGGCAATACTTTCATCGAAGCGTTCATCGTTCACGGCAATAACCGATTTCTGTTTTTCTAGTTGTGTCGTCACTTCTTTGAGACGCTCAACCATTGGTTGCCAAGCGTTCACCACCAAGCGAGTGTCAGAAAGCACATCGAGCAATTCTTGCTTTAGCGTCTGCATCTCCTCTTTCTTGCTCAGACGATCCACTTCGATATGGAACAGTGACTGAAGCACGCCGCCTTTACCGTTGACCTCAGTCACCGCGCCTTTACTATCACGTGTGATTTGCGTTGGGTTGTTGAGCATCAAGTGACAAGAGAGGTCCAAACGACTCAAGGTCATTTTGATGGAATCGACCAAAAACGGGCTGTCTGGAATAACGACTTCAACAATAGTGTGGGTAGATTGCCAACCTTGGCGACTCACTGTTGGGTTAAACACCCTGACAGAGATCTCTTCCGGTTTTTTCTCATTGATATGATGCCAGAGGCTAACAACAGCGCCATAAAGATCCGATTCGTTACGCTGAATCAAATCGTCGTTGGACATATTACTAAATAAGTGTTGAGCTAATTTAGTGACTAAAGGCTGGTGAGATAGCTCGAGTTTGTCCTGAATCAGTTGATACACTTTTTCAAGCAGAACCGGCACTACATTTTCACGCGCGGTCATATTCACACTCCACATTAGAATAGTTTTTTTGTAGGGGACACTTAGCATTAAATCGGCTTAAAAGACCTAATAACTAAGCATAGGTAATGCATGTGCTTATTGTAAAAGCATTATTGAAATTTAGTTAATAAAATTAACGAACTTGGCAGGTGAAATGTTTGAGAATGTGATTGAGATTCCTGTTTAACTCGCTGTTAAACGGAGGAGTTACAGAGTTTCTAACTTTATAAACTTATTATTTTGGTCAGTTGTTAGTCTGAACCGACCTCTAAGCCCCAATTGGCTAAGAAACGGCCTAAAACGCGTTGCCGGGAGTTGTATCCTAAGCCCATTGTCTGTGACAACTTGCACCGAGCTCGCCGCACCCGAATAGTGTGCGAGGAAGGTCTGATAGCTGATATTTAAGCTGAAGTAATATTGATTCATCGTTTGCAAACAAGCAGCTGACACAAGGCCAGCTGCATATGATTTAACCTTTAGCTTTCTAGCGCTTTGCTCACTTTTTCGAACAGATCTTTCGCCAGATTATCCATCGCTTTGAGTGATTCTAACTCAGCACGCATCAGTGCTTTACGCTCATCATCGTACTTGGCCAGTTTCAGCAATGGGTCGATCAGTCGAGACGCAACCTGCGGATTGGTGCTGTTGAGCTCGCGTAGAATTTCTCCCGCGAAACGGTAGCCGCTACCCGATTTATCATGGAAATGAACAGGGTTGAGATTTAAGAAAGAACCCACCAAACTGCGAGTACGGTTGGGGTTTTTCAGGCTAAATGCTTCATGCTGCATTGTCTGCTTAACCACCTCAAGGGCATTTTCAGCAGGGTTGCAACCTTGAATCATGAACCACTTATCCATCACCAGACCATCATGTTTCCACTTGTCGCTGTAGTCTTGCATCAAAGCTTCACGACAAGGTAGTTGAGCGTTGTTAGCTGCGCTCATTGCTGCAATGGTGTCGGTCATATTGTTTGCTTGGTAATAATGCTTTTCAACCAGCTCATTACCACCAGCGATTCGCGCTAGATAGCCAAGACAGATGTTACGTAGCGCGCGTTTTCCAATCGCAGCATGATCGATACTGTACTGCGCTTGTTTCAAGCTGTGATACACCGCACTGAGCTCTTCTTGCAGTTGATCAGCGAAAATCGCTCGCATACCTTCCAAGGTTTTTGCAATCGCATCAACATCAACAAGCTTATACCAACCAGAAACTTCGTTATGCTGCGGCAACGATAACACTTCAGCGATAAACGCAGGTTCAAGATCGGCACTGAGCAGTACGCCGCGGAATGCGTCCACCACTTCTGCTGCTACTTCAACGTCATCACCTTGCTGCACACGTTGCACGTTGGCGCGAATGTATTTCGCCAACAACATTTGGCTTGCATCCCAACGAGCGAAACTCGTTACGCGCATGCGTCATCAGGAACATCAGCTCTTCGTCAGAGTAGTTGTACTCCAGTTTCACTGGTGCAGAAAACTCTCTCAGCAGTGAAGGCACTGGGCATTCGGAGACATTTTCAAACACAAAGGTTTGTTTCTCCGCTTTAACATCGAGCACGTTAGAGACGGATTTGCCTTCTACGATAAGCGGAATAACACTGCCATCAGCCGCATACAGCTCAATATCAAATGGGATGTGCAGAGCGTGCTTTTCTGCTTGGTCTTGCGTTGGCTCAGTGAATTGCTCAACCGTCAGCGCATAAGTCTGCGCTCCGGCATCATATTGGCTGCTCACCCGCACGGTCGGTGTACCAGACTGGCTATACCAAAGACGGAACTGAGTCAGATCAACGCCCGTTGCATCTTCCATCGCTGAAACAAAGTCTTCACACGTCGCAGCCGTGCCATCGTGACGCTCAAAGTAAAGTTTCATCCCTTTTTGGAAGCCTTCTTCCCCAAGCAAGGTATGATACATACGAATCACTTCACTGCCCTTTTCGTATACGGTCAGGGTGTAGAAGTTATTCATTTCAATCACTTTATCCGGACGGATCGGATGTGACATTGGGCTGGCATCTTCAGCAAACTGGGGGCCGCGGATCACGCGCACATTCTGGATACGATTAACCGCTCTTGAACCAAGATCTGACGAGAACTCTTGATCACGGAAAACTGTCAAACCTTCTTTCAAACTCAACTGGAACCAATCACGGCAAGTGACACGGTTACCCGTCCAGTTGTGGAAATACTCATGACCAATGACCGCTTCAATACCAAGATAGTCGCTATCTGTCGCAGTCTGAGAGTTAGCCAGAACAAACTTCGAGTTAAAGATGTTGAGACCTTTGTTCTCCATCGCTCCCATGTTGAAGAAATCCACTGCGACTATCATGTAGATATCGAGATCGTACTCTAGGTCAAATCGCTCTTCATCCCACTTCATTGAGTTGATGAGCGAAGTCATCGCGTGTGGAGCTCGGTCGAGATTGCCTTTGTCGACAAAAATTTCCAAATCAACTTTGCGACCTGATTTCGTGGTATAGATGTCACGCAACACATCGAAGTCACCTGCAACCAAAGCGAATAGATAAGCTGGCTTTGGATGAGGGTCTTGCCATTGTACCCAGTGACGTCCACCTTCAAGCTCACCTTTAGCGACACGGTTACCGTTACTCAACAGGTAAGGATAGGTTGCTTTGTCTGCGATAACTTTGGTTGTGTAACGAGCCAGCACATCTGGACGGTCCAGATAATAAGTGATGCGACGGAAACCTTCGGCTTCACATTGAGTACAGAATGCGCCGCCTGATTTGTATAGACCTTCCAAGGCGGTGTTCGCCTCAGGATCAATCTCTGTCACAATAGTCAGCTCAAACTCGGTCGGAAGCTGCGATAGAACCAGTGAAGCCTCTTTCACTTCATAGGCAGACCAAGCTTCACCGTTAACACTGACAGAACGAAGTTTCAGCGCTTCACCGTCCAATTCAACCACATTGCTCTCGCCCAACTGCTTCACTTGCGAAACGGCCGTTACCAGAGTGTTGTTATCATAAAGATCAAAAGTCAGATCAATATCGGTAATGGTATGCGATGGTGGCGTATAATCTTCGCGATATTTGGCCTGTGGGGTCTGAGACATATCTATAAATCCTTGTACAGTGAATCAAAATGTACCTGCTACCTTTTACGAAGTGCTCATCTTAGTCTCGATAAGCAGACGTGTTTATGCATCTGTGAGTTCAACTATCTGGCAGGTACCGAAAAATTACCCAAGTAAGATGCGGTTGACGAACGAATAAAACAAGTCTTACAACAAAAAAAGAGAGAACTTTATAAAAATCCTCTCTTATCCACACTTTGTACTGTTTACTCATGGTTCAATGCACATTCAACGAACTCGGTTCAGCACCGCTAACATCTCACCGCTTTCTTCTTCCAGAGTCAGCTTGTCACTTTCCAGTGTGTAGGTCGTGTTATGCTCACCGTTCTCATACAACAAAACTAAGTGATTGCCCTCGGTATAGTAGACGCCTTGCGTGACGGACTCACTCCCTCCTTCAGAAGTAACGCGGAACATAAAGACAAAATCGGGTTGCAACACCAGATCCACTCGGTTGATTTGATTGGCAATCATCCCCTCACCGGAAAGATGAGCGCTCGACCAAATACCAGCCAGTGCATTGGGCAATCCTTTAGTAAAGGTCACCCCATTTAGATTGAGCATGTGGTGGTTGCTTTCATACTGGTACACTTGAGGTTGATCTGAATTTAGCCCGAGAATAATAGTGTCTTCGTTGGCCGCGTACATCCCTTGCCAGTGGTCGACACTGTAGTCCCGTTTCTGGATGTCGATTTGGAACTGGTAATCTGAACCTAGCGACAGTTTGATCGCTCGGAAATCTTCTCGGCCTGATTCAGGGTTGGGGTTGACTAAATACCAATCACCCAACAAAAGGGGGGTGTCAAATTGAGTGAGATCAGAAGGGGCTTCACCCACTTCATTTGCCTGTGTGACAGGAAACATGATAACTGCAAGGAAAAGTAGGAAATGTCTCATCGTTTTATCTCCAGCTCTTTTCTTACAGCTTAGGTCTGGAGATAAAATAATGCGAAAATTTTAGATCTAAATCACATTATTACGCGATAAAAAATAACAAAACGCTCGTTTAATAGTGCATTCATCAAGATGAAATAGTTTTAATTCAGGAAGGATTTTTGCACATGGAATGATGAAAAAGCGAGCCTAGTGAGGCTCGCTTGAAGGTTTAAGATTTGGCTATCTTAAGCATGTCGACCATAATCGAGACCGATTCATCTAAGTAAGCATCGGGATATTCGTAGTCTTTTGGCACATCATCAAGATTGTCAAAAGGCTTTTTCCCTTCGAGAAGCTGACGCTGATTAATGCGATCAAGTCGAGTTTTTTCAGCACTTTCAGATTCTTGCTTACGCACTTTTTCGTTTAAGGACAACTTGTTGTCATCTTTTTCCGCTTTGTACTTGGCAATATCTTCAGCGATGAACTTAAACTCTAGCTGGTTGGCAATTCTCGCATCGTGCTTTAACTTTAATTCGTTGACCAATTCAGCATTACGCTGTAACACCGTATAATCTGCTTTTTCAATGCGGTCCCAAGGCAACGCATTGTCTTCAACGCTCTCGCCTGTCTCTTCCGGATCAACCGCGGTTGGATAGGCGATATCTGGCACAACTCCTTTATTTTGCGTACTCCCGCCGTCAATACGATAGAACTTTTGGATCGTATACTGAACATAGCCGAGCTCTTTATCGAATAAATCATAAATATGATTCAAAGAACGATGTTGTTGTACCGTGCCTTTGCCAAACGAGTTCTCACCCAGAATAATGGCTCTACCGTAATCTTGTAACGCAGCCGCAAAAATTTCCGATGCGGATGCACTGTAGCGATTGACTAATACCGTCATTGGACCCGCATAGCTGATTTCTCCGTCGGTATCGGCATTAACTTTCACTCGTCCGTAGCTGTCACGAACTTGCACAACAGGACCTTTCTCAATGAAAAGACCAGTCAATGCCGTCGCCTCTGTAAGCGCTCCACCACCGTTGTTTCGCAAATCAACAATGATGCCGTCGACGCCTTGAGACTTAAGGTCAGTTAACAGCTTATCGGTATCTTTAGACAGACCAACATAAAAACTCGGCACTTCCAGAACACCGATTTTTTTGCCGTCTTTTTCAATTGTCTTTGCTTTTACCGCTCTGTCTTCAAGGCGAATCTTATCTCGAACAATTGTGACCACGTAACTCTTAGCATCTTTACCATCAGGCAAAACTTGCAGATTCACTTTCGTTCCTTTCGGACCTTTGATCAACTGCACAACGTCATCGAGACGCCAGCCAATGATATCGACAATCTCTTTGCCATCCTGGCCAACACCGATGATTCGGTCACCTTCACCAAGCTGTTTACTCTTTGATGCAGGCCCACCAGCCACCAATGAACGAATGACCGTATAATCGTCGGTCATTTGCAGTACGGCACCGATCCCTTCCAGTGACAGATTCATTTCTGATTGGAATTGTTCTGCGTTACGCGGTGACAAATAGCTGGTATGCGGATCGACTTCACGAGCAAACGCATTCATGTACAACTGGAAAGCGTCTTCGTTACGCGTCTGCGTGATGCGCTTCATCGCGTTGTTATAACGTTTTTCCAAAACGTCTTTGATCTCTGGCCACTCTTTACCCGTTAATTTCAGGTTAAGCGCATCGTATTTAACGCGTTTGCGCCAAAGCTCATCGAGTTCCGCTTTATCTTTTGGCCAAGCAGACTTTGCTCGATCCAGTTCAATAAAGTCATCGCTATCAAATGTAATTTCCTTATCTAACAGCTTGAGGGCAAATGAGAAACGCTCAAAACGCTTCTTCATGGACAAGTTGTAGACGTCAAAGGCTATCTGATTGTCGCCAGCTTTAAGCTGATCATCAAGCTGGGTTGACCAAGTGGAGAAAGCATCGATATCGGCTTGTGTGAAAATGTTCTTGTTGTAATCGAGCAACTCAATATAGCGCGTAAAAATCGCTTTAGAGAAGTCATCGTTCAGATTGAAATGTTTATAGTGAGAGCGGGTGAATCGGGAAGTCACTCGCTTGCTCGCGGTTTCATGCTGAATTTCAGGAGCAAGAACGGGAAGATCTTTGAGAGATAATTTGGCTTCAAGAGCCTGAGCTGATGCTGCCAGCCAAAGGCCGGCAGCGATCAGGGTCAATTTTGAACGGCATTTCATGCGTAGGAGTGTCTCCTTTATGCGCGCAAGTGCTCCGCTTTGACAACCATTTGTAGGCCGTTAGCTAGTTGAACACGCACATCATCCTTGTTGATTTCTACGATTGTCGCAGCCATATTGCCCTTGCCCATATTGACGTTGACTGACTTGCCGACAATATATTCATCTGCATTCAGCGCACGCGTTTCAACCGGCTTTTCTGCTGGTTTCTGAGCTTGTGGCTTGTTGTTACGACGTTGTTGTGGTGCTTTTTTTGCCTTAGGCTTATCAGCCTTGCTTTCTTCACGAGCTTTTTGCGCTTGTTCTTTGCGACGAGCTTGAACTTTCGCTTTGCTTTCAGCCAGAGTAGCTTTTGCGTGCTCTACATGTTCTTCTTCCAGAACACCACAGGCATTACCATCTAGGTCAACACGTGTTGCGCCCGCTTTAACGCCATGTAAATAGCGCCAAGATGAAGTGTACTGTCTTAACGCTGCACGAAGCTGAGTTTTGCTCACTTTCTCATCGTCGCTCAGACGATCCGCAAGATCTTGAAAAATACCGATTTTAAGTGGCTTTGCTTCACCTTCTAGAGTAAAGCAATTAGGGAAACATTCAGCAATATATGCAATAACTTCTTTGCTGTTTTTTAACTTTTCAGTCATGAGTTGTCCTGGTTAGAGCGGCCTGTCCGCGAGCATTAAGATAAAAATATCCTCGTATTATAGTGACCTGCGAACGAAAAACCACTCTCGTTACCGAATTTATGCTTTGTTCGCGTGGGAATTAAGCAGCTTTTCTACTTCCGCCATAAAAAATGTGAGCCCAGCTTCATCTGTTTCACTGAATCGGCCAACACTTGGGCTATCAATATCTAAAACGCCAGCCAAGGTGCCGTTAATAGAAAATGGCAGTACGATCTCCGAATTGCTCGCTGCATCACACGCAATATGCCCTTCGAAACTGGTGCACATCATGGACACGCTGTACGGTGTTGGTTGCCGCTGCTGTGCCACAAACCCCTTTACCCATAGGAATACGCACACAAGCTGGTTTGCCTTGGAATGGCCCTAGAACCAGTTGTTCTTCTTTATAGAGATAAAAGCCAACCCAGTTCAGATCTTCAAGCTCCATAGAGAGCAAGGCACTGATATTTGATAGATTGGCAATCAAGTCGTGTTCAGATTCGATCAAGGCCACGGCTTGTTTAGTCAAGGTTTGGTATTGTTCAATAGTCATATCAACTTCCGATTTTACTGCAAACGCACAGCATGACTACGCTATGCGGGTGTTTCTGAATTTACTTGGGATTCCCATCGAGAACGGCTAGAATGCTCGCTCGAACATAAATAGGACTTATTCTCATTATAATGATTTCCTCAACTGACACTATTAGCCGTTCCTGGTTGATAACACAAGTAAAAAAACATAAGTCAAAGCTTCTGTTTGCCAATTTCATTGCTATCATCGCCACTTTACTCAGCGTGCCTATTCCTCTCTTGATGCCGTTAATGGTCGATGAAGTACTCATGGACCAACCCGGTAAAGGTTTAGAGTTAATGAATGGGGTTTTACCTCATGCATGGCAAACTCCGACTGGCTATATCTTCTTTACCCTGTTTTTGGTCGTGTTGATGCGCGCATTGAGCCAAGCATTCAACATTCTTCAAAGCCGTCAATTTACTCTGGTTTCGAAAACCATCACCTACCTGATGCGGGCCAAAATGATCGACAAGCTTGGTAGGATCAGCATTCGACAGTACGAGACAAGAGGCAGCGGCGGAATCAATGCCCACTTGATCACTGACATCGAAACCATCGACCAGTTCATCGGCAGCACACTCGCAAAATTTGTCATCAGCCTGCTAACGGTCATCGGCACAGCGGTCGTCTTGCTGTGGTTGGAATGGCGGCTAGGCCTGTTTATTCTGCTGGTGAATCCGATCGTTATCTACTTCTCCCGCAAGCTTGGCAGCAAGGTCAAGCATCTTAAGCGGCATGAGAACCAAGCGTTCGAACAGTTTCAAAGCCGCTTAGTGGAAACTCTCGATGGCATTTACCAGTTACGAGCGGCCAACAAAGAACGTGAATTTTTGCAAGAGTTGAAACAGCAAGCCGATCAGGTGCGCATCAATGCCGACAAGTACGCCTGGCAGTCGGAAGCCGCTGGACGTGTCTCCTTTTTGCTGTTTTTGATCGGTTTCGAACTCTTTCGCGCCGTTGCTATGTTGATGGTGCTGTTTAGCGATTTAACCATTGGCCAGATTTTTGCCGTGTTTGGCTATCTGTGGTTTATGTTGACCCCCGTACAAGAATTGCTCAGCATTCAGTTTTCTTGGTATAGCGCCAAGGCGGCCCTGACCCGTATCAACGCTCTCCTTGAACTGGAAGAAGAACATAGGCCGATTTCGAAAGTAAATCCTTTCTTAAACGAAGGCGAAGTGGAAGTAAAAGTAGAGCAGGTAAATTTTGCTTACAATAGCGATAATCAGGTGCTCAACAATCTGTCTTTAACTATTCCCGCTGGAAAAAAAGTCGCTTTAGTCGGCGCAAGTGGCGGCGGAAAATCAACCTTGATCCAACTTTTTATTGGGGTCTACCAAGCCAGTAGTGGTCGGATTCTGTACAACGGAGAAACCACGGACGACATTGGATTTGAGATTATCCGCGATCAGATAGCTGTTGTTTTACAACAACCTATACTATTTAATGACAGCTTACGGCATAATCTCACCTTAGGTGGTGCTTACGAAGAGAATGCACTGTGGCATGCACTCGAAGTTGCTCAGCTACAAGATGTCATCACCCAGCTTACTGACGGACTTGAAACACAAGTTGGACGCAACGGTATTCGATTGTCCGGCGGACAACGCCAGCGCCTAGCCATTGCACGCATGGTGCTGAGCAATCCTAAGTTTGTTATTCTGGACGAGGCGACCTCTGCGCTCGATACCGCAACGGAAGCTGCGCTGCACAAAGCGTTGAATGAATTTCTTCGAGGACGTACCACACTGATTGTTGCCCATCGGCTATCAGCAGTGAAACAGGCGGATATCATCTATGTTTTGGAAGATGGACAGGTTACGCAATCAGGTACCCATTTGGAGCTGGTTGAACAAGACGGGTTATATCAAACACTCTATGGAAGTGTGCAATCTCACGCCTGATACTTTTTTATTGACGCGTTCATCTTCCCTCGCTGAGAGGTCATTATGACCTCTCAATCACCCAACTCAGCCACTCAGCATCGCACGGAAAT
Organism: Vibrio cidicii; assembly: GCF_009763805.1. NCBI lineage: Bacteria > Pseudomonadati > Pseudomonadota > Gammaproteobacteria > Vibrionales > Vibrionaceae > Vibrio > Vibrio cidicii. Next base: position 1,049,217 of record NZ_CP046804.1, on the reverse strand, counting down.
TACGCAAGTACGCCTATGTCAGGGGTGTGAGCTGCCTGTCGATGTGATTTCGGTTGCTTCCGGCAAAAGCGCCTATTGCCCTCGCTGTGGCACGCAGCTTTACCGCGGTGGTCGGCCGAGCCTCTCGGGTAATTTGGCGATTGCCATCACCTGCCTGATGCTGTTTATTCCTTCGCACTTTTTTGACTTTATTAGTATTCGTCTGTTTGGTGTGATGATCCCGGCCACCCTCCCCTCAGGAGTGTGGGCGCTGATGGGGGAAGGATACGTTGCACTGTCACTTTTAATTTTCTTTTGTAGCTCTCTTGCCCCGTTTCTGGTGTGCAGTGCGGTGGTGCTTGCGCATCTTGCCCTCAAACGAGGCTGGTTTCATCTGCTCAAATATTCGCTTGCTACCGTGCAGACATTAAAGCATTGGATGATGCTGGATGTCTTTCTCGTCAGCATCGCCGTCTCCTGCTTTAAGCTGCAAGACTATTCCGATATTTTTGTGGGCCCTGGGCTTATTGGACTGTTATTACTGCAGCTTTTTAGTGTGCTACTCATTACACGCGTTAGTGTGCGGCGTTATTGGGAAAATTGGCATGCTGAACAGCATTATCAATTAGAAGAAAAGCACGTCCACTGTCACTGCTGCCATATGTCTCAACCCGAAGCTGAGCACTGTATCCGCTGTGACAGTCCGTTGCATCATCGGAAACCTTATTCTTTGCAAAAGACTTGGGCGTTTTTAATTGCCGCGACAATTGCCATTTTTCCTGCAAACTTGATCCCGATTTCGATTCTGATCACCAACGGGCAAAGATTGCAAGACACCATTTTCTCCGGCGTCGCCTCGCTGATCAAAAATGGCATGCATGGCATTGCTGCCATCATATTCATTGCCAGTATTGTTGTGCCCGTGGCCAAGATCCTCGGCTTGGCTTATATCCTGATTTGCATTCACATTAAGCGATCTGTGTATCATCGACAGCGAATGATCATTTACTTTGTGGTCAAGTGGATTGGAAAATGGTCCGTATTGGACCTGTTTGTTATCTCAATTATGATGACCTTAGTGGATCGAGGTCGGATTTTAGATTTTACCCCCGGATATGGTGCGGTCGCTTTTGGTTTAGTGGTCGTTTTTACCATGTTGGCCGCAGAGAGTATCGACCCTCGTCTGATTTGGGACGATTACTCGCAAGCAAAAAAAAGATGAGTCTGTGCATGAACACACCTACTAGTTCACAAAATTCTTACACCCCTGACGTGCGTAAAAACCGCGGGATTTCTCCCCTGTGGATACTGCCAATCCTGACTATGTTATTGGCTGGCTGGCTTGTTGCCAAAGCGATTCATGATGCCGGTCAGCGTGTGCAGATCTATTTCTCCGATGCACAAGGACTCATTGCAGGTCGCACCACGATTCGTTATCAAGGTCTTGAAGTTGGCATGGTGCGAGATATTAATCTTTCTGAAGATCTTTCGAATATCTACGTCGATGCGGACATCTATCCAGAAGCGACCAAACTGCTCAATCAAAACACCCGGTTTTGGTTGGTTAAACCCACTGCAAGTCTTTCCGGCATTTCTGGGTTGGATGCTTTGGTCTCCGGCAACTACATTGCGATCCAACCGGGTGAATCCAGTGAAGCAGAAACTGTTTTTCACGCGTTAGAGAAAGCGCCAACCGACCTTTTGGCCAATCAAGGTTTAACTCTGAAACTCAAAGCCAAAGATCTGGGTGGCGTCTCAATCGGTTCTAAGATTTTCTATAAAAAGATACCGATCGGTGAAGTGTACAGCTATCAATTGGATGAAGATGGCAAGTCGGTTACCATCCACGCCAGCATTAACGATGAGTATCGACACATCATTAACGACCAAAGCCGCTTTTGGAACGTTAGTGGTATTGGAGCCAGCATCGGTTTTGAAGGTGTGGATGTGCGCTTGGAAAATATGACCGCTTTGCTCGGCGGTGCGATTGCGGTCGATTCCCCCGACGATGGTGGACCGGTGGAGGAGAATAGCGAATTTCGTCTTTACCGCGATCTGAAAACCGCTGGTCGAGGCATTTCTGTCACCATTACGTTACCGGACGACCATAATGTGAGTCCAAACGGTGCGCCGATTATGTATCGCGGGATTGAAGTCGGACAAATCACCGACCTATCGCTTTCAGAAGGGCGCGAGGTGATTGTCGCATCTGCGGCGATTCAACCTGCGTTCAACGATCTGCTCACCAGTGGCAGTAAGTTTATCCTTGAAGAGGCAAAAGTCTCGCTCTCAGGCGTTGAGAACATTGGCAACTTAGTGCGCGGCAATTTTCTCACGTTGATACCCGGCGATGGAGAACGAACTCGCCGTTTTAATGCCATCCGTAAAACCGAATACAATCAAGAGCAAGCTAAGTCGATTGCCATCCGCCTGTTATCAGACAACTCGTTTGGCTTAGATGTCGGTGCGAATCTGCTCTACAAAGGGATTGTTGTCGGTTCGGTGATCAAAGTTGGGCTGCTTGACGAAGGCTTAGGGCGTAAGCAGCATGAAGTTTACTTTGACGTACTGATTGACAACCAATATGCCCATTTGATTCGCTCGCAAAACCGCTTTTTTGTCACTGGAAGTGCCAGTGCGGAGCTGACTGAATCAGGCTTGAATATTTCCGTTCCACCCGCAAAGCAACTTTTAACTGGGTCGATAAGCTTTGTGAGCGAGGGTAAGGAGAAAATTAGCCCTTCGTATCAATTACATCAGAGCCGCTCACTGGCCGAGCTGGCAAAGTACAATCAGAGTGGCTCTCAAACTCTGACGCTGTTTTCTGCTGAGTTGCCGCCAATTTCCAAAGGGAGCCCCCTGCTCTATCGCAATCTGCCCGTCGGAAGCGTCTCTGACTTTCAGCTTGCTGAAGGCGGTGTAACGGTCGAGGTCAGCATTGAAAATCGCTACAAACATTTGATTTCCGAGCAAACCGTATTTTGGAATCGCTCTGGAGTAGAAATCGAAGCCAGCCTTGCTGGTGTTGCAATCAAAGCCTCTCCCTTAAAAACCTTAATTCAAGGCGGGATCGCTTTCGATTCTATTCCCGGCATAGAAAACAAAATTGCCGAGAAGTGGAAACTCTACCCAGATCAAAATGAAGCTCGCACATTCGGCCGTATCATTTCGCTCACCACAAATGGGCAACAAACCGTCAGCAAAGGCATGCCCATTCAATACCAAGGTGTCAAAGTGGGTGAAGTTACTCTTGTGGTGCCCGATTTTAAAAGCGGCACGGTGAGCGCCTCAGCCCGGATCTACCCTGAGTATGTCAGCCATATTGCGGTTGAAGGCAGCCATTTCTGGCTAGCCCAGCCGTCCTTAGGTATTGGTGGCATAGATAATTTTGATGCACTGCTGGCGAAATACATCCATGTCCTGCCAGGCCATGGTCAAGCTCAATACCGTTTCAAGCTAGAAAGCGATGCCCCCAACTCTCGCGGAGTCGTTTTCACCTTACAAAGTGAACAACGCGGATCGATAAAAGTCGGCACGCCAATCCTCTACCGCCAGATGGAAATCGGCCAAGTGACCTCCGTTGAGCTTGGAGAGTTTGCCGATCGCGTGATTTCTACCATCAAGATTGATGCGCAATACGCGTATTTGGTGCGACAAAACAGCGTCTTCTGGAATGCATCCGGAGTCGATGTGTCGATTGGCTTGTCTGGGGCTAGCATTAAGGCAGGAACGCTAGACAGCGTCGTGCGTGGTGGTATCGCATTTGCCACCCCACAACAAAAGCAGCTCGCGCCCCCAGCAAAAAGTGGCCAGTCATTTTTCCTCAATGACAAACCAGAAGAAGATTGGCTCAATTGGCGAACGCCGATACCTAAACCTGAATAACTTGAGTCTTAATCTCTTTCAAATGCAGCCAAATGGCTGCATTTTTCTTATTTTGTCGCTGAACTAATTCGTTTATCATGCCAAGCAAATTTAGCCCTTGGACCATCGCTGTGCATTCTAACGTCTACCTTCCAGCCGCGTTTCTGGAAAAAATCGAATCCATCCTCCCTGCTGACTTAAACATGGCGGACTTTATCGCTTACTGTCAGCAGCCATTGCGTAAAAGCATCCGCGTTAATACCTTAAAAATTTCAGTCGACGCTTTTTTACAACGCGCCAAAGAAAAAGGCTGGCAACTCGCCCCTATCCCGTGGTGTGAAAGCGGATTCTGGATTATCGCCGACGAGAGTGATGTTCCTCTTGGCAACAGCGCGGAACACATGGCTGGCCTGTTCTACATACAAGAAGCAAGCTCTATGTTGCCAGTCAGCGCACTGTTTATGCATCAGGAAAACTACGCCAGTGTCCTCGACACGGCCGCCGCGCCAGGCTCTAAAACCACTCAAATGGCGGCACTGATGAACAACCAAGGTATTTTGGTCGCCAATGAATATTCCGCCAGTCGCGTAAAAGTGCTACACGCCAACATTGAACGCTGCGGAGTGCGCAATGCCGCGTTGAGCAACTTTGATGGTCGCGTATTTGGCGGATGGCTGCCAGAGAGCTTTGATGCCGTGCTGCTGGATGCGCCTTGCTCTGGTGAAGGTACAGTGCGTAAAGATGAAGATGCGATGAAGAACTGGTCACAAGCCTCGGTGGTAGAAATCGCAGCGACACAGCGCGATTTAATCGAAAGTGCCTTTCAAGCACTAAAACCCGGTGGCGTGATGGTTTACTCAACCTGCACCCTCAGCACAGAAGAAAATCAACAAGTTTGTCATCATCTGAAAAACATCTTTGGCGCCGCCGTCGAGTTTGAAAGCCTGAGCTCTCTTTTCGACGGTGCCGAGAAAGCACTGACCGAAGAAGGCTTTCTGCATGTCTTCCCGCAGGTTTATGACAGTGAGGGTTTTTTCGTCGCCAGAATTCGTAAACACCACAGTGTCGATGTGCCAACCGTGCATAAAAAGCTGGGCAAGTTTCCGTTTACCAAGGCGAGTAAAAAAGAACACACGACGATAGAAAAAGCGCTCAGCGACGATCTCGGCATCGCTCTTCCTTCAGATAGCACTATCTGGCTACGTGAGCGAGATGTTTGGTTGTTTCCTAATGCGCTTGAACCGATGCTGGGCGAACTACGCTTTTCTCGGATGGGGATAAAATTGGCCGAAACCCACAAACATGGCTTCCGCTGGCAACATCAAGTCGCTACTTCATTAGCGACAGGCAGTGAAAAATCAGTGTTCGATCTCAACACAGAGCAGGCACGCGAGTGGTTTATGGGACGAGATATCTACCCTGAAAATCACAGCGGGAAAGGAGAAGTGATTGTTCGATACAGCGATGCAGTGATCGGCCTAGGTAAATGGGTTTCTAACCGAATTAAAAATGGCTTGCCGCGCGAAACTGGTCCGCGATGGCAACTTATTCTGACTTTTCTCATTGATGTTTTTAGGCTGATTCCAGAATCAGCCTTTTGTCGTCAATTTGGCTAGCAGCATGCACACCCTGTACTACACTTTTAATTAATGCAGTGTTCTTGTGAAATGACATTCCCTTCATGTCAGTATCCAGCCAAGGACCTCTGTGTTTAGCGCAGGCTCCCTGAGAGCCATTTCCCCTGGGCCCAAAAATGGAACTTTTTGGGCCTTTTTTTGTAACTTATTTCACCAAACGAATGCCATCGGACTCGATCGTAATCACGCCGCTCTTGTATAAGCCGCCAATGGTTTTCTTAAACGTCCCTTTGCTGGTGCGAAACGCAGCGAAGATCTCTTCCGGCGAAGACTTGTCGTTCAAGGCCAAAAAGCCGTCTTTTTTCTGCAGCAGTTGCACCACTTTCTCTGACAAATCATCCATTTTGGCCACGCCCACTTTTTGCAAAGCGAGATCAATCTTGCCATCTTCACGAATGCCTTTTACAAAACCTTTGAGCTTTTTTCCAATGAACAGCTTTCCAAACACATCCGATGGGAAAATCATGCCCCAATGGGCACCATTAACGATCGCCTTGTACCCCAGTTGGCTACGCTCTGCAATGATCAGTTCAACCTCTTGGTTTTGTGAATAATTGGCGGGTGTTTTGTCCAGTAACTTGTTGAATTTCGTCGTACCAACAATGCGCCCAGACGCTTTGTCTGAATAGACATACACCAAGATGCTTTGCCCTGCACTTAAGCGGCCACGCTGTTCACTGTAAGGAACCAGCAGATCTTTCTCTTTGATGCCCCAGTTGACAAAAGCGCCAGTGCTATTCACGCCTTCCACTTTCATCAAGCCCCACTCACCCACCTGAGCAATTGGCGTCTCCGTGGTCGCAGCAAGGTGATTATCAGAATCAAAATAGAGAAACACGTCCAGTTTGTCGCCGACTTGACACTCTTGCGGCGCATGTCGATTAGGCAACATCACGCTGCCATACTCATCCCCATCGAGGAAAACACCAAATTCGGTGCGTTTTATTACTTCTAAGTTGTTAATTTGACCAACTTTAATCATTGAATACATCTCACGGCAAATTTGCAGAGATTATACGTTATCTCTGCTATTCTTGCGCAAGTCCCGATACAATTAATTTTCCACAAAGGGTTTTTCGTTGATTTCTGTAGATAAGCAAGATTCCATCACCTTAAAAATCAGCCACATCATGGGCGCGAGTAAAAAACTGGATCTTGACCTCTATCTCTTCGTTCCGGGTGAACTGGGCCTGACGCCTGAAGTGCTATCCGAATCAGAGTTTTACTACACCTCTATGGGGCAAACGCGTTCCTATTTCAGCGATGAGATCCTGCTGCCTCTCGTTCATAGCCGCCTTGCAAAACGGGGGCGATTATCAAACACACAATATCGTGTCAGCTTAAGTCTTTTTGCCTATCAGTACGTTGTGGCGCTTGATAAAGCAGTAGCCAAACTCAACGATAGATCGGGTGACAGCGTCACGGAAGATCAGGTAGACCAAGTCATCGAGCTGTCGATTGATATTCTCAAGCGCCTACGTCGTTTCGATTCCCTATGAAGAAGTGCTAAAACGCTATTACGTGAATATCGATAATTATCTCTCTTGGTACACCGAGCAGAAGTTTTTGTCTTTGGTTGCACATCTGCCACGTGAGGGAGATTACTCGACGATTAAACAGCGTTTGATCACCTTATGCGAAAAAGAACAAGCGCACCGCAAACTGAACAAGTACAACTCACCCAATGTGGTGGAAGACACCACCCGCATGACCAACAAAATGCGTTTGCTGCGACGCTTAATCGAACATCCGATCGTATTGACAGAGAAAACCATTTCGCTTGGCAAAAATATTAAACGCATGATCAAAGGGATTGCGACCGGATTAGTAATGGTGTTCGTTACCACCACGGTGATTACTGCGCGCGATTATCTTGGCGAAATTTCGGCTTCATTTATTGTCGCCATGTCAGTCATTTATGCTCTACGGGAGATCTTCAAAGACGATCTGCGCGATATGATGTGGCGCTGGATCCGTAAAGGCAAACCGAAATGGCGTCGTCAGTACATCGACCCGACCACGGGAAAGCAAGTAGGACAAAAGCTCGAGTGGTTTGACTACACCGTTTTTGCCAAACTGCCTGACAGAATTCAAACCATTCGCAAAAAGCGCGTTGTGCAGCGTGAAGAACAGATTTTGCATTATCACGCGCAAACGGAAATGAGCACATCGAAGTTTCTCAGCGGCTATGAGCAGACTCGGGAAACCTTGAGCATCAGCTTAAGGCCATTTACTCGTTTGATGGATAAAGGCACCAATCGTATTTATCGTCTTAACGAAGGACAAGTCAGTCGCGAGTCGATAGAAAAACGCCATCTGTTCAACCTGATCATCAAAGAAAGTAGCAAACAGGGAGAGCCGGTTTACTACCGCTGGAAAATTATTATGAACCGCTCAAAAATCGTTGCTATCGAAAAAATTGACCCCGTTGAGTGATAAAACGAACGCTGCTTGTCCATTTTATTCCCAACAGTGCTAAGCTTATCGCTTTGGTGATATACAAGAGCGGGCTGCTGTTTTGTGGCACTTTGTCGTCACAAAACATTCTTACGCTACAATAAAACATACAGCTGGCTTACAATAGCTGAAAAATTCGTTTGAAGTAGAGAACTATTAAAGTGAGCTCAAAACACACCTATTTAGCTTGGCAAATCATCACCGCGAGCCCAGCAGAAAAACTTGTCCTACTTATGCTCGCTGACAATTCGGATTCTACTGGCTATGTCACCATCAATCTTGAAGAAATGGGGCCGCTGTGCTGTTTATCGACCTTTGGTCTTGCTGAATGCCTTCGCTCCTTATCGCAGCAAAACCTGGTAGAAAAAATTAAAGTTGAGTACCGACAAGGGGCAGAGTTCCATATCTTCAAAGTGCTACTGAGTTCGGTACAAGCAGAGCAATCTGCACCTGCACCTGCACCTGCACCTGCACCTGCAACACAGACTCAATTCCCTAACTTGCCGATGCAAGCTTTGCAAACGAGGAATCAGACTTTAAATCAGCCACCGCTAGGAAATACGATTTCCACACACGACCTAGATGAGACCGAGATCCCGATGTGGGCTGAGCGTGCTTTTAAGTTTTCCGGCCTAGTAAGCGAACATGTTTTAGTATGGAAAAAGTTTGTACTTTGGCATAAATCCAAAGCCAGTGAACTGTTAACCATTGCCCGACTTGAAAACAAACTTCAATATTGGCTAATAAATGAGAAACTCAATGAAAGACAGCAAACGAAAACCTCAGAACATTCAGGAGATAGAAACCAAACTGCGACAAATGGGTATAAACCAAAGCTTAGCCCATCTGAGCGATTCAGGCAGCAGCTCATTCAGCGAGGAAAAAAGCCAACGTTTTGACAATGCTATTACCGAAGAGAGCAACAATGAGCCTTCAGACTGGTGCATGCACGTATTTGGCTCTTTTTTAAGTGTTTATGAAACGCAGTGGGAATACCAATATGGCAGTTTGCCAACGGGGAAATTCATTGTTTTTGCTGAATCCATCGACCCAAATGGCCTAAATCGAGTTTTAAAACATTGCCACGAGCGCATCCAACTGGGCAATAGTTGGCCTCCTCAAATGGGGGAACTTTGGGTATTGCGCGATGCTTTAACCAGTGAAGAGCTGTTAGATAGCCGCCTACGTGTTCTATCCAGAAAGCCCGAAAACAAGTTAGAAAAATGGCTAATTCAAAACAAGCTTTATGACTTAAGCCGTGTCGCCGAAAACAAGCTCGATGCTTTATTTAAGAAGTATTATCTTGAAGCAAAACGCCTTGAAGAACGAGGCGAGCTTAAAACGGAGCTGGTTGAATATGCCCTTCCTAGTCATTCGGTGAAAAACCTCAACGACTTACAAAGAGAAGAATATGAAACACGCCATGGCAAGGCTCTGAACCCGCGTATCCAAAAAATTATTAATGAGAAAAAGTTAAAATCTTAGCAATGGTGTGGCGGAAATTATGCATGTTCCGCCACTGGCTCATCAGGAACATTTTTTTATGGAGAGTGTTAAATCAAATTGTGCCATCGGTTCGCTCCCATGCAAAGTGGGACATAACGCGGTAATACGCACATCCTGATTGACTCGCTCACCCGTTTCCAGCGTTTGTTGCAGCATGCGGTCAATCACATCCCCATCGTGACAGACAAAATGCACGTCTGCCTCTGGGCGTTTGAGAAATTCCGCTTTTACGCCCTTGAAAGCCAGCGAAATTTTTTCCCCTTGATTACTCGCTTTGCTCATGGCGAGGAAACCACCCGCCACGTCCGCCCCCACCGCCAACGCACCAAAATACATACTGTTTAGATGATTTTTAGTTCGCTTACGCAGCGGGATTTTGACCTCTACCATTTTTTCATTAATGGCGATGATTTTCGGCCGACAGAGCCAGATTAACGGTACTTTAGTAAAACCGAACATGTTCAGATACAGATTGGCTTTTTGAATTGGGCTGAGCATCGACATTCTTCCATGAAAACTAGTCAGACCAGTTTGTGCAATCGCACCCGCATTGTCAAAGAGTTGTTAATAAAAAAGAGAGCCAGATTAACAACTCATGGCTCTCCCTTACTATTTATTCGCACACTAGACCGTGTTTAGAAGTGGAATAACTCGACGGAGTCCATATCACTCAACGCTTGTTGTAAACGAGGCCATTTATCCAGATTCGACAAAAGAATTAAAGCGGGCTTATTAACAGTAGCTGCAGACTTTGCCGATTTTTGCATCAGTTCCAGTACCGCGTCATTCTGCACATCGTAAGCATGTAGATGTGAGGGATTGCTTTGATCGACGGCTAGAGTGAACTGAGCCAAATTTTCGATATTGATCGCCAACCCATCAAAATAGTGCAGCAGTTTATCACTCAGCAGTGCGGCAGAGGGCGTATCAATACTGAAAATCACTTTCAATCCCTGCAACCCACGTGGCAAGCCTTGTTCGGCAAGTAAGTCGATGATCGTCGCCGCATCCGCTAAAGTACGTACAAAAGGGACGACAACCTCAACGTCCACACCTTGAGCACGCAACTGCTTGATTGCATCGCACTCTGTCGCAAAAATAGATTTATAATCCGCATCGCAAAAACGCGACACGCCACGAGCTCCCATCAAAGGGTTGGCTTCCATCGTCTCTATTTTAGCCATGTCCAAAGAGGCATATTCTGGCAAGGTTAAGTCACTTAGACTCACCCTGACACTCTGTGGCCCTTCGGTTTCATCTGCCAATCTAGATTGCAGCCAGGAAACCCATTCATTGGCTGACAAGCTCTGACTGCGATACCAAGCCGAAGTGGAAAAATAGATACGCTTTGAACCCTTTTTTTCCGCCGATTGCGGCAAAACAAAATTCAAACTCAGTGCGGGATGAATGCTTCCCTGAACAAAATGCTCCATGACGACTCCAATTGTGTAGTTATTTGACCGACGATACCGAGCTTAAAAACAAGTTTCAAGTATATTTATTCACATTTTTGACATATTAAATCACCCATTAGCCATGCAGAGACGTAGAAGACATTCGTTCCCTATCTGGCTGGGATCAAAAGTGAATCCACCTACCAGCTATCCCCTTAACTTGTTTACAGTTTACAACGCAATTAGATTGATAAGTTTATGGCTAAATGGTTTATTCCTTGATGCAATTCCGTTATCTTTACCGCTTCGCAATAAAAGAACAAAGCTATCACATGCCACTAAAAACCGATGAATTGAGAACCCAACCTCTGGGTCCAATGCCTACCCCTGCGGAGCTGAGCAGTGCACATCCCATCACAGATGATGTGGCAGAACGAATCGCTCAATCACGTAGACAAATTGAAGATATTTTGACAGGAAAAGACAACCGTCTTCTGGTGATTGTCGGCCCTTGTTCGGTGCATGATACCGACGCGGCGATCGACTACGCCACACGTCTAAGCCGAATTCAGGGTCAATATTGCAACGAGCTATTCATTGTGATGCGCACCTACTTCGAAAAGCCCCGTACTGTCGTTGGCTGGAAAGGGCTGATCACCGACCCTAACTTAGATGGCTCTTACGCGCTAGAAGCCGGCCTTCACAAGGCAAGAAAACTGCTGTTGGATATCAACAAACTTGGCTTAGCGACGGCAACCGAGTTTCTTGACATGATCACAGGTCAATACATTGCAGACCTCATCACTTGGGGCGCTATTGGGGCAAGAACCACCGAGTCTCAGATCCATCGAGAAATGGCTTCGGCCCTCTCCTGTCCTGTTGGGTTTAAGAATGGCACAAACGGTAACGTGAAAATCGCGATAGACGCCATTCGCGCTTCCAAGGCTTCTCACTACTTCTACTCGCCTGACAAAAATGGCCGCATGACAGTCTACCGCACCAGCGGTAATCCATTTGGACACATTATCTTACGTGGTGGTGACACTGGGCCAAACTTCGATGCACAGTCGGTAGAAAATGCGTGTAAAGCGCTGGCCGAATTTGATTTGCCACCGCGCCTCATCGTTGACTTTAGCCACGCCAACTGCGAGAAGCAGCACCGTAAGCAGCTCGATGTGGCGAAAGACATTTGTGCTCAAATTCGTGCGGGCAGCACTTATGTAGCAGGTATTATGGCCGAAAGCTTTATTGAAGAAGGCAATCAGCCAATGACAGATTTGAACAACCTGCACTATGGCCAATCCATTACTGACCCATGCTTAGGCTGGGCAGATACCGAACAGATGCTGGAGCTTTTAGCTCAAGCGGTAAAAGAAAGCAGATAAGATTTGTAAATTAAGGATCGTAAACCATGCCGTCATTTGACATTGTTTCTGAAATCGACATCGTTGAATTGCGTAACGCAGTAGATAACTCAAACCGTGAGCTTTCCACTCGTTTTGATTTTCGCAACGTAAAAGCCAGTTTTGAGCTGGTTGAGGAAACGGTGAAAGTTTCCGCTGAAGGTGATTTTCAGCTCAAACAGATGCGCGACATTTTGCGTGGACATCTTGCAAAACGTGGGGTTGACGCCAATTCGATGGATGCCAAACAAGCCGAACAAACTGGCAAAAACTGGCATCAAGATATTGTCTTTCTCCAAGGCATTGACACTCCAATGGCCAAAAAAATCGTTAAGCTGATTAAAGACTCCAAGATGAAAGTTCAAGCGTCAATTCAAGGCGACAAAGTTCGTGTGACGGGTAAAAAGCGTGATGACCTGCAAGAAGCGATCGCCGCGATTCGTGCAGCAGAAACTAGGGCAACCGTTCCAGTTCAATAACTTTCGCGACTAAGTACGCACTGACAACGCAAATTTGACTAGAATCTCGCTGCTAGCGACAACAAAAAGCCTCTCAAGAGGCTTTTTGTTCGTTTACTGACTTATTCTTAGATAACCAAGTCTGTTCCTTGCATAAAATTGAATGCCTGGCTGCGCTTAGGAAACAGAATACACAGGTTACGGTATTCACCTCGACTTTGATTTACCATTTCAGCTAACTGTGCGGAATCGCTATAACTGCGTCGGTTCGCATCACGTCGCACCATTTCCAAAAATCCCTTCTCAAGCTCAGACCAATACAGCACCATCTCTGCTTTTTGCATATAACGCAGTGCTTTAATAGGCAGCAGTTCAACATCCTCACTACAACGTATCCAAACACATTGGCTGCCTTGCTCAAGTGGCGCACAACTGGCTTCGGAAAATACTTGTTCCAACTGACGATTGCCGGTTGCCTCTTGCACATCATTTCGAGCAAAAAATTGTTCCCAGAAGACTCGACGCTCCTCAACACTTGGTAGTAATGACTTGATCACATTACGTTTAGACTCAGCAAAGTCAGCCAATAAACTGAGATTTTGCGGCAATAGCGCTTCCAGTGACTCACGAATATTACGAATCAGTACAGGCGACGAGCCACCACTGGATATCGCAATTTGAATCCGACCACGGTTGATCATAGACGGAGTAATAAAGTCACAATAAGGTTTGTCGTCCACCACGTTGACCAGCACATTATGCGCTTTTGCATCACGGTATACCTGATGATTGAGCTCGGGATTATCCGTTGTTGCCCACACTTGGACGTAATGACGGTTAATCAATTCAGAAGAGTAAAAACTCTTCAGCCAATGGCACTCTCCACTTTTCACCACATCCAGTAGCTCCTCAACCAGGCTTGGTGAGACAATCGTCACTTTAGCACCAGCTTTTAGCAACGCTTCAATTTTTCGGCTTGCTACCTCGCCACCACCTACCACGAGCACAGGTTTGTTTTCCAGATCCATGAAAAGAGGAAAATATCGCATTTCAATCCTTGTTTGTTCTATCTATCTGATGCGTCATCCTAGCAGATTTGGTGCACTGATATCACTAAGTACGTCAACAACAAATAATTTTTGTTCAAATTTATCACAATTCGCAGAATATAATGTCAAAAACCATCTCAAGACCACTCTTTTAGACCATATTATTAGAAGTGTAAATAACAAACGCTCTGTTGCACCGCAGTGGTACCTCGTTGCACTATTTACATTAGATTAACATTTGTTCATTCTAGTTACCGCAGGGTTTGTGAGTTCTCTCAAAATTCTTTTTAAATTATATATTTGAGAATTCGAAAATCCTTTCCTACGCTTATAAATAGTTGATTTCCGGATGCCGTTTAAAATGGAAATCAAGCACATAGGGCACACACAACACAGATTGAGCACGTTGTATCAGGTGTCACCTGGTTAAACTTGGATCATACAGGAAGGATACAAATGGCAAATAAATTAACAGTTCTTGCTTCCGTCGTAGCGGCTTCTACTGCAGTTATGTCGTCAAACGCATTTGCAGCAGATAGCACATTGGATAAAGTCACTAAACAAGGCTATTTAACTTGTGGTGTGAGTACTGGTCTTCCAGGCTTCTCTAACCCAAATGCAAAGGGTGAATGGGAAGGTATCGACGTAGAATATTGTCAAGCCATCGCAGCTGCTGTACTGGGTGACAAAACAAAAGTTAAGTATGTTCCTCTCACAGCGAAAGAGCGTTTTACTGCATTACAGTCTGGCGAGATCGATGTTCTCTCTCGCAACACCACTTGGACATTACATCGCGACACGGCATTGGGGCTTAACTTTGTCGGTGTAAACTACTATGACGGCCAAGGCTTCATGGTGAAAAAAGAGTTAGGGATCAAGAGTGCGAAAGAGTTGGACGGCGCGTCCGTGTGCGTTCAATCAGGTACAACAACCGAACTTAACTTGGCAGACTATTTCCGCAACAGCGGTATGAGTTACAAACCTGTCGTTTTTGATACTGCTGCTCAGACATCAAAAGGCTTTGACGCAGGTCGTTGCGATGTATTAACCACCGACCAATCAGGTCTGTATGCGCTGCGCCTCAACTTAGAAAACCCAAGTTCAGCGGTTGTACTGCCTGAGATCATTTCCAAAGAACCTCTTGGACCAGTTGTTCGTCAAGGTGATGATCAATGGTTCAACATCGCGAAATGGACTCTAAACGCGATGATCAATGCTGAAGAATACGGTATTACATCGAAAAATGCAGAGCAGATGCTTAAGTCTGACGATCCAAACATCAAGCGTATTTTGGGTGTTGATGGTCCAAAAGGCAAAGGCTTAGGGATCCGTGATGACTGGGGTTACCAAGTCGTCAAACAAGTGGGTAACTACGGCGAAAGCTTTGAGCGCACTGTTGGTACGGGCTCTCCACTGCAGATCGCTCGTGGTGTCAATGCCCTTTGGAATGCCGGCGGCTTTATGTACGCGCCACCAATCCGTTAATGATAAGAGTCTAGCTAAGAATGGGCGGTATGTAATGCCGCCCTTTTTCTAAGTAATGGATTAGAGGTTATAGCTGTATGAAACCCGACAATAAATCACTTTCCACAGGAGCTGGAAAGCCAGCTTCGGGCACCAATTTGTTTTACAACCCCACTTTTCGCTCGGTGCTGTTTCAGGTCCTAGCCATACTGGCTCTGGTCTTCTTCTTTTATACCATAGTAAACAACGCCCTCAATAACTTAGAGTCACGCGGTATCGCAACAGGTTTTGACTTTTTAAGTCAAGAAGCCGGATTCGGCATCGGCCTCACTTTGATTGAGTATGACGAAACCCACTCTTACGGCACAACGTTTATCGTAGGTTTACTCAATACTGCCTTGGTATCGTTTCTCGGTATTATCGTTGCGACCTTTCTCGGGTTCGTTATTGGTATCGCGCGTTTGTCGACCAACTGGTTAGTAAGCCGCTTTGCCGCCGTCTACATCGAGACGTTTCGTAACATTCCACTGCTGTTGCAGATTTTCTTCTGGTACTTTGCAGTCTTACAGGCGCTTCCTTTACCAAGGGCAAGCATTAGCTTGGGAGAATATGTTTTCCTTAACGTAAGAGGACTGTTTTTCCCAAAACCGCTCTTTGAATCTGGCAGTGCATTTGTTTTCGCCGCGTTAATTGCAGGTGTGTTGGCGACAATTTTTATTGGCATTTGGGCAAAAAACAAACAAAAGCTCACCGGTCAACAAACCCCGATGGGACGCATCGCCTTCTCTTTAGTGATAGTGCTCCCGGTATTGGTTTACTTTATTGCTGGCTCGCCAATCGCATTTGAATACCCTGAACTCAAAGGTTTCAATTTTCGCGGTGGCATTAGTATTATTCCCGAGTTAGCTGCGCTATTGGTCGCACTCAGTATTTATACTGCGGCATTTATCGCAGAAATTGTTCGCTCTGGTATCAATGCCGTCAGCCATGGCCAGACTGAAGCCGCGATGTCTCTAGGCTTACCTCGAGCGCGCACTTTAAAGCTGGTGATTATTCCTCAAGCGCTGAGAATCATTATTCCACCGTTGACCAGCCAGTACTTGAACCTGACCAAAAACTCCTCACTTGCTATGGCGATTGGTTATCCGGATTTAGTCTCTGTTTTTGCTGGTACAACATTGAACCAAACCGGACAAGCGATTGAGATCATTGCGATGACCATGGCGGTTTATCTAACGTTAAGTCTTTTAACTTCAGCCTTGATGAACCTTTACAACAAGAAAGTTGCGCTGGTGGAGAGATAATATGCAAGTACATCAATTTCAACCGAATCTGCCACCGCCAGCGAACACTGTTGGGATTATTGGTTGGCTGCGGAAAAATCTGTTTAATGGCCCTGTAAACTCAATTGTCACTGTGATTCTGGCCTATTTTGCACTGTCAGCACTTTGGCAAATCGTAGATTGGGCGTTCATCAGTGCTGATTGGTCTGGCTTAACCAGAGACGACTGTACACGCGAAGGGGCGTGTTGGGTGTTCATCAGCGTTCGCTGGGAACAATTTATGTATGGCTTTTATCCTCAAGCTGAACTGTGGCGCCCTCGCCTATTCTATGCATCTTTAGCGATTTTCACTGTGCTTTTAGCCTATGAGAAAACACCGAAGCGCACTTGGATTTGGCTCTTTTTCGTCAACATCTATCCATTTATTATCGCTGCTCTGCTATACGGCGGCATATTTGGCCTAGAAGTGGTCGAAACCCACAAATGGGGAGGCTTGTTAGTCACACTGATCATTGCACTGGTTGGCATCGTCGTTTCGCTGCCTATTGGCGTCGCCTTGGCACTAGGAAGGCGCTCAGATATGCCGATCATTCGCAGTATGTGTACCGTCTATATTGAAGTGTGGCGAGGAGTGCCGCTGATTACCGTACTATTCATGGCGTCAGTCATGTTGCCTCTGTTCTTGTCTGAAGGATCTGAGACTGACAAACTGATCCGTGCATTGATAGGCGTGGTCATGTTCAGTGCCGCCTATATGGCAGAAGTGGTTCGTGGTGGCTTGCAAGCCATTTCCAAAGGTCAATATGAAGCGGCTGATGCGCTTGGTTTGAGTTACTGGAAGAAAATGGGGCTAATTATTCTTCCTCAAGCACTGAAGATTACTATCCCCTCAATCGTGAACACCTTTATCGGCCTTTTCAAAGACACCAGCCTGGTACTCATCATCGGTATGTTCGATGTATTAGGCATTGGACAAGCAGCCAATACCGACCCCGAATGGCTCGGTTTTGCTACCGAAAGTTATGTATTTGTCGCGTTAGTGTTCTGGGTATTTTGTTTTGGCATGTCGAGATATTCGATATGGTTGGAAAATAAACTACACACCGGTCACAAACGATAACTCTGTAAGCTCAAGGACGTATTATGACGCAACAACAAGATTACATGATCCAACTGAAGGATATGAACAAGTGGTACGGTGAGTTTCACGTACTGAAAAACATCAATTTGAATGTCAAAAAGGGCGAGAAAATTGTTATTTGTGGCCCGTCCGGCTCTGGTAAGTCCACCATGATCCGCTGCATAAACCGCTTGGAAGAACACCAAGCAGGGCAAATTATCGTTTCTGGCACTGAATTGACCGAGGACTTAAAAAACATTGAGGCGGTGAGAAAAGAAGTCGGCATGTGTTTTCAGCACTTTAACCTCTTCCCACACCTGACAGTCTTAGAAAACTGCACGCTCGCCCCCATTTGGGTGAAAAAGATGCCTAAAGAAGAAGCGGAAGCGATCGCGATGAAATACCTTGAACGTGTACGCATTCCTGAGCAAGCAGACAAGTTTCCAGGTCAGTTGTCAGGTGGTCAGCAGCAGCGTGTTGCGATTGCAAGATCGCTGTGTATGAGTCCTAAAGTGATGCTGTTTGACGAGCCGACCTCCGCGCTGGACCCAGAAATGGTACGTGAGGTCTTAGACGTAATGGTTGAGCTTGCTGAAGAAGGAATGACCATGCTTTGTGTTACCCACGAAATGGGTTTTGCCAAAGAAGTGGCAGACAGAGTGATATTCATGGATGCGGGTGAAATCATTGAAGAGAATAATCCGAAAGATTTCTTCGAAAATCCGCAATCTGATCGAACTCAGAATTTCCTCGCACAAATACTCCACCATTAAAACAGAGAAAAACCAAGAGGTGTTGCGAAACACCTCTTTTTCTTTTACCGATTCGCAATAAAGTGTTACAACTTAAGCGATACATAAGTTACTATTTCTACTATTATTTTGCCTAGTTAGGTACAACGTCAGGCTTGATTTTTGGAACTATCGGCCTCATAAATGTACATATAAGTAAACTGATCTTTTTAAGAGGAAGATTATGAACAGTCCAATGTTTTCTCGTACAACCAGTATGGAAAGTACCCTTCAGACAAATAAAGTACTGAAGAACACCTACTTCCTACTGTCTATGACCTTAGTCACTAGTGCTGTTGCAGCAATGGCAACGATGGCGATTGGGATTTCGCCCATCGTGGCGCTCGTCATGCAACTTGCCGCAATTGGTATTCTGTTTTTTGCACTACCACGTAGCATCAACTCTTCAATGGGGGTTGTCTGGACGTTTGTCTTTACAACCCTAATGGGCGGTGCATTAGGTCCAATGCTAACCTACTACGCGTCTATTCCTAGCGGCCCAACCATCATCGCACAAGCGCTAGGTTTAACCGGCATGGTGTTCCTTGGCCTGTCTGCTTACACCATCACGAGCAAAAAAGATTTCTCTTTTATGCGTAACTTCCTGATGGCCGGCTTGATCATCGTCATCGTCGCCGCCATTATTAACATCTTTGTGGGTTCGACACTGGGTCAGTTGGTTATCAGTAGCGTTTCTGCTCTGGTTTTCTCTGGCTTTATTCTGTACGACACTAGCCGTATCGTACGTGGAGAAGAAACCAACTACGTCAGTGCAACCATCTCGATGTACTTGAACATTCTCAACTTGTTCACTAGCTTGCTAAGTATTCTTGGCATCATGAACGACGATTAATCTCGTTTTCAACATAAAAAAAGCCCGAACTCGGGCTTTTTTTATGCGCATATTTTCAATTTATTGGCAATATTAATGCTACTCACCCCGAAAAATTTCTAACCAACTCGCATATATATGCAATTTGAGCTTCTAAAACGCCCTTTTGAACGACGCATTAAATTTAGCCATTCAATTCAATTTGAACAAACTTCGGTTGAGCTATCGACGAAGACTAGGCTACTCTACCCTTCTTTGTCGCCACTTGTCGAAACAACGACGGATATCCACCATGTTTGTTTATAACGGAAAAGAAATTGAAACTGATGCTCAAGGCTACCTGCTCGATCACACGGTGTGGGATGAAGGTATGATCGCCATACTCGCGGAGCAAGAAGGGATTGAATTGACCGACGCACATTTGGAAGTGATCCACTTTGTTCGCAACTTCTATCTGGAATTTAACACCTCTCCTGCGGTGAGAATGCTGGTAAAAGCGATGGAAAAAGCGCATGGTCCAGAAAAAGGAAACAGCAAATACTTATTTAAGCTTTTTAAGCAAGGGCCGGCAAAACAAGCCACCAAATTGGCTGGATTGCCTAAACCCGCAAAATGCTTATAAGCGATCTTGTAACCAAGGATGGCTACAAGATCTCGAACCCATCAAAGTCTCGATAAACACTCTCTTCTCGGCTCAATGCATCAACTTGCGCCGTTTTGGGGCCGTGGTTCAGCCAACGAGCAAATGCCTCAAGGCTTTCTTCTTCGCCGCAAGCGATCACTTCAACATTGCCGTTGTGCAGATTCTTTGCATAGCCGACTAACCCCAGCTTCAACCCTTGATGTGACGTGTGATAGCGAAAGCCAACGCCCTGAACTATGCCCGAGACCACAAATTTCTCGCATCGTTTTGTCATCCGTATACCTCTCCGTTTTTTTGAGTGATATATTTATCAACTCTATTCACCCCACGAAGGACAGTGGGTCACTACGAGTATAATAATTATGAAAGAAATTCCATTTCGTTGGATTGATAAGTATCTCATCCACTTAAAAATTCAAGAAAAATTCTATTTGCTCTTCCTCCTCCCAGTTTTAGCATTATTGATGCTGACTTTTGTTCTCACCAACGCCGCAGATGCGATGCTAAATGAAGCGTATCAAGATCAGCTCATGCTGGTTAAAGGTCTGATTGAATCGGGAAATTTGACGCGTAATCAAGTCGCTGAACTGCTCTCCGCTTACCCGGCAATAGCAATTGGCAACGGAAAAGACGCGGTTTCGGTGATGAATGGCGCGTTTAGTCTGGTCTCTTCACAGCAAGGCAATTTGTTATCGGCACTCTCAAGTACGCACCTCACTATTATTCTCGGTTCGCTGTTTGTTTTGGCGATGGGTGTCTACTACATCATGACCTTTATTGGCGGCGCGATGTTCACCATGAATAAAGCGCTGAGCACCTTAGCCAGTGGCGATCTCACTGCCCGTATGAACTTCTTTCTGGTGAGAGACGAGTTCAGTACCATTGCAATTACGATCGATAAAGTGGCAGAGCGTGAGCAAAAGATGGTGTTGTCTATCCAAGAATCCGTCGCTTTGATGCAGCAGATCAGCTCAGACTTGAACCAGTCGATGCATAAGAGCTCTGACATTTCAGGCACTCAGCAAGAGCACCTCAATTCTCTCGCCAGTGCCACAGAACAGATGGCGTCGACTATCCGTGAAGTCGCCAATTTAGCGCATGACTCCAGCACTCAAACGGAAGATGCACGTAGCGTGGCACAATCTGGTCAGGTGAAAGTGGTGAACACCTTGAGTTCGATTTCTAAACTGTCGACAGAAATTCAATCTGCTTCTCAGGCAGTAGAAGAGCTCGATGCCAATGCAGCGCAAATTGATGAAGTGGTCACCACCATCAACGGTATTTCAGAGCAAACTAACCTATTGGCTCTGAACGCCGCGATAGAAGCCGCACGTGCGGGTGAACAAGGACGTGGTTTTGCAGTCGTGGCGGATGAGGTTCGCGCGTTAGCGGGAAGAACTCAGAAAGCAACCGTCGAAATTCAGTCCATGATTGAAGCATTACAACGTAACAGCCAATCACTGACCAAGCTGATGGAAGTAACCGTGAGCAATGCCAGCCAAGGGCAAGCGTTGATGTCGGAAGTGAATCATGAAATCGCCTCGCTCGCCGATAAGAACCAAACTATCTCCGATAGTAGCTTACAAATTGCAACGGCAGCTGAAGAGCAAGGCGTCGTGGCCGACAATATTGCCGCAAGCGTTGAGGAGATACGTCATCAGTCCAATCAGGTTTGCGAAATGATCACCATGACATCACGTAATGTTGAGCAACTTCGTACACAAAGTGACGCCATGGAAAGCTTGCTCACTGGGCTGAAAGCTTAACGATCATCCAAGTTAATCAGGCCGCATAACGCGGCCTTTTTGTTATTTGCTTTTCTACGCTGATTCCATGAAAATACC
Source organism: Vibrio cidicii (assembly GCF_009763805.1). NCBI lineage: Bacteria > Pseudomonadati > Pseudomonadota > Gammaproteobacteria > Vibrionales > Vibrionaceae > Vibrio > Vibrio cidicii. The sequence goes on along the minus strand of NZ_CP046804.1, from coordinate 1,027,493 downwards.
CCACTTTCAAATTTCTTAAGAGTACTGCAATGTCTGCTTCAATCTATTTAGCCAAAGGCCGTGAGAAATCCGTCATCAGACGTCACCCATGGATTTTTTCTCGTGGCATCGACAAGGTGGAAGGCAATCCGCAACTGGGAGAAACCGTTGACGTATTGGCTCACGATGGTAAATGGTTGGCAAAAGCGGCCTACTCTCCTGAATCGCAAATTCGCGCTCGCGTATGGAGCTTTGAAAAACAAGACATTAACAAAGCGTTTTTTGTAAAACGTCTCCAAGACGCGCAGCTTCTTCGTCAAGAAATTATTGAACGTGATGGTTTGACGGGTTATCGCTTGATCGCGGCAGAATCCGATGGAATGCCAGGTGTCACCATCGACCGTTACCAAAATTTCTTTGTCTGCCAACTACTCAGCGCGGGTGCAGAACATCAAAAACAAAATATTGTTGACGCTTTGGTTGAGGTATTTCCTGACTGCAATGTTTACGAAACGCTCAGATGTGGCCGTTCGTAAAAAAGAGGGACTGAAAGAAACCACTGGTGTATTACACGGTGAATTGCCGCCTAAATCGGTCGTTATCGAAGAAAATGGCGTCAAAATTAGCGTCGACATCGTCGGAGGCCACAAGACCGGTTTCTACCTCGATCAACGCGACAGCCGCCAACAAGCGATGAAATATGTCAAAGATAAAGAGGTTTTAAACTGCTTTTCCTATACCGGCGGTTTTGGTCTGTATGCTTTAAAAGGCGGAGCCAAACGCGTGATCAACGCAGACGTCTCGCAACCCGCCTTGGACACTGCAAAATTCAACGCAGAGTTGAACGAATTTGATATCTCCAAGAAACGCGCCGTATTCCTAAACGCCGATGTGTTCAAACTGCTACGCGAATACCGCGACCAAGGCACTCAATTTGACGTGGTGATCATGGATCCACCAAAATTTGCCGAAAGCAAAGCACAGCTTAATGGCGCATGTCGTGGTTATAAAGACATCAACATGCTCGCGATGCAAATCCTCAGACCTGGCGGCACACTGCTCACCTACTCTTGCTCCGGCCTTATGGACCAAGTGTTGTTCCAAAAAATCATTGCCGATGCCGCCGTCGATGCTGGCAGAAGCGTCAAATTTGTAGAGCGTTTCGAACAGGCGGCCGATCACCCAACCGACACGGCCTACCCAGAAGGTTTCTACCTTAAAGGGTTTGCGTGTAAGGTGCTTTAAGCGTACTCACGCGGTCATGGCCAATAAAAATTGGGATCATTAAAAAGGGCCTTTCGGCTAATGCCAGTCAGTTAAGCTGACTGGCATTCTTTTTATTAGGGTACTTCTTCGCTTTGGGCTTTATCGCTCTAGGGTACATTCTATCTTCCCGCTTAACAGGAAGAACATGGTGGTGAGCTTCTTCAAGCAAGTCATTTATTCGTTTCGTTATCGTCCCAGCCGACTCGAGCAAAAAGCTGTGGATTAGGTGGATAATGGCATTCGCGCTTGTCGTGAAGCTCAGCTGATTCGGGTGTAGCCCCGGGATTTGTTTCGCCATATTTATCATCTGATAACGGATGATATTGTAGCTCAGTAGCAACCCCCATAGCTCTTGACGGACCATCTCTGGCTTTTCACTGCGTAAGGTAAATTGGTTCTTAAGTAGCGATGACTTCATTTCTCTATAACCAACCTCAATTTCCCATCGATGGCTGTATAGGTCAGCGATTTCTGCGCAAGGGTAGCCGGTCATCGACGTAAGGATATTGACCTCTTTTCCCTTTATCGTTTTGGTTATGAGCCTGACCATGACTGACTCTGGCAAGTCCGAGAACTTCTTTCTGGCTTGAGGGCTAGACTGCAAGCGGACTATTCTATCATTCCTGCCAAGCTTACTGATTATCGTATACTGCGTACCTTTCTTCATTGGCATTAACCAATGGCGCTCAACGCCTGTCGACGCCCAGCGATTGAGTAGACCTAGTGAGAAAAAGCCTCTATCAAACAGGGTTAAACTATTATCTGGTGTCGTGTCGATGAGTTGTTCAGCCAATACCATTTCATTGGTTTTGTAGCTATCGAATGCACTTGCAATCAGCATATGACTTGTCACTTCCATCTGGCACACCATACGAACTTGAGGGAAGGCGCCTTCGCTATTTTGGTTCGAGGGGGCTTGAAAGGTGTCCCTATTTTCATCGCTGTCCGGTGTTCGCCATACCACGCCATCGACAGAAAGAAGCTTTAAGCCAGCCCAAGTAGGATGTTGAGCCTCTTCATTCCACAACTTCTGACTTTGAACAAAAACTTCTTTCACTGCCTGCTCACCAAGTCTCTGTCTCGCCTGAACGATGGCGCTAGGAGCGACAAGCGCTCGTTTTCCAGGCAGAGCCAATTGAGCTTTGGAAACGATACTCCACAGAGGTTTCTTGTCGATAGAGAGACATAGCAATCACAGACCAAACCGCCATATCAAGAGGGATTCTGCGCTTTCGAACCGTTGCTACCCCCGACGTTTCAAGACATTGATTAATGAAGTCTGGGCACAGGATGTCACTAAGTTGTCCTAGTTGCTCTGTATTTGGAGCATAGCTATTGGCGAGTGAGAGGGCTGTCGTTAATTGCAAAAGAAAAGGCTCTAAGTGGGAATACTTAGAGCCTTTATAAGCTATCTGCAGGATCGTTCAACTGATCATTTTTGGCTTAACTGATCGGCATTAGCCTTTCGGCCCTTTTGTTTAGTTCTCATGAATTTTTAGCAAGTCGTTCAAAATTGCATTCATGTTGGTAATTTCACCATCGGCGATGTAAGACTGATACTGCGATGCACCATTCTCAATAACCACCGTTTGATGGCTAGAACCATCTGAAATCGTCAGTTCTAAGTGACCACCGTTAAGAGTAAGGCCTATCTCGTTACTCTCCAGCAATGAATCGATAGAGTCATTCTGATCTGTATGGAGCAGATCAGAAAGATCAATCTTATCTTCACCGGCAGTAAAGTCAGTAATGGTGTCTCTCTCACCATCACGCACTCCTGTACCGTGGTCAATGAACTTGAAGATATCCATACCATCACCACCCGTTAGGATATCATCACCAAGACCGCCGATCAGGATGTCGTTGCCTAAGCCGCCATCAAGGATATCATCGCCTGTACCACCCCGTAGACCATCATTGCCATCACCACCATAGAGCTGGTCATTACCTGAGCCGCCAAAGATCAGATCAACACCACCTTGCCCGTAAATTCGGTCGTCACCACCACCGCCGTGAGCAATATCTATGTAGGCATTACTAGAGTTAGTTATTTTGAGCGCACTATCTTCATTATTTGGGTCTTGCAACCAAATGCTATCTTTACCAGAACCAAACTCTTTCAATGCTTGGAGTGCTGTTTGTTCTTTTTGCACTGCCTGCGCATTATCGTCCAGTCCTTCTACATGACTATCACCCAAGAAAATAATATCATCACCTTTGCCGAGATAAACATTATCTCCGCCAGCGCCCACATCGACCACCAAACCTTTTTCGGCGTGTTCATAAAGTTTAACGCTCGGTCCAGAGCTACCAGTTGACGACCATTCGACTTTTTGATTGGTTGAATTCGGGTCATACATTTGAACCGAATCAATCTGTTCACCTGAAGATTTAATATCGGCCCCTACAACAAAAGTCATGGTGTTGGAGCTGACATCTCCATCGTTGTCTTTTAGGGTATAACCGAACTCAAGCTTAACCGCAGGCGTTACAGACGCGCCAAAGAACTGATAGCTACCATCGTCCAAATCAATGACCAATGAATGCTTGTTATCAATATAAATTGATAATGTTTTGGTCGATGGGTCAAAATCGTACTTGAGTGATGTTGGCTGACCTGATGCGCTAACTGAATGGCCATTAAATGAGTACGTAACACCCTGGATAGTGATTGCACTAATCACACCACCATCCGCACCAATACCGTATCCATCACCTGAGTTCAGTAAATTACCGCCAATAGGTTGAATAACAGACTGTAACAAAATTGGTGGAAGCTTTGTCACATCAGGCACGACGACTGCGTTGGTATCAAGATTAAGGTGTCCATCATAAGCCACCTTGTCCAGCTCACCTTGTGGAACATTATTGCCCATACCATAGGCTAGAGCAGTGATCTGATTCGCTTGCAAATGAGTAATCCAACTAGATAACTCGTTTGGTTCAATAGTATTCGGGTTCCATACCTTATTACCATTGCTCCGTACATAATCACCATCGTAAGGTTCGCCGTCGGAGAGGAAATAGCTAACATTAGTTGCTCCTGTTAGTAATCCACCGGTATTGAGACCTGACCAATTGTCTTCAGCTAACTCAATTGCGTGATCGTAATCAGTAGTTCCTTTAGTAGATAGCCCATTAATATAATTTATTGCCTGTTTAACAGTCATCCAGACTGAATTACCTTGTGATTTAACTTCTGCTTCACTGTGGAAAACAACCAATTGAACTTTGGTTTGTCCCATCGCTTGGTATTGCTCTAACAGTTGTTTAGCTGATTCTTTCATCACATCTAGGCGACTCTTACCATTTCCTGCACTGGTATCCATTGAGCCAGAAATGTCTAGAATCAATTGAACGTTGGCACCTTGTTTCAGCTCAGACTCTGCAACGTGGAACACTTCTTTCGCAACGGGCGCATCATCTTCAATAACAACAGTGACTTTGCCTGCTCCAATAGCACCTGCAGCATTTTTCGCCTCAAGTGGGATATTGATAACCAAACTATCCTCACCTGCCTTATTAGGGTGATCAATCGGGGCGTGTAGGGTACTGTTGACGTTACCTAGGTTATCTAAAGTAAACTCAACGACCTTATTCGCACCCGCAGATCCTGTAAGAGTTTGCTTATCTGCCGATAATGTCCAACTGATTGCGACCCCGTCAGAGGTATAACTATCAGTCGGTATACCCATCGATAACTGAGAAACGTTAGACAAACTCAGTTGACCATCTGCACTAGTATTGTTTGTCGTATCTTGGGAATTTGATATTGACGAACCATCAGCAATACCGCCTTGTAATCCCTCTTCTGACATATTAAGTGTCAGCTCACCGATCACTGGTGGAGACATCGGCTTAACAGCAAAACCAAGTTGCGCGCTGTCTCCATCGGCATCTGTGACTTGTACTTTAAAGTCAATGTCTGCATCACCGGTTGGTGATTTAATGTTTTGATACTGATAAAACTCCCACTTACCTGTTGCCGGCGTGAACTCAAGTTTAAACACCAAGTTATTATTGGCATCTTTACCCACTATAGTGTTCGCGCTTTCTGCGACCACATTAACGGGTGATCCGTTGGCTGTCTCTAAAGTCTCTGACTCATTTAATCCAATAAGTGTCAGTGTCCCAGGACCATCTGCCCCCCACTGAGGCGTAACGGTACCAGACCCGTAGGCAATCACCGTTGGCGAATCAGAGCCGATAAACTCAATACTTTTCACAGTAAAGTCACTGTTATCCTTATGATCAAATGGCTTTCCGTTGTCAGTGGCTTTAATCACCATGGTATCAAAACCACCTTGCTGGACTGAAAAGTTCTCAGCATAGTTGCCGCTTGCTTCATCAGAAGTGAACTCCTGCGTTGCGATAAGAACATCCCCACGCCAGAATTCAACAATGCCACTTTCTAGCTCGCCTTTGAACATTTTGCTAAATTCAATCTTAGCGCCATAAGCAACGGTATTGGGATCGAGTTTAACGATGATCTCTTCAGAAGCGGTTGTTCCATCAGCAAACTTACGGAAATCGACTTCATTTTCAATATTATGGTAGGGCGAGCCAACACTACTTACACCAATGCCTGACGAGCTACCGTTAATTTGGGCATCAACCAAATCAGCAGACAATGAAGATTCAAAGCCTTTCGCTGTAATCGTAAACTTACCACCATCAATAGACCACTGGTCATCATCGTAATCGGTTAAGTTAAATTTACCCACCAATACATCGGGAATACCTGTTGCAGTCAACGACACTGGCTCCATATCAGCCGCAATTGGCGCATCGTCTTCGATGGTGACATTGAGTTTAGTATCCGTTGTAGTTTGACCGTCAGAGACCGAAACTGTGATATCAAAGCTAAGCGCATCTTCTGCATCTTTTGTAGGGTGATCGATAGGCTCTAGCAATTTAACTTCGTAGCCCCAATCGCCCTTCGTACTGTCATTTGGCGGGGTGAGGGCAACTTCCATCACAGCTTGATAGTTACCAGCAGCTACTGAGCCAGTAAAACCCATCAACGTATGAGAACTTTCATTCCATGCCCATCCGACATTCTCACCTCCAGATGTAATGTCATTTGGACCAGATAGCGTTACAGTTACCCCTTCACTATCAACATCACCAATAGTAATAATGCCAGATGCAACAGCACTATTAGTGATATCTGGAGATCCTTGTTCATCTTTAAGTCCGAGATCTAGGCCTTCCTCTGACACTACTGCATTAGAGCTAATAGAAACCGTTGGTGGGGCGTCGTTGTCTGTGATGGTCGTCTGCTTGGTCGCGTTGTCAAGGTTCAGCGCCTCGAACACCGCCTCGCCCTCTGGCGTTTGCACGCCACTCACGCTCACTGTGAACGCTTCACTGCCTTCCGCCAATTTGTCATCCACCGTCTCGATGGTGAAGGTCGCCGTCTTGCCGTCAGCGCCCACCAACGCTTGCGCGGTCTCCACAATGTCGGCGCCCGACGCCGTGGTGTAGCTGTAGCTTAAGGTGATCACCGTGCCCGCTGGCGCCGCGTCACTCAACGTCACGGTGTACTCACCGCTCGTTTCGCCTTCGACGATGCTGTCTGGGCCAGTTAACGTCACCGTCACCGTGTCTTCGGTGCTCGGCGTCGCTTCGTCTGTGATGGTAGCTATGCCTGTGACCGCGCTCGACTGAGTCGCGGTCTTGCCACTCAATGTGAAGGTTTCATCCCCTTCAAAGACGTTATCGTCGGTGGTTTGGACCGAGATGCTGAACGTGGTGTCGCCCGCTGGGATCGCCACATCGAAGGTGCCATCGCCATTGACGGCCACGGTTTGGGTGGTGCCATCTTGGTAGGTGATGGTCACTTCGGTACTGGTGAAGTCCGTGCCTGCGGTGGCGCTCTCGCCCGCTAAGGTCAAGGTCACGGTGGTCGCTGTCGTGCTCGCGTTGCTCAAGCTGACGTCAAACGTGGCGCTGTCGCCTTCCGATACCGTTGGGCTGCTGATAGCGGATACCGCTGGGCGATCGTCGCCTGACGAACCATCCGGTGGCGTCACGCTGCCATCATCAGTGATGGTCGCTGTACCCGTCATCGCTGTGGTTTGTGTCGCGGTCTGACCACTCAGTGTGAAGGTTTCGTCACCTTCGTACACGCCATCGTCGGTGGTTTGGACCGAGATGCTGAACGTGGTGTCGCCCGCTGGGATCGCCACATCGAAGGTGCCATCGCCATTGACGGCCACGGTTTGGGTGGTGCCATCTTGGTAGGTGATGGTCACTTCGGTACTGGTGAAGTCCGTGCCTGCGGTGGCGCTGTCGCCCGCTAAGGTCAAGGTCACGGTGGTCGCTGTCGTGCTCGCGTTGCTCAAGCTGACGTCAAACGTGGCGCTGTCGCCTTCCGATACCGTTGGGCTGCTGATAGCGGATACCGCTGGGCGATCGTCGCCTGACGAACCATCCGGTGGCGTCACGCTGCCATCATCAGTGATGGTCGCTGTACCCGTCATCGTTGTGGTTTGTGTCGCGGTCTGACCACTCAGTGTGAAGGTTTCGTCACCTTCGTACACGCCATCGTCGGTGGTTTGGACCGAGATGCTGAACGTGGTGTCGCCCGCTGGGATCGCCACATCGAAGGTGCCATCGCCATTGACGGCCACGGTTTGGGTGGTGCCATCTTGGTAGGTGATGGTCACTTCGGTACTGGTGAAGTCCGTGCCTGCGGTGGCGCTCTCGCCCGCTAAGGTCAAGGTCACGGTGGTCGCTGTCGTGCTCGCGTTGCTCAAGCTGACGTCAAACGTGGCGCTGTCGCCTTCCGATACCGTTGGGCTGCTGATAGCGGATACCGCTGGGCGATCGTCGCCTGACGAACCATCCGGTGGCGTCACGCTGCCATCATCAGTGATGGTCGCTGTACCCGTCATCGCTGTGGTTTGTGTCGCGGTCTGACCACTCAGTGTGAAGGTTTCGTCACCTTCGTACACGCCATCGTCGGTGGTTTGGACCGAGATGCTGAACGTGGTGTCGCCCGCTGGGATCGCCACATCGAAGGTGCCATCGCCATTGACGGCCACGGTTTGGGTGGTGCCATCTTGGTAGGTGATGGTCACTTCGGTACTGGTGAAGTCCGTGCCCGCGGTGGCGCTCTCGCCCGCTAAGGTCAAGGTCACGGTGGTCGCTGTCGTGCTCGCGTTGCTCAAGCTGACGTCAAACGTGGCGCTGTCGCCTTCCGATACCGTTGGGCTGCTGATAGCGGATACCGCTGGGCGATCGTCGCCTGACGAACCATCCGGTGGCGTCACGCTGCCATCGTCTTTGAGGGTCGCTGTGCCCGTCATCGCTGTGGTTTGTGTCGCGGTCTGACCACTCAGTGTGAAGGTTTCGTCACCTTCGTACACGCCATCGTCGGTGGTTTGGACCGAGATGCTGAACGTGGTGTCGCCCGCTGGGATCGCCACATCGAAGGTGCCATCGCCATTGACGGCCACGGTTTGGGTGGTGCCATCTTGGTAGGTGATGGTCACTTCGGTACTGGTGAAGTCCGTGCCCGCGGTGGCGCTCTCGCCCGCTAAGGTCAAGGTCACGGTGGTCGCTGTCGTGCTCGCGTTGCTCAAGCTGACGTCAAACGTGGCGCTGTCGCCTTCCGATACCGTTGGGCTGCTGATAGCGGATACCGCTGGGCGATCGTCGCCTGACGAACCATCCGGTGGCGTCACGCTGCCATCGTCTTTGAGGGTCGCTGTACCCGTCATCGCTGTGGTTTGTGTCGCGGTCTGACCACTCAGTGTGAAGGTTTCGTCACCTTCGTACACGCCATCGTCGGTGGTTTGGACCGAGATGCTGAACGTGGTGTCGCCCGCTGGGATCGCCACATCGAAGGTGCCATCGCCATTGACGGCCACGGTTTGGGTGGTGCCATCTTGGTAGGTGATGGTCACTTCGGTACTGGTGAAGTCCGTGCCTGCGGTGGCGCTGTCGCCCGCTAAGGTCAAGGTCACGGTGGTCGCTGTCGTGCTCGCGTTGCTCAAGCTGACGTCAAACGTGGCGCTGTCGCCTTCCGATACCGTTGGGCTGCTGATAGCGGATACCGCTGGGCGATCGTCGCCTGACGAACCATCCGGTGGTGTCACGCTGCCATCGTCTTTGAGGGTCGCTGTACCCGTCATCGCTGTGGTTTGTGTCGCGGTCTGACCACTCAGTGTGAAGGTTTCGTCACCTTCGTACACGCCATCGTCGGTGGTTTGGACCGAGATGCTGAACGTGGTGTCGCCCGCTGGGATCGCCACATCGAAGGTGCCATCGCCATTGACCGCCACGGTTTGGGTGGTGCCATCTTGGTAGGTGATGGTCACTTCGGTACTGGTGAAGTCCGTGCCCGCGGTGGCGCTGTCGCCCGCTAAGGTCAAGGTCACGGTGGTCGCTGTCGTGCTCGCGTTGCTCAAGCTGCCGTCAAACGTGGCGCTGTCGCCTTCCGATACCGTTGGGCTGCTGATAGCGGATACCGCTGGGCGATCGTCGCCTGACGAACCATCCGGTGGCGTCACGCTGCCATCATCAGTGATGGTCGCTGTACCCGTCATCGCTGTGGTTTGTGTCGCGGTCTGACCACTCAGTGTGAAGGTTTCGTCACCTTCGTACACGCCATCGTCGGTGGTTTGGACCGAGATGCTGAACGTGGTGTCGCCCGCTGGGATCGCCACATCGAAGGTGCCATCGCCATTGACGGCCACGGTTTGGGTGGTGCCATCTTGGTAGGTGATGGTCACTTCGGTACTGGTGAAGTCCGTGCCTGCGGTGGCGCTCTCGCCCGCTAAGGTCAAGGTCACGGTGGTCGCTGTCGTGCTCGCGTTGCTCAAGCTGACGTCAAACGTGGCGCTGTCGCCTTCCGATACCGTTGGGCTGCTGATAGCGGATACCGCTGGGCGATCGTCGCCTGACGAACCATCCGGTGGTGTGACGCTGCCATCATCAGTGATGGTCGCTGTACCCGTCATCGCTGTGGTTTGTGTCGCGGTCTGACCACTCAGTGTGAAGGTTTCGTCACCTTCGTACACGCCATCGTCGGTGGTTTGGACCGAGATGCTGAACGTGGTGTCGCCCGCTGGGATCGCCACATCGAAGGTGCCATCGCCATTGACGGCCACGGTTTGGGTGGTGCCATCTTGGTAGGTGATGGTCACTTCGGTACTGGTGAAGTCCGTGCCTGCGGTGGCGCTCTCGCCCGCTAAGGTCAAGGTCACGGTGGTCGCTGTCGTGCTCGCGTTGCTCAAGCTGACGTCAAACGTGGCGCTGTCGCCTTCCGATACCGTTGGGCTGCTGATAGCGGATACCGCTGGGCGATCGTCGCCTGACGAACCATCCGGTGGTGTCACGCTGCCATCGTCTTTGAGGGTCGCTGTACCCGTCATCGCTGTGGTTTGTGTCGCGGTCTGACCACTCAGTGTGAAGGTTTCGTCACCTTCGTACACGCCATCGTCGGTGGTTTGGACCGAGATGCTGAACGTGGTGTCGCCCGCTGGGATCGCCACATCGAAGGTGCCATCGCCATTGACGGCCACGGTTTGGGTGGTGCCATCTTGGTAGGTGATGGTCACTTCGGTACTGGTGAAGTCCGTGCCTGCGGTGGCGCTGTCGCCCGCTAAGGTCAAGGTCACGGTGGTCGCTGTCGTGCTCGCGTTGCTCAAGCTGACGTCAAACGTGGCGCTGTCGCCTTCCGATACCGTTGGGCTGCTGATAGCGGATACCGCTGGGCGATCGTCGCCTGACGAACCATCCGGTGGTGTCACGCTGCCATCGTCTTTGAGGGTCGCTGTACCCGTCATCGCTGTGGTTTGTGTCGCGGTCTGACCACTCAGTGTGAAGGTTTCGTCACCTTCGTACACGCCATCGTCGGTGGTTTGGACCGAGATGCTGAACGTGGTGTCGCCCGCTGGGATCGCCACATCGAAGGTGCCATCGCCATTGACGGCCACGGTTTGGGTGGTGCCATCTTGGTAGGTGATGGTCACTTCGGTACTGGTGAAGTCCGTGCCTGCGGTGGCGCTGTCGCCCGCTAAGGTCAAGGTCACGGTGGTCGCTGTCGTGCTCGCGTTGCTCAAGCTGACGTCAAACGTGGCGCTGTCGCCTTCCGATACCGTTGGGCTGCTGATAGCGGATACCGCTGGGCGATCGTCGCCTGACGAACCATCCGGTGGTGTCACGCTGCCATCGTCTTTGAGGGTCGCTGTACCCGTCATCGCTGTGGTTTGTGTCGCGGTCTGACCACTCAGTGTGAAGGTTTCGTCACCTTCGTACACGCCATCGTCGGTGGTTTGGACCGAGATGCTGAACGTGGTGTCGCCCGCTGGGATCGCCACATCGAAGGTGCCATCGCCATTGACGGCCACGGTTTGGGTGGTGCCATCTTGGTAGGTGATGGTCACTTCGGTACTGGTGAAGTCCGTGCCTGCGGTGGCGCTGTCGCCCGCTAAGGTCAAGGTCACGGTGGTCGCTGTCGTGCTCGCGTTGCTCAAGCTGACGTCAAACGTGGCGCTGTCGCCTTCCGATACCGTTGGGCTGCTGATAGCGGATACCGCTGGGCGATCGTCGCCTGACGAACCATCCGGTGGCGTCACGCTGCCATCATCAGTGATGGTCGCTGTACCCGTCATCGCTGTGGTTTGTGTCGCGGTCTGACCACTCAGTGTGAAGGTTTCGTCACCTTCGTACACGCCATCGTCGGTGGTTTGGACCGAGATGCTGAACGTGGTGTCGCCCGCTGGGATCGCCACATCGAAGGTGCCATCGCCATTGACGGCCACGGTTTGGGTGGTGCCATCTTGGTAGGTGATGGTCACTTCGGTACTGGTGAAGTCCGTGCCTGCGGTGGCGCTCTCGCCCGCTAAGGTCAAGGTCACGGTGGTCGCTGTCGTGCTCGCGTTGCTCAAGCTGACGTCAAACGTGGCGCTGTCGCCTTCCGATACCGTTGGGCTGCTGATAGCGGATACCGCTGGGCGATCGTCGCCTGACGAACCATCCGGTGGCGTCACGCTGCCATCGTCTTTGAGGGTCGCTGTGCCCGTCATCGCTGTGGTTTGTGTCGCGGTCTGACCACTCAGTGTGAAGGTTTCGTCACCTTCGTACACGCCATCGTCGGTGGTTTGGACCGAGATGCTGAACGTGGTGTCGCCCGCTGGGATCGCCACATCGAAGGTGCCATCGCCATTGACGGCCACGGTTTGGGTGGTGCCATCTTGGTAGGTGATGGTCACTTCGGTACTGGTGAAGTCCGTGCCTGCGGTGGCGCTGTCGCCCGCTAAGGTCAAGGTCACGGTGGTCGCTGTCGTGCTCGCGTTGCTCAAGCTGACGTCAAACGTGGCGCTGTCGCCTTCCGATACCGTTGGGCTGCTGATAGCGGATACCGCTGGGCGATCGTCGCCTGACGAACCATCCGGTGGCGTCACGCTGCCATCGTCTTTGAGGGTCGCTGTGCCCGTCATCGCTGTGGTTTGTGTCGCGGTCTGACCACTCAGTGTGAAGGTTTCGTCACCTTCGTACACGCCATCGTCGGTGGTTTGGACCGAGATGCTGAACGTGGTGTCGCCCGCTGGGATCGCCACATCGAAGGTGCCATCGCCATTGACGGCCACGGTTTGGGTGGTGCCATCTTGGTAGGTGATGGTCACTTCGGTACTGGTGAAGTCCGTGCCCGCGGTGGCGCTCTCGCCCGCTAAGGTCAAGGTCACGGTGGTCGCTGTCGTGCTCGCGTTGCTCAAGCTGACGTCAAACGTGGCGCTGTCGCCTTCCGATACCGTTGGGCTGCTGATAGCGGATACCGCTGGGCGATCGTCGCCTGACGAACCATCCGGTGGCGTCACGCTGCCATCATCAGTGATGGTCGCTGTACCCGTCATCGCTGTGGTTTGTGTCGCGGTCTGACCACTCAGTGTGAAGGTTTCGTCACCTTCGTACACGCCATCGTCGGTGGTTTGGACCGAGATGCTGAACGTGGTGTCGCCCGCTGGGATCGCCACATCGAAGGTGCCATCGCCATTGACGGCCACGGTTTGGGTGGTGCCATCTTGGTAGGTGATGGTCACTTCGGTACTGGTGAAGTCCGTGCCCGCGGTGGCGCTCTCGCCCGCTAAGGTCAAGGTCACGGTGGTCGCTGTCGTGCTCGCGTTGCTCAAGCTGACGTCAAACGTGGCGCTGTCGCCTTCCGATACCGTTGGGCTGCTGATAGCGGATACCGCTGGGCGATCGTCGCCTGACGAACCATCCGGTGGCGTCACGCTGCCATCATCAGTGATGGTCGCTGTACCCGTCATCGCTGTGGTTTGTGTCGCGGTCTGACCACTCAGTGTGAAGGTTTCGTCACCTTCGTACACGCCATCGTCGGTGGTTTGGACCGAGATGCTGAACGTGGTGTCGCCCGCTGGGATCGCCACATCGAAGGTGCCATCGCCATTGACGGCCACGGTTTGGGTGGTGCCATCTTGGTAGGTGATGGTCACTTCGGTACTGGTGAAGTCCGTGCCTGCGGTGGCGCTCTCGCCCGCTAAGGTCAAGGTCACGGTGGTCGCTGTCGTGCTCGCGTTGCTCAAGCTGACGTCAAACGTGGCGCTGTCGCCTTCCGATACCGTTGGGCTGCTGATAGCGGATACCGCTGGGCGATCGTCGCCTGACGAACCATCCGGTGGTGTGACGCTGCCATCATCAGTGATGGTCGCTGTACCCGTCATCGCTGTGGTTTGTGTCGCGGTCTGACCACTCAGTGTGAAGGTTTCGTCACCTTCGTACACGCCATCGTCGGTGGTTTGGACCGAGATGCTGAACGTGGTGTCGCCCGCTGGGATCGCCACATCGAAGGTGCCATCGCCATTGACGGCCACGGTTTGGGTGGTGCCATCTTGGTAGGTGATGGTCACTTCGGTACTGGTGAAGTCCGTGCCTGCGGTGGCGCTGTCGCCCGCTAAGGTCAAGGTCACGGTGGTCGCTGTCGTGCTCGCGTTGCTCAAGCTGACGTCAAACGTGGCGCTGTCGCCTTCCGATACCGTTGGGCTGCTGATAGCGGATACCGCTGGGCGATCGTCGCCTGACGAACCATCCGGTGGCGTCACGCTGCCATCATCAGTGATGGTCGCTGTACCCGTCATCGCTGTGGTTTGTGTCGCGGTCTGACCACTCAGTGTGAAGGTTTCGTCACCTTCGTACACGCCATCGTCGGTGGTTTGGACCGAGATGCTGAACGTGGTGTCGCCCGCTGGGATCGCCACATCGAAGGTGCCATCGCCATTGACGGCCACGGTTTGGGTGGTGCCATCTTGGTAGGTGATGGTCACTTCGGTACTGGTGAAGTCCGTGCCTGCGGTGGCGCTCTCGCCCGCTAAGGTCAAGGTCACGGTGGTCGCTGTCGTGCTCGCGTTGCTCAAGCTGACGTCAAACGTGGCGCTGTCGCCTTCCGATACCGTTGGGCTGCTGATAGCGGATACCGCTGGGCGATCGTCGCCTGACGAACCATCCGGTGGCGTCACGCTGCCATCGTCTTTGAGGGTCGCTGTACCCGTCATCGCTGTGGTTTGTGTCGCGGTCTGACCACTCAGTGTGAAGGTTTCGTCACCTTCGTACACGCCATCGTCGGTGGTTTGGACCGAGATGCTGAACGTGGTGTCGCCCGCTGGGATCGCCACATCGAAGGTGCCATCGCCATTGACGGCCACGGTTTGGGTGGTGCCATCTTGGTAGGTGATGGTCACTTCGGTACTGGTGAAGTCCGTGCCTGCGGTGGCGCTGTCGCCCGCTAAGGTCAAGGTCACGGTGGTCGCTGTCGTGCTCGCGTTGCTCAAGCTGACGTCAAACGTGGCGCTGTCGCCTTCCGATACCGTTGGGCTGCTGATAGCGGATACCGCTGGGCGATCGTCGCCTGACGAACCATCCGGTGGTGTCACGCTGCCATCGTCTTTGAGGGTCGCTGTACCCGTCATCGCTGTGGTTTGTGTCGCGGTCTGACCACTCAGTGTGAAGGTTTCGTCACCTTCGTACACGCCATCGTCGGTGGTTTGGACCGAGATGCTGAACGTGGTGTCGCCCGCTGGGATCGCCACATCGAAGGTGCCATCGCCATTGACGGCCACGGTTTGGGTGGTGCCATCTTGGTAGGTGATGGTCACTTCGGTACTGGTGAAGTCCGTGCCCGCGGTGGCGCTCTCGCCCGCTAAGGTCAAGGTCACGGTGGTCGCTGTCGTGCTCGCGTTGCTCAAGCTGACGTCAAACGTGGCGCTGTCGCCTTCCGATACCGTTGGGCTGCTGATAGCGGATACCGCTGGGCGATCGTCGCCTGACGAACCATCCGGTGGCGTCACGCTGCCATCATCAGTGATGGTCGCTGTGCCCGTCATCGCTGTGGTTTGTGTCGCGGTCTGACCACTCAGTGTGAAGGTTTCGTCACCTTCGTACACGCCATCGTCGGTGGTTTGGACCGAGATGCTGAACGTGGTGTCGCCCGCTGGGATCGCCACATCGAAGGTGCCATCGCCATTGACGGCCACGGTTTGGGTGGTGCCATCTTGGTAGGTGATGGTCACTTCGGTACTGGTGAAGTCCGTGCCCGCGGTGGCGCTCTCGCCCGCTAAGGTCAAGGTCACGGTGGTCGCTGTCGTGCTCGCGTTGCTCAAGCTGACGTCAAACGTGGCGCTGTCGCCTTCCGATACCGTTGGGCTGCTGATAGCGGATACCGCTGGGCGATCGTCGCCTGACGAACCATCCGGTGGCGTCACGCTGCCATCATCAGTGATGGTCGCTGTACCCGTCATCGCTGTGGTTTGTGTCGCGGTCTGACCACTCAGTGTGAAGGTTTCGTCACCTTCGTACACGCCATCGTCGGTGGTTTGGACCGAGATGCTGAACGTGGTGTCGCCCGCTGGGATCGCCACATCGAAGGTGCCATCGCCATTGACGGCCACGGTTTGGGTGGTGCCATCTTGGTAGGTGATGGTCACTTCGGTACTGGTGAAGTCCGTGCCCGCGGTGGCGCTCTCGCCCGCTAAGGTCAAGGTCACGGTGGTCGCTGTCGTGCTCGCGTTGCTCAAGCTGACGTCAAACGTGGCGCTGTCGCCTTCCGATACCGTTGGGCTGCTGATAGCGGATACCGCTGGGCGATCGTCGCCTGACGAACCATCCGGTGGCGTCACGCTGCCATCGTCTTTGAGGGTCGCTGTGCCCGTCATCGCTGTGGTTTGTGTCGCGGTCTGACCACTCAGTGTGAAGGTTTCGTCACCTTCGTACACGCCATCGTCGGTGGTTTGGACCGAGATGCTGAACGTGGTGTCGCCCGCTGGGATCGCCACATCGAAGGTGCCATCGCCATTGACGGCCACGGTTTGGGTGGTGCCATCTTGGTAGGTGATGGTCACTTCGGTACTGGTGAAGTCCGTGCCCGCGGTGGCGCTCTCGCCCGCTAAGGTCAAGGTCACGGTGGTCGCTGTCGTGCTCGCGTTGCTCAAGCTGACGTCAAACGTGGCGCTGTCGCCTTCCGATACCGTTGGGCTGCTGATAGCGGATACCGCTGGGCGATCGTCGCCTGACGAACCATCCGGTGGCGTCACGCTGCCATCGTCTTTGAGGGTCGCTGTACCCGTCATCGCTGTGGTTTGTGTCGCGGTCTGACCACTCAGTGTGAAGGTTTCGTCACCTTCGTACACGCCATCGTCGGTGGTTTGGACCGAGATGCTGAACGTGGTGTCGCCCGCTGGGATCGCCACATCGAAGGTGCCATCGCCATTGACGGCCACGGTTTGGGTGGTGCCATCTTGGTAGGTGATGGTCACTTCGGTACTGGTGAAGTCCGTGCCTGCGGTGGCGCTCTCGCCCGCTAAGGTCAAGGTCACGGTGGTCGCTGTCGTGCTCGCGTTGCTCAAGCTGACGTCAAACGTGGCGCTGTCGCCTTCCGATACCGTTGGGCTGCTGATAGCGGATACCGCTGGGCGATCGTCGCCTGACGAACCATCCGGTGGTGTGACGCTGCCATCATCAGTGATGGTCGCTGTACCCGTCATCGCTGTGGTTTGTGTCGCGGTCTGACCACTCAGTGTGAAGGTTTCGTCACCTTCGTACACGCCATCGTCGGTGGTTTGGACCGAGATGCTGAACGTGGTGTCGCCCGCTGGGATCGCCACATCGAAGGTGCCATCGCCATTGACGGCCACGGTTTGGGTGGTGCCATCTTGGTAGGTGATGGTCACTTCGGTACTGGTGAAGTCCGTGCCTGCGGTGGCGCTGTCGCCCGCTAAGGTCAAGGTCACGGTGGTCGCTGTCGTGCTCGCGTTGCTCAAGCTGACGTCAAACGTGGCGCTGTCGCCTTCCGATACCGTTGGGCTGCTGATAGCGGATACCGCTGGGCGATCGTCGCCTGACGAACCATCCGGTGGCGTCACGCTGCCATCATCAGTGATGGTCGCTGTACCCGTCATCGCTGTGGTTTGTGTCGCGGTCTGACCACTCAGTGTGAAGGTTTCGTCACCTTCGTACACGCCATCGTCGGTGGTTTGGACCGAGATGCTGAACGTGGTGTCGCCCGCTGGGATCGCCACATCGAAGGTGCCATCGCCATTGACGGCCACGGTTTGGGTGGTGCCATCTTGGTAGGTGATGGTCACTTCGGTACTGGTGAAGTCCGTGCCTGCGGTGGCGCTCTCGCCCGCTAAGGTCAAGGTCACGGTGGTCGCTGTCGTGCTCGCGTTGCTCAAGCTGACGTCAAACGTGGCGCTGTCGCCTTCCGATACCGTTGGGCTGCTGATAGCGGATACCGCTGGGCGATCGTCGCCTGACGAACCATCCGGTGGCGTCACGCTGCCATCGTCTTTGAGGGTCGCTGTACCCGTCATCGCTGTGGTTTGTGTCGCGGTCTGACCACTCAGTGTGAAGGTTTCGTCACCTTCGTACACGCCATCGTCGGTGGTTTGGACCGAGATGCTGAACGTGGTGTCGCCCGCTGGGATCGCCACATCGAAGGTGCCATCGCCATTGACGGCCACGGTTTGGGTGGTGCCATCTTGGTAGGTGATGGTCACTTCGGTACTGGTGAAGTCCGTGCCTGCGGTGGCGCTGTCGCCCGCTAAGGTCAAGGTCACGGTGGTCGCTGTCGTGCTCGCGTTGCTCAAGCTGACGTCAAACGTGGCGCTGTCGCCTTCCGATACCGTTGGGCTGCTGATAGCGGATACCGCTGGGCGATCGTCGCCTGACGAACCATCCGGTGGTGTCACGCTGCCATCGTCTTTGAGGGTCGCTGTACCCGTCATCGCTGTGGTTTGTGTCGCGGTCTGACCACTCAGTGTGAAGGTTTCGTCACCTTCGTACACGCCATCGTCGGTGGTTTGGACCGAGATGCTGAACGTGGTGTCGCCCGCTGGGATCGCCACATCGAAGGTGCCATCGCCATTGACGGCCACGGTTTGGGTGGTGCCATCTTGGTAGGTGATGGTCACTTCGGTACTGGTGAAGTCCGTGCCCGCGGTGGCGCTGTCGCCCGCTAAGGTCAAGGTCACGGTGGTCGCTGTCGTGCTCGCGTTGCTCAAGCTGACGTCAAACGTGGCGCTGTCGCCTTCCGATACCGTTGGGCTGCTGATAGCGGATACCGCTGGGCGATCGTCGCCTGACGAACCATCTGGTGGTGTCACGCTGCCATCGTCTTTGAGGGTCGCTGTACCCGTCATCGCTGTGGTTTGTGTCGCGGTCTGACCACTCAGTGTGAAGGTTTCGTCACCTTCGTACACGCCATCGTCGGTGGTTTGGACCGAGATGCTGAACGTGGTGTCGCCCGCTGGGATCGCCACATCGAAGGTGCCATCGCCATTGACGGCCACGGTTTGGGTGGTGCCATCTTGGTAGGTGATGGTCACTTCGGTACTGGTGAAGTCCGTGCCCGCGGTGGCGCTGTCGCCCGCTAAGGTCAAGGTCACGGTGGTCGCTGTCGTGCTCGCGTTGCTCAAGCTGACGTCAAACGTGGCGCTGTCGCCTTCCGATACCGTTGGGCTGCTGATAGCGGATACCGCTGGGCGATCGTCGCCTGACGAACCATCCGGTGGCGTCACGCTGCCATCGTCTTTGAGGGTCGCTGTACCCGTCATCGCTGTGGTTTGTGTCGCGGTCTGACCACTCAGTGTGAAGGTTTCGTCACCTTCGTACACGCCATCGTCGGTGGTTTGGACCGAGATGCTGAACGTGGTGTCGCCCGCTGGGATCGCCACATCGAAGGTGCCATCGCCATTGACGGCCACGGTTTGGGTGGTGCCATCTTGGTAGGTGATGGTCACTTCGGTACTGGTGAAGTCCGTGCCTGCGGTGGCGCTGTCGCCCGCTAAGGTCAAGGTCACGGTGGTCGCTGTCGTGCTCGCGTTGCTCAAGCTGACGTCAAACGTGGCGCTGTCGCCTTCCGATACCGTTGGGCTGCTGATAGCGGATACCGCTGGGCGATCGTCGCCTGACGAACCATCCGGTGGTGTGACGCTGCCATCGTCTTTGAGGGTCGCTGTGCCCGTCATCGCTGTGGTTTGTGTCGCGGTCTGACCACTCAGTGTGAAGGTTTCGTCACCTTCGTACACGCCATCGTCGGTGGTTTGGACCGAGATGCTGAACGTGGTGTCGCCCGCTGGGATCGCCACATCGAAGGTGCCATCGCCATTGACCGCCACGGTTTGGGTGGTGCCATCTTGGTAGGTGATGGTCACTTCGGTACTGGTGAAGTCCGTGCCTGCGGTGGCGCTCTCGCCCGCTAAGGTCAAGGTCACGGTGGTCGCTGTCGTGCTCGCGTTGCTCAAGCTGACGTCAAACGTGGCGCTGTCGCCTTCCGATACCGTTGGGCTGCTGATAGCGGATACCGCTGGGCGATCGTCGCCTGACGAACCATCCGGTGGCGTCACGCTGCCATCATCAGTGATGGTCGCTGTACCCGTCATCGCTGTGGTTTGTGTCGCGGTCTGACCACTCAGTGTGAAGGTTTCGTCACCTTCGTACACGCCATCGTCGGTGGTTTGGACCGAGATGCTGAACGTGGTGTCGCCCGCTGGGATCGCCACATCGAAGGTGCCATCGCCATTGACGGCCACGGTTTGGGTGGTGCCATCTTGGTAGGTGATGGTCACTTCGGTACTGGTGAAGTCCGTGCCTGCGGTGGCGCTCTCGCCCGCTAAGGTCAAGGTCACGGTGGTCGCTGTCGTGCTCGCGTTGCTCAAGCTGACGTCAAACGTGGCGCTGTCGCCTTCCGATACCGTTGGGCTGCTGATAGCGGATACCGCTGGGCGATCGTCGCCTGACGAACCATCCGGTGGTGTCACGCTGCCATCGTCTTTGAGGGTCGCTGTACCCGTCATCGCTGTGGTTTGTGTCGCGGTCTGACCACTCAGTGTGAAGGTTTCGTCACCTTCGTACACGCCATCGTCGGTGGTTTGGACCGAGATGCTGAACGTGGTGTCGCCCGCTGGGATCGCCACATCGAAGGTGCCATCGCCATTGACGGCCACGGTTTGGGTGGTGCCATCTTGGTAGGTGATGGTCACTTCGGTACTGGTGAAGTCCGTGCCTGCGGTGGCGCTCTCGCCCGCTAAGGTCAAGGTCACGGTGGTCGCTGTCGTGCTCGCGTTGCTCAAGCTGACGTCAAACGTGGCGCTGTCGCCTTCCGATACCGTTGGGCTGCTGATAGCGGATACCGCTGGGCGATCGTCGCCTGACGAACCATCCGGTGGTGTGACGCTGCCATCATCAGTGATGGTCGCTGTACCCGTCATCGCTGTGGTTTGTGTCGCGGTCTGACCACTCAGTGTGAAGGTTTCGTCACCTTCGTACACGCCATCGTCGGTGGTTTGGACCGAGATGCTGAACGTGGTGTCGCCCGCTGGGATCGCCACATCGAAGGTGCCATCGCCATTGACGGCCACGGTTTGGGTGGTGCCATCTTGGTAGGTGATGGTCACTTCGGTACTGGTGAAGTCCGTGCCTGCGGTGGCGCTCTCGCCCGCTAAGGTCAAGGTCACGGTGGTCGCTGTCGTGCTCGCGTTGCTCAAGCTGACGTCAAACGTGGCGCTGTCGCCTTCCGATACCGTTGGGCTGCTGATAGCGGATACCGCTGGGCGATCGTCGCCTGACGAACCATCCGGTGGTGTGACGCTGCCATCATCAGTGATGGTCGCTGTACCCGTCATCGCTGTGGTTTGTGTCGCGGTCTGACCACTCAGTGTGAAGGTTTCGTCACCTTCGTACACGCCATCGTCGGTGGTTTGGACCGAGATGCTGAACGTGGTGTCGCCCGCTGGGATCGCCACATCGAAGGTGCCATCGCCATTGACGGCCACGGTTTGGGTGGTGCCATCTTGGTAGGTGATGGTCACTTCGGTACTGGTGAAGTCCGTGCCCGCGGTGGCGCTCTCGCCCGCTAAGGTCAAGGTCACGGTGGTCGCTGTCGTGCTCGCGTTGCTCAAGCTGACGTCAAACGTGGCGCTGTCGCCTTCCGATACCGTTGGGCTGCTGATAGCGGATACCGCTGGGCGATCGTCGCCTGACGAACCATCCGGTGGCGTCACGCTGCCATCATCAGTGATGGTCGCTGTACCCGTCATCGCTGTGGTTTGTGTCGCGGTCTGACCACTCAGTGTGAAGGTTTCGTCACCTTCGTACACGCCATCGTCGGTGGTTTGGACCGAGATGCTGAACGTGGTGTCGCCCGCTGGGATCGCCACATCGAAGGTGCCATCGCCATTGACGGCCACGGTTTGGGTGGTGCCATCTTGGTAGGTGATGGTCACTTCGGTACTGGTGAAGTCCGTGCCCGCGGTGGCGCTCTCGCCCGCTAAGGTCAAGGTCACGGTGGTCGCTGTCGTGCTCGCGTTGCTCAAGCTGACGTCAAACGTGGCGCTGTCGCCTTCCGATACCGTTGGGCTGCTGATAGCGGATACCGCTGGGCGATCGTCGCCTGACGAACCATCCGGTGGCGTCACGCTGCCATCGTCTTTGAGGGTCGCTGTGCCCGTCATCGCTGTGGTTTGTGTCGCGGTCTGACCACTCAGTGTGAAGGTTTCGTCACCTTCGTACACGCCATCGTCGGTGGTTTGGACCGAGATGCTGAACGTGGTG
Organism: Vibrio cidicii; assembly: GCF_009763805.1. Lineage (NCBI taxonomy): Bacteria > Pseudomonadati > Pseudomonadota > Gammaproteobacteria > Vibrionales > Vibrionaceae > Vibrio > Vibrio cidicii. The sequence continues at coordinate 1,005,173 of NZ_CP046804.1, read as the reverse complement.
TCGCCCGCTGGGATCGCCACATCGAAGGTGCCATCGCCATTGACGGCCACGGTTTGGGTGGTGCCATCTTGGTAGGTGATGGTCACTTCGGTACTGGTGAAGTCCGTGCCCGCGGTGGCGCTCTCGCCCGCTAAGGTCAAGGTCACGGTGGTCGCTGTCGTGCTCGCGTTGCTCAAGCTGACGTCAAACGTGGCGCTGTCGCCTTCCGATACCGTTGGGCTGCTGATAGCGGATACCGCTGGGCGATCGTCGCCTGACGAACCATCCGGTGGCGTCACGCTGCCATCATCAGTGATGGTCGCTGTACCCGTCATCGCTGTGGTTTGTGTCGCGGTCTGACCACTCAGTGTGAAGGTTTCGTCACCTTCGTACACGCCATCGTCGGTGGTTTGGACCGAGATGCTGAACGTGGTGTCGCCCGCTGGGATCGCCACATCGAAGGTGCCATCGCCATTGACGGCCACGGTTTGGGTGGTGCCATCTTGGTAGGTGATGGTCACTTCGGTACTGGTGAAGTCCGTGCCCGCGGTGGCGCTCTCGCCCGCTAAGGTCAAGGTCACGGTGGTCGCTGTCGTGCTCGCGTTGCTCAAGCTGACGTCAAACGTGGCGCTGTCGCCTTCCGATACCGTTGGGCTGCTGATAGCGGATACCGCTGGGCGATCGTCGCCTGACGAACCATCCGGTGGCGTCACGCTGCCATCATCAGTGATGGTCGCTGTACCCGTCATCGCTGTGGTTTGTGTCGCGGTCTGACCACTCAGTGTGAAGGTTTCGTCACCTTCGTACACGCCATCGTCGGTGGTTTGGACCGAGATGCTGAACGTGGTGTCGCCCGCTGGGATCGCCACATCGAAGGTGCCATCGCCATTGACCGCCACGGTTTGGGTGGTGCCATCTTGGTAGGTGATGGTCACTTCGGTACTGGTGAAGTCCGTGCCTGCGGTGGCGCTCTCGCCCGCTAAGGTCAAGGTCACGGTGGTCGCTGTCGTGCTCGCGTTGCTCAAGCTGACGTCAAACGTGGCGCTGTCGCCTTCCGATACCGTTGGGCTGCTGATAGCGGATACCGCTGGGCGATCGTCGCCTGACGAACCATCCGGTGGCGTCACGCTGCCATCATCAGTGATGGTCGCTGTACCCGTCATCGCTGTGGTTTGTGTCGCGGTCTGACCACTCAGTGTGAAGGTTTCGTCACCTTCGTACACGCCATCGTCGGTGGTTTGGACCGAGATGCTGAACGTGGTGTCGCCCGCTGGGATCGCCACATCGAAGGTGCCATCGCCATTGACGGCCACGGTTTGGGTGGTGCCATCTTGGTAGGTGATGGTCACTTCGGTACTGGTGAAGTCCGTGCCCGCGGTGGCGCTCTCGCCCGCTAAGGTCAAGGTCACGGTGGTCGCTGTCGTGCTCGCGTTGCTCAAGCTGACGTCAAACGTGGCGCTGTCGCCTTCCGATACCGTTGGGCTGCTGATAGCGGATACCGCTGGGCGATCGTCGCCTGACGAACCATCCGGTGGCGTCACGCTGCCATCATCAGTGATGGTCGCTGTACCCGTCATCGCTGTGGTTTGTGTCGCGGTCTGACCACTCAGTGTGAAGGTTTCGTCACCTTCGTACACGCCATCGTCGGTGGTTTGGACCGAGATGCTGAACGTGGTGTCGCCCGCTGGGATCGCCACATCGAAGGTGCCATCGCCATTGACGGCCACGGTTTGGGTGGTGCCATCTTGGTAGGTGATGGTCACTTCGGTACTGGTGAAGTCCGTGCCTGCGGTGGCGCTGTCGCCCGCTAAGGTCAAGGTCACGGTGGTCGCTGTCGTGCTCGCGTTGCTCAAGCTGACGTCAAACGTGGCGCTGTCGCCTTCCGATACCGTTGGGCTGCTGATAGCGGATACCGCTGGGCGATCGTCGCCTGACGAACCATCCGGTGGTGTGACGCTGCCATCATCAGTGATGGTCGCTGTACCCGTCATCGCTGTGGTTTGTGTCGCGGTCTGACCACTCAGTGTGAAGGTTTCGTCACCTTCGTACACGCCATCGTCGGTGGTTTGGACCGAGATGCTGAACGTGGTGTCGCCCGCTGGGATCGCCACATCGAAGGTGCCATCGCCATTGACCGCCACGGTTTGGGTGGTGCCATCTTGGTAGGTGATGGTCACTTCGGTACTGGTGAAGTCCGTGCCCGCGGTGGCGCTCTCGCCCGCTAAGGTCAAGGTCACGGTGGTCGCTGTCGTGCTCGCGTTGCTCAAGCTGACGTCAAACGTGGCGCTGTCGCCTTCCGATACCGTTGGGCTGCTGATAGCGGATACCGCTGGGCGATCGTCGCCTGACGAACCATCCGGTGGCGTCACGCTGCCATCATCAGTGATGGTCGCTGTACCCGTCATCGCTGTGGTTTGTGTCGCGGTCTGACCACTCAGTGTGAAGGTTTCGTCACCTTCGTACACGCCATCGTCGGTGGTTTGGACCGAGATGCTGAACGTGGTGTCGCCCGCTGGGATCGCCACATCGAAGGTGCCATCGCCATTGACGGCCACGGTTTGGGTGGTGCCATCTTGGTAGGTGATGGTCACTTCGGTACTGGTGAAGTCCGTGCCTGCGGTGGCGCTGTCGCCCGCTAAGGTCAAGGTCACGGTGGTCGCTGTCGTGCTCGCGTTGCTCAAGCTGACGTCAAACGTGGCGCTGTCGCCTTCCGATACCGTTGGGCTGCTGATAGCGGATACCGCTGGGCGATCGTCGCCTGACGAACCATCCGGTGGTGTCACGCTGCCATCGTCTTTGAGGGTCGCTGTACCCGTCATCGCTGTGGTTTGTGTCGCGGTCTGACCACTCAGTGTGAAGGTTTCGTCACCTTCGTACACGCCATCGTCGGTGGTTTGGACCGAGATGCTGAACGTGGTGTCGCCCGCTGGGATCGCCACATCGAAGGTGCCATCGCCATTGACGGCCACGGTTTGGGTGGTGCCATCTTGGTAGGTGATGGTCACTTCGGTACTGGTGAAGTCCGTGCCTGCGGTGGCGCTGTCGCCCGCTAAGGTCAAGGTCACGGTGGTCGCTGTCGTGCTCGCGTTGCTCAAGCTGACGTCAAACGTGGCGCTGTCGCCTTCCGATACCGTTGGGCTGCTGATAGCGGATACCGCTGGGCGATCGTCGCCTGACGAACCATCCGGTGGCGTCACGCTGCCATCATCAGTGATGGTCGCTGTACCCGTCACGCTGCCATTGCTGGTGACACCATTGTTCTCTGTCACAACCAGACCGAAGGTTTCATCGCCTTCGTAAACGTTATCGCCGTTGGTCGCGACGGATACGCTGATCTCTGTCACGCCTGCGGGTACGGTGACGTTGCCATTCGCGTCGACAGTCAGCTCAACTGCCTGTCCATCGCCATTCACGTAACTCGCGCTGATGTCGGCCACATCACCGTCTTCTGCTGTGTAATCACCACCTGTGTTTGTCGCTAGGTTTAACACCACGGCGGATTCGGTTGCATTCGATAGCGTCACGGTGAACGTCGCATCAGAACCCTCAGACACCTCGCCACCACCCGTGATCGACAGCGCTGGTTTGCTTTCATCAGCAATGATAGTTGCCGCATCTGAAGAAAAAGAACTGTACACTTCAAAGAGAGAAAGACTTTGCGCTTGGTTCAGCCCCAGGTCCTGCAAACCTTGGGTAGTAAACGCGGTACTTGCTAGGGTCTCGCTTCCATCGCGGGAAATCGTCCCTGCCGACACCAAACTCGAACCGCCCGTTTCGCCTGCTGCGGTAGCGAAATCATCACCAAGTTGAGTTGGGTCTTGCCCATCTTCCAACGCTGCAAAAATTTGTTGCACATCATCAGTAATGTCATTGCTGCCGTTTTCTGTCGCCACTCGAACAGTGGGCACCTCAGATTCATCTAGGGTATCAATCACAACTTCGCCAGGCGCAGGTGTTTGTCCGGGTGCTAGCATTCTTATGTTGCCGTTCAAATCAATAACAACAATTCGACCAGCGGTAAGCGCAGCTCCAGAAAGAAAGGCTGAGAAATCCATAAATAAACCTCTGTGATGACGGTGCGGTTCTGCCAAAATTTTGGCGGACACGTTAATTCTATTTTCTTACTCATGAGTATATCAAACAGAGATCGCTAGAACATCCGAAAAGCCAATGTCTTTTACATTTTTGTCACCTATTGGGGACTTTGCTCACACAGTCTCATTTATGAAGCAACATCACAGATCCAACCACATTCTTACAGAACTGCATTTCTTTAAAATCTCCATTTCAACAAGTTAGAAAAAGGCGATGGAATTCGTTACAATGACTGATATTTTGCGATTGAGCACGCAAGCTCAGCATTGATTTAATGATTTGTTGCGCTAAAAAATTGACGTTTTATCGTAATCTTCTCAAAATTAAGACAGCTAATCTCTTAGACTTAGCGCAAACAACGAGTAGGAGAAATTGAGTGAAGTGGACCCGAATAAGCACATTAGCCGCTGGGTTAGTGATGTCACTTCCTGCTGTGGGGCAAACATTAGAGCAAGCAGTTGCCATTACGCTTGCCACCAACCCTGAACTAAAAAGTGCATTTAACGAATTCTTGAGTAAGCAGTATACGAATAAGGCTTCTTCTGGTGCTTACTTGCCTCGAGTGGACTTAGACGCAGGTGTCGGTTTCGAATCCATCAACCCAGCCGGTAATCCTCCTCGTGAATCAACCGATATGACACGCAAAGATGCCTCTTTAACCCTGACGCAACTGATTTGGGATGGTTCTGCCACACTCAACGATATGGATAGAACAGCAGCGGAAGCGGAGTCGCTACGTTACCAACTGTTAGCAGATGCGCAGGATAAAGCCCTAGAAGTGACCAAAGTTTATCTGGATGCGGTGAAAGCATACGAAATCTTAGCGCTTTCTGAAAGCAATCTCATGACTCACAAACGTATTTACAGTGACATTAAGAAACGAGTCAACTCAGGCATCGGTTCTACCGCAGATTTGTCTCAGGTCGAAGCTCGCTTAGCGAAAGCGCACGGCAACTTAGCCGCTGCACAAAATAATTTGTTTGACTCTCATACTATGTTTACTCGTTTGGTTGGCGAAACACCGCAATCACTGATTTTTCCGCGAGCGGATCAAGAGCGAATTCCATTCACCGTCGATGAAGCTATAAACCAAGCTTTTGAGCACCATCCTGTGATTAAAGTCGCAACGGTGGATGTCGATTCGGCACGTTTTCAGTACAAGCAGACCAAAGGGCGTAACTACCCTACCTTTACGTTTGAAGCGTCACAGACTTGGCGTAGCGATGCAGGTGGTATTGAGGGGCAGAGTGACGAGCTCACCGCCATGCTTCGTATGCGTTACAATTTGTACAACGGCGGAACAGATTCCGCTAACTCTGAAAGTGCCGCCTATCAACTCAACAAAGCAAAAGATCTTCGCGAGCGAAGTTACCGAAGCGTCGAAGAGGGTTTACGCCTAGCTTGGAGTGCGCTTGACCTTACTTTGCAGCAGAAAGAGTTTTTGGCCGATCACGTTGACTCAGCATCCGACACTGTGATTGCTTACGAAAAGCAGTACCGTATTGGCAAACGCACTTTGCTCGACTTGTTAAATACCGAGAACGAGCTGTTCGAAGCTCGCAAAGGTTACTTAGATGCCAAATATGCAGAGCAGTACGCCAAATTTCGTGTAATGAATGCGACTGGGCAATTGCTCGATACACTGCGAGTCGATATTCCCCAAGAGTGGACTCAAAGGGTGGAATACTAATGAAACGATACACTTTACCTTTTGCCTTAACTGCTGTTTTGGTATCTGCCTCCATACTGGCGGACGAATACGATTACCGCCCCACTCCGGTTGCAGATCAAATTGATGATTTACAAGACCAAGACAGAGATGGCGTAATTAACGCCCGCGATTTGTGCCCCGACACGCCAAGTACCGCGGAAGTTGATAACGATGGCTGCGGAACTTACATCAAGACAAGCCAGCAAATGCAGATCCGGGTGTTATTTGCCAACAACTCCGACGTAATTAACCCGGTATTTCGCAGCCAAATCAAAGAACTGGCTGAGTTTTTGAAACTTTACCCATCCACATCAATCGAACTGCAAGGTTTCGCTAGCCGTACGGGTAATGCAAAGCTAAACCTAGAGCTGTCTCAACGCCGAGCGGACAACGTTAAAGAGATGCTCATCAGCTATGGTATTTCATCAAATCGAGTGCGTATTGTCGGTTTTGGTGACAGTAAACTGGCGAATGATGGCGATGACGAAGTCAGCCACGCTCTAAATCGTCGCGTAGTGGCCTCCGTCGTTGGTCATAAAGGTGACATCAAAGAAGAGTGGACCATTTTTACCCGTCTACCAAAAAGCAAAAAATAATCTTTAGGGGCGATTAAGCCCCTTTTCTTTATCAAACCCGAGCGAATGTCGACTCAGATACTCATTGGTAAGAGCAGGATAAAGTGATACCCTACGCGGGTCTTTTCATATCGAGATTTTAAAATGAGCAAATTAACTGCGGATATTCAAGCGAATCTAGACCTTTTCATTCAAGAAACTCAAGAAACCAAGCTGGTTTGGGGCCTTCGAAATGAAGAAGGATGGCTGGCTTGTGACTCTTCAGAATTCGAAAATAGTGAAGTGATGCCGTTTTGGTCTGCTAAAGAAGATGCCATCGCACACAATGTAGAAGAATGGGCTGATTTTGAAGTACTTGAAATTCCTCTTGATATTTTCGTTGAAGATTGGCTCATCACGTTAGACGAAGATGGCGTATTGGTCGGTATTAACTGGAACGCTCAACTAGAAGGCAAAGAACTTGAGCCGGCTGAGCTGGCAAAAATGTATCTATAATCGTTAATCGATGTTTGTTTAATTGAGAGGCTGGTTGTGTACCAGCCTTTTTTACAGCTTTGTGGCACTGTAGATACATTTATCAACTTTAGTGCATTACTCCTTGATATGCAGCACATCGCACATTGTATTCTCTCGATCGCATCACAACTTTTCATTTGCAAAAAGATATCATTCATTTATCTCATTATTACTATCAAATCAGCCCATGTTGAAACGCAAGCTACTCCTCTGGCTCGCAATCAGTACTTTTTCTTGTATGACGATCGCAGACAACAACGGACTCCATCAGTGGTTAGGCATCTACCAACAAAAACTCAGAGCCGATGACAATCGCACCTTAGATCTCTTGCAAGATCGCTACTCTGCACTCCTTCCTGGCGCGGAAAAGTTGTATGTGAGTGGCTTACTATTTGACTATCTTTCTGCACGCCATCAGCCCTATTATGGCGCGAGCCAAAACAAAGATACTCACTTCTCTCGCCAAGAATCACTTTACATACAAGCGCTATATGACCGACAGAAAGGCCTGTATGAACAAGCAGTTAAAGGTTTCACTGTCTTACTCAACCAAGCAACGCTGAACGAAGCACCAAAGTTGCAAGAACTACTTCAATACCAACTTTGCTATACACTTAACCAACAAGGCGACTATCACAAAGCCAAGTTTTTCTGCTATCAACTCAAGCGATTAAGCAATGAAGAGAGTGAATCTCTGTTACCGAAATACTTGGTTTATCGCGTCATCGCCAATAATGAACATTTCCGTGGCGAATTTGAGCAATCTCTTATTCACTATCAAGCGATGTTGCGCCATTTACCTACAAACGCGGATGTCTCTGACGCGTACAACGATACTGGCAATTTGCTGCGCGAATTAGGCCAATACGCGCAAGCCGAAGAGTATTTGCTTAAAGCCAAAGAAATTCGTGAGAATGGACACTCTCCGGTAGCCTTAGCAAAAATATTGCACAGCCTCGCCGAACTCTATCACGATCGTGGCGATCAGACGCAAGCAATCCTCTACTACGAGCAAGCGCTCTCGATCTTGATTGAGGAAAATCACACCTTTGGTCTGATGATGACGTATCTTGGTTTGGGCTCTCTCTATCTGGAAATGAATGATGCAGAAAAAGGCTCACGCTATCTTGAACTCGCGCTTAAAGCGGCAGAAAATGGGCAAAACCACCGTTTAGCAGCAGAGGTTCACACTCGATTTAGCCTCGGTTATCTTGAGGTGGGCAAGCTCAGCGAAGCGATGACGCACGCCGCACAGGCTTATAACCTCGCAATCTCGATGGATATGCCCGTAATCGAAGCGAATGCCTTATTATTACAGTCAAACATCGATGTGCTGCAAGGAAACTACCAGAAAGCCTATCAACACTACACGGAGTATTCCCAACTCGAACTTAGCTTCAGAGACAAAGATACTACGAAAGCGATTGAGGCATTGGATCTCGCACAAAAGCAATTCGACTATCAGTTACGCTTAACACAACTTCAAAGTGACACTGAGCGTAAAATGCGCTTAGTAAATAGTCTTGAACAAGAGAAGTTTCTCTACTCACTGTTGTTGATTGCGTTGGTGACTCTACTGCTCGTTTTGGCGTTAGCCAATCATCGCTACCGTAAGCAGCGACAAACCGATCGATTAACAACGGCGTTGAATCGCCGATCAATCATTGAGGCAATTGAAGCGCAAACGACCAACCGAGCTGCACATAAAGTGCCAGTACTGATTTTGTTTAATTTAGACCGTGTTAAAGCCGTTAATCGGGAGTTTGGCCACGCGTATGGCGATGAGCTATTACATACTATTGCTTGCAATCTTATCGCTCATCTTTTGCCGGGTGAGTTATTGGGACGACTCAATGGAACAGAGTTCATGGTGCTGTTGAAAGAGGTTGACGAAGTAGATGTGCCAATGCGCGTTGAACAGCTAAACCAACGTATCGCCAGCAGCGTGATTCATGCAGAAACTGGCGAGCCGATCCAGCTTAACGCCTATATAGCCTATCTTGTTTTAGAGCGTTCAGCGCCAAACTTCGACTGCGTCTATAACAAACTCGATTTCGCGCTCTCTCAACGGCAAAGAGAACGCAAAATAGGAGTCGTTGATGCGAGCCGTCTACCGGTTACGCTTAAGCCTGTTTCTCAAGCAGTGACGCCATCACAAGCGGTTGGTTATTAAGGTAGTCATCAAGCCCCGCTTTACGCAAGTGACATGATGGGCAATCACCGCAGCCATCGCCGATCACACCGTTGTAACAGGTCAAGGTTTTCTCCCTCACCAGTTGCAATGCTTTATTTTGATCGGCCAATGCCCACGTCTCCGCTTTGTTTAACCACATCAGAGGCGTTTTAATGGTCAAGGCTTTATCCATCCCTTTAACCAACGCACTGTTCATTGCTTTGACAAAATCGTCACGGCAATCGGGATAGCCAGAAAAATCGGTTTCGCACACGCCCGTAATCACTGTATCAGCACCGATTTGGTAGGCGTAAATGCCCGCCAAAGTCAGAAAGAGAATGTTGCGCCCGGGCACAAAAGAGTTCGGTAATCCATTGGCTTGAAGTTCATGCGAAACAGGAATGTCATCCCGCGTCAGCGAGCTAATCGCCAGCTCATTGAGTAACGTGACATCCATCACTTTGTGTGCTTTGACACCCAAGTCCGCGGCAAGTTGTTGTGCAACTTCAATCTCCAAACGATGGCGCTGACCATAATCAAAGGTGATGGCATGGACCTCATCATACTCATTCAGAGCTTGAACAAGACAAGTGGTTGAATCTTGACCACCACTAAAAACCACTACCGCTTTATTCATCGCTTATCCCTTCTAGGCAATACTTAAATATTTGTGGGTTTGAATCGATAAACGCCAGTTACGCGCAATACAAGTCTCAATACACAATTGCGTCGCTCTGGCTTTCTGGCTGATCGGTTGCAGGGCTATCGTCGTTGTTGCCGGCACTTGGGCTCTGGCCAACAACACGTCTAACTGCTCAATGTCTTTTTCTGTACCGACCGGATGTTTGATTTCATTGGCTCGCAGCAACGCGCTATCAAGCACAGGCAATTTGCCTTTCATCGCCACTTTGGGTGACACTGTCACCCAAGTTGCAGGCGAGGTCTGAACGGGATAGGTACCACTCGTCTCGATTTGGCATTGGCAGCCGATCGCTTCAAATGCTTCGGTTAGAGAAGTTAAGTCATAAATGCATGGCTCGCCGCCGGTGATCACTATGTGTTTGGCATTGAAACCTTGCAATTGGTACTGAGTCACAATCTCCTCGGCGTCAGCATTACACCAACTTGGGCTATCTCCCGATTTGAGAATGATTTCGCCAAACGTGCGTTGATCCTGCTCTAAAGCCTGCCAAGTTTGTTTGGTATCACACCAAGAACAGCCTACTGGGCACACTTGCAAGCGGACGAACACCGCTGGCACACCAGTAAAAACGCCTTCACCCTGAATGGTTTCAAACATCTCGTTAACTTTATACAACTTAACTCTCAACCCTAACAATAAATCGCAAGGCGCAGACCTTAAAGGAGTCCCGCTCTCAGGTCAAATTAATCTGCTGGGAACTCAAAAATTCAGTGTTAATCTGACTCGTTTTGGTGTTTCATTACCGCTTTGTATTCTTCTTCAAAGTTTAGTAGGTAAGTATGTTCAAGTTAATCGCGCTGGATATGGATGGCACTTTACTCAACAGCGACAAGCAAATCTCCGACGAAAATAAGGCGGCGATTGCACGTGCTCGCGCAGCAGGCATAACCGTAGTACTGGCTTCAGGCCGTCCACTGGAAGGCATGCAAGACAAGCTGGATGAGCTCGATATCTCCTCAGACCGCGACTTTGTTCTTTTCTATAACGGCTCGATGGTGAAGAACGTCGGCAGCGGCGAATTAATCCATGAACAAATTATCGATGGCAAAAGCGCGAAGCAGCTTGCCCGATTGGCAGAAAAACTCGGCGTTTACGTCCATGCCTTCAGCAAGGAGCACGGTTTGATTACCCCTCAAACCAACCCTTACACAGAAATAGAAGCCAAGATCAATGGCTTGCCGATCACTGAAATGAACTTCGAAGCACTCGCAGACGATCACCCGATCATCAAAACGATGATGGTTGCTGAGCCGTCGCTGCTCACCGAAACCATCGCCAAACTGCCCAGTGAGCTGCATCAACAGTTTACCGTAGTGCAAAGTGCACCATTCTTCCTAGAGTTTCTTAATCCATTGAGTAACAAAGGCATTGGTGTCGCGGCGATTGCCGAACATCTCGGCATTAAAGCGGAAGAAGTGATCTGTATGGGCGATGCCGAGAACGATCACCATATGCTGCAATACGCGGGCGTAGGCGTGGCAATGGCCAATGCGATGGAACAGACAAAAGCGATTGCCGACTACATCACCGCATCCAACAATGACCACGGCGTCGCCAGAGCGATCGAAAAATTTGTTTTTTCCGAGTGAGCTGAGATAACTCATCACCCACAATAAACGCCTCAGTCGAGGCGTTTATTTTGATCTCACAGGAAATTACTTACGCTTCTCTAGCCTTGCAAAGTGGCAACACCAGCAGCATTGCGGCCAAGAGCGAGGATGGGTAGCGCAGCGTTTCTACAATATAAGAATAAAGTCCGCTAGAAGAAAAATAGCTCTGCAGTATAGTGAGCAACAAGTTAAGCGTTAGCAGTACCACTATCAGCACCAACGCACGCGCTTGAATTAAACTGCACGCTTTTTTGCGCCACATCAGCACCAGAAGCGGCATCAACATCAATGTAGCAAGCCAAGCGGAAAAGACCGGCAACGGCCAGATGAAAGTCAAGCCAACAGCCACGGCGACAAGTGCTCCCCACACTAAAGGAGAGGCAAACAGTTGTCCCAAATCCAGCTCCGCTTTTTGTTGCAAACGAAGCAAATGCCAGGCAACCAAAGCGCCCAATAGTGCGCCAATCAACAGATCAGAAAGAAACTCTGCGCCCGCGTAAAACTCTCCCAAAGCGACCAAAACGATAGCCGCAAACGCCCATTTGCCCCACTCTTTTCCCCCTTCCCTCTGCATGATCAACAACGTCAAGCAGACCCAAACGGCCATTGAAGCGCTGGGAAAACTAAAACCCGAGCGAGGAAGTAATTCCGTGCTAGGCAGATACACATGGGGCCGAGGCATCGCAAAGCCTTGCTGCGCCACCAAAGCCAATAATGAAGTGACGGTCACTGCAAACAGCGCATGCAAGGTAAAATCTCGTCCAAAGCGCCAGAGAATAAGTGGCATGACCACCAAAAGCAGTGCTGGAGTGGTGAGATAAAAAGCAAGATGTGCAACGGCCATGGCAATGGATGACAACACTTGCGATTGAGCCGCCCAAGATTGGCTAGCGGCTAACCAACCAAGGCCAATTTGACGATACGATGGCGCAGCCTCTTTGAGATCGCGCACATAACTGGCGGGTTGATTGGTGGCACGAGTAAACATTTCGCTGACCAGCGGCCACTGTTGGGGAAAACGGTATTGCTCCGCTTTGAGAGCAGTTGGCTCAAGCAGCATCGCGGAGGCAATTTCTACTCCATAATGCGGCGCAAACCAAATGGGTAAGGTATTTCCACCTAACGCATGCTGAGTGTTGTAAGCGACGATCGGCGAGTCCGACACGCAATCATAAAATACCGCGGTATCACTGTAGCCCAGCGCTTCCCCCACCGTCACCACTAGGCCAGTTTCTTCCCACACTTCTCTTTGCGCCGCTTCATGTGGCGGCTCACCAGCGCTGATGGTTCCACCGGGCAGCGAGATCTGCCCCGTCAGAATTTCATTCACCAGCAACAACTTGTTATCGACACGCACAATGCAGAGCGCGCCTTTAATTCCTTCGGGTAATGGTGTTGGCAATCCAGCGGCAGAAAATGTGCTGTAAAAAAGAGAAAAGACGCCAAGGGTGATGATGAAGGCTCGTTTTAACACGTGTGAAAACCTTTGAGTTGCATGTCGATCTGGCGTTGCATCTAAACTCGGCAAAATGTTTTAGTGAGCAACAATAAGAAAATTTGTCGTCATGATGGCAGGAAGTCAGATTTTTTTCGACAAGAATTAAGCATGTAAACAGAAAAACATCCCGCAATGGGAGACTGAGCAAATTGCCGAGCTGAATGCGAACTGTCAGAAGCGTTATTTCCCGCTGGTGAGCGCTTTTCGCAGCCAATGAATATGATGCTGAAAACCCGATTTTTGATAAAGAGCGATCGCATTCTGATTAAAATGCCACACTTCGACAAACACTTGGCTGACTCCATAGTCAGTGAAGGTTTGCTCGATTTTTTGCAGTAGCGTTTGCGCGATGCCCTGATGGCGATAGGTATTTACCACAAACAGTTTCGTCGACACTGCCCATTGGCAAAGGTTGGCTCACAGTCGAAATCAGCTCGCAAAAGTGGCCGCTGACAAAGCCAATCACCTCTTCACCTCGCTTTGCCACAAAAACCAAACACTCTGGATCATCCAGATAGCGAGCAATACTTTTCTCTTGTTCAATCTCTTCGGCAGTTTTGAAAAACTCGGGACATTGCTGATGGTGCTCGTCATGCAGAGCAAACATCAGGTCATTGAGCGCGTCGATGTCGCTTGGTTGTGCTGGTGAGATGGTGAAGTCGTTCATTAAGAGATCAATCAATTGCAAAACGACAGTGTGTCGCGCGCAAAGGAGGATAGCAAGAAAATTTGTTGTTGCTCCGACAGTTATCGCTCTGGAGTGGCGCAATGAAATAAGCCAGTCCAGCCTTTGTACCGGCAGGACTGGCTCTTGTCTTTGTACCGTCGTCACTCTCGATGCAGCACCTTCTCGATTTCATTCAAACTAGAAGGGTCATCAATGGTAGAGGGAACGGCGTATTGCTCACCATCGGCAATCTGGCGAATGGTGCGGCGCAATATTTTACCCGAGCGGGTTTTGGGCAAACGTTCGACAACGATGGCATGTTTAAAGCAGGCCACCGCACCAATCTCGTTTCGCACTTTGCCGATAAGCTCTTGCTCTAACTGCAGTTCATCGACTTTGACACCATCTTTGAGCACCACAAACCCGATTGGCAATTGTCCTTTCAGTTCATCGTGCACACCCACCACCGCGCATTCCGCTACCGCTGGGTGCGCGCCGACGATCTCTTCCATTTCACCCGTCGAGAGGCGGTGACCAGCAACGTTAATCACATCGTCAATGCGGCCCATGATGAACAGGTAACCATCTTCATCCAGATAACCGCCATCACCTGAGACGTAGTAACCTGGGAATTGTGACAGATAACCGGACTCAAAACGGTCGTGATTGCGCCACACAGTCGGCAAACAGCTTGGCGGCAACGGGCGTTTCAACGCCACAAAGCCTTGCTGATTCGGCGGTAGCACCTCGCCGAGTTCATTGAGGATTTCCACTTGATAACCCGGAATCGGCTTAGTCGCTGAACCCGCTTTAATCGGCATCAGTTCAATGCCCGTTGGGTTGCCGGCAATCGCCCAGCCCGTTTCGGTTTGCCACCAGTGGTCAATGACCGGTTTGTCGGTTTGCGATTCGACCCATTCTAAAGTTGGCGGATCCAAACGTTCACCCGCCATGAAGATGGTTTTCACGCTCGACAGGTCATAGTGCTTAAGATACTCGCCATTCGGATCTTCTTTCTTGATGGCTCGGAAAGCCGTTGGCGCCGAGAACAGAGCAGTGACTTTGTATTCCTGACACACGCGCCAGAAGGCACCCGGATCCGGCGTACGCACTGGTTTACCTTCGTACAAAATGGTTGTGCAGCCGTGAATCAGCGGCGCATACACAATGTAAGAATGCCCCACCACCCAGCCCACATCTGATGCGGCCCAGAACACGCCATTTTGCGGCATGTTGTAAATACAGCTCATCGAGTATTTCATCGCGACGGCATGACCGCCGTTGTCACGCACCACCCCTTTGGGTTTGCCTGTCGTTCCCGAGGTGTACAGAATGTAAAGCGGGTCCGTTGCCAGCACGGGCACACACGCATGCGGCAGCGCGCTTTGAATCAGCGTGTTCCATTCCAAATCGCGTTCACTGGTTAAATCGGCAAGGCATTCCGGGCGTTGATATACCAACACTTTTTCCGGTTTCCAACGACTGTCCATGATCGCTTTATCGACCATCGGCTTATAAGGGATCACTTTGTTGACTTCTACGCCGCAAGAGGCCGTCATGATGACTTTTGGCTCTGCGTCTTCAATACGTACCGCCAGCTCGTTTGGCGCAAAGCCGCCAAACACCACCGAATGAATGGCGCCCAAACGCGCACACGCCAGCATCGCCATCGCCGCTTCCGGGATCATCGGCATATAGATGATTACGCGATCGCCTTTGGTGACGCCCTGTTCGGCCAACATGCCCGCCACGCGCGCAACACAATCCCGCAGCGCGGTGTAGCTGTATCGCTGTTTTTTGCCCGTTACCGGAGAATCATAAATCAGCGCCGTTTGGTCGCCGCGACCCTGTTCACAGTGGTAATCCAGTGCCAACCACGAGGTGTTGAGTAAACCATCCGGGAACCAGCGTTCAATGCCGTGTTCGTCTTTTTGCAAAATGGTTTGAGGGAATTCAAACCAGTCGATGTTTTGGGCTTGAGCTTTCCAGAACGCTTGCGGCTCATCCTTTGCCCATTGATATTCCTTTAAATATGCAGACATGGTGCTTCTCCTTGATTGTTCTGGCTTAGCCGTGGTTGATGGTTTCTGCGGGCACGCGCACCCAGCCTTCCATCAAAATACGTGCGCTGCGACCCATCACGGCTTTTTCTACCACCCAACCTTGCGTTGTTTCGCTTGCACTGGCGCCAACTTTTAATGTTCCTGAAGGGTGACCAAAGGTCACCGACGTTTTCTCTCCGCCACCGGCGGCCAAATTCACCAACGTTCCTGGCACACACGCTGCGGCAGCGATGGCAACGGCAGCAGTTCCCATCATGGCGTGATGCAATTTACCCATCGACAACGCGCGCACCAGGACATCAACGTCACTGGCTGCAACGGTTTTGCCGCTGGATGCGGTGTAGGTCTGCGGTTTGGAGACAAATGCAATTTTTGGGGTGTGCTGACGGGTTTGCGCTTCACTGAGGTCTTGAATCAGCCCCATTTTCAGCGCGCCGTAGGCACGAATGGTTTCAAACATCGCCAGCGCTTTGCTGTCGTTGTTGATGTCATCCTGAAGCTCCGTGCCCTGATAGCCAATCGACGCGGCATCGACAAATATCGTCGGAATGCCCGCATTGATTAACGTGGCGTTAAATGTGCCTACGCCCGGTACATCAAGATCATCGACCAAATTTCCGGTCGGGAACATAGAGCCTTCACCGTCGGCCGGGTCCATGAAATCGACCTGAATTTCGGCCGCTGGGAAAGTCACGCCATCGAGTTCAAACTCGCCCGTTTCCTGCACCAAGCCATCTTTGATCGGCACATGTACGACGATGGTTTTGCTGATGTTGACTTGCCACACGCGCACCTCAACCACACCGTTGTGAGGAATGCGCTCGGGCGCAATGAATCCGGCGTAAATCGCAAACGGACCAATCGCCGCCGACAGATTGCCGCAGTTACCACTCCAGTCGACAAACGCTTTATCAATCGACACTTGTCCAAACAGATAATCGACGTCATGACCCGCTTGAGCACTTTGCGACACAATCACGGTTTTACTGGTGCTTGAAGTGGCGCCGCCCATGCCGTCAATCTGTTTGCCGTACGGATCCGGGCTGCCAATCACGCGCATGAGTAAGCGATCGCGCGCCGCGCCCGCAACCTGCGCCGCTGGCGGCAGATCGCCCAGACGGAAAAATACCCCTTTGCTGGTGCCGCCACGCATGTACGTCGCGGGCACTCGGGTTTGAGAAAACACTGATTGAGACAGCATCTCAGCGGTGGTCCATGGAGAAGCTGTGCTGACATTGCTCATGCATCACTCCTTCTCAGTTCGCCAAAAAGTCTTGCGCAAAACGCTGCAGAACACCGCCCGCGTTATACACATGCACTTCATCGGCGGTATCCAAACGACACGTCACCGCGACATCCAGCTTCTCGCCATTTTGACGAGTGATCACCAGCGCCAAATCGCAGCCCGGCTTGATGTGACCCACCACGTCGTACAGTTCGGTGCCATCGAGTCCCAGCGTGAGGCGATTCACGCCCTCTTTGAATTGCAGTGGCAACACGCCCATGCCGACTAGGTTGGTACGGTGGATGCGCTCAAAACCTTCGGCGACAATCGCTTCCACACCGGCTAAACGCACACCTTTGGCTGCCCAGTCACGCGAAGACCCTTGGCCGTAGTCGGCGCCCGCCACAATGATCAGCGGCTGTTTGCGCTGCATGTAGGTTTCAATCGCTTCCCACATGCGCGTCACTTTGCCGTCCGGTTCGATACGCGCAAGCGAACCTTGCACCACGTCGCCGTTCTCTTTAACCATTTCGTTGAACAGTTTCGGGTTGGCAAACGTTGCGCGTTGCGCCGTCAGATGATCGCCGCGGTGCGTCGCGTAGGAGTTAAAATCCTCTTCCGGCACGCCCATTTTGGTCAGGTATTCACCAGCCGCGCTGCTGGCCAGAATCGCGTTTGATGGCGACAGGTGGTCGGTGGTGATGTTGTCACCCACCACCGCCAATGGGCGCATGCCTTTAAGCGTGCGTTCACCCGCCAGAGCGCCTTCCCAATACGGCGGACGGCGAATGTAGGTACTCATTGGGCGCCAGTCGTACAGTGGATTGCTGTTTTGCTCGGCGTCATCGAGTTTAAACATTTGAATGTAGACTTGATTGAACTGCTCAGGTTTAACGTGCTGATTCACAATCGCATCAATCTCTTCATCGCTTGGCCAGATATCGTTGAGGTAAATCGGCTTACCGTTGGCATCATGCCCCAGCGCATCGTGCTCGATATCAAAGCGAATCGTACCCGCCAGCGCATAAGCCACCACCAACGGTGGCGAGGCCAGAAACGCTTGTTTGGCGTAGGGGTGAATCCGACCATCAAAGTTACGGTTGCCCGACAACACGGCGGTCGCGTACAGATCGCGATCGATGATCTCTTGTTGGATCTTCGGATCCAGCGCGCCACTCATGCCGTTACAGGTGGTACACGCATACGCCACGATGCCAAAGCCCAACTTTTCCAATTCAGGCAGCAGCTTGGCTTCTTCAAGATACAATTTGGCGACTTTCGAGCCCGGCGCAAATGAAGTTTTCACCCACGGTTTACGCATCAAACCCAGTTCATTGGCTTTTTTCGCCACTAAGCCAGCCGCGACTACGTTGCGTGGGTTACTGGTGTTGGTACACGAGGTAATCGCGGCGATGATCACGGCACCATCAGGCATTTCGCCCGCTTTTTCTTCCCACTTTCCGGCGATGCCGCGCTCAGCGAGCTGCGAGGTGGGCAAGCGGCGATGCGGGTTGGAAGGCCCGGCCAAATTACGTTCAACCTGGGACAAATCAAATTCCAGCACGCGTTCGTATTGCGCCGTCTCCAGCGCATCCGCCCACAAGCCCGTTTGTTTGGCGTACTGTTCAACCAGCGCCACTTGTTCGGCATCGCGGCCGGTCAGTTTCAGGTAGTTGATGGTCTGCTCATCAATGTAGAACATACCTGCACTGGCGCCATATTCCGGAGTCATGTTGGAAATGGTCGCGCGGTCGCCGATGGTGAGCTGTTTCGCCCCGTCACCGAAAAATTCGAGATAAGACGACACCACGCGTTTCGCCGCGCAGAAACTCAGTGATCGCCAAAACGATGTCGGTGGCGGTAATGCCCGGTTTGCGTTTGCCGATCAGTTTCACGCCGACGATATCCGGCAGGCGCATCATGGATGGGCGACCGAGCATGACGGTTTCGGCTTCCAAACCGCCGACGCCAATCGCGATGACGCCAAGAGAATCGACGTGCGGCGTGTGGCTGTCGGTGCCGACACACGTATCAGGAAACGCCACGCCGTTTTTCAGTTGCACCACGGGCGACATATTTTCCAGGTTGATCTGGTGCATGATGCCGTTGCCAGCAGGAATCACGCTGACGTTTTTAAACGCGGTTTTACACCATTCGATGAAGTGAAAACGGTCTTCGTTGCGGCGATCTTCAATCGCGCGGTTTTTTTCAAACGCATCTGGTTCAAAACCTGCGTGTTCCACTGCGAGCGAGTGGTCAACAATCAGTTGCGTTTCCACCACCGGGTTCACTTTGGCCGGATCGCCGCCCTGCTCTGCGATCGCATCGCGCAGGCCAGCCAAATCAACCAACGCGGTTTGACCGAGAATGTCGTGACACACCACGCGCGCCGGATACCAGGGGAAATCCAGGTCGCGTTTGCGTTCAATCAGTTGTTTCAGGGAGTCTGTCAGTGCTTCAGGTTCGCAGCGGCGAACCAAGTTTTCAGCCAGAACGCGCGAGGTATAAGGCAGCGTCGCGTACGCACCGGGCGCAATTGCGTTGACCGCTTCTTCGGCATCGAAATAACTGATATTTGTGCCGGGCAGCAGTTTCCGGTATTGGCTGTTGATATCGTTTTGAGTGGTCATAGTATCCATCCGATTCATTACTATTCCCTTGCCACTTAAAGCAGAAAGCGTGTCGCAAGTACTTTAAGTTGTTTGGGCTTCACAACCGTGGCAGGCAAATTCGCCCTTCGGCGAACCGCATTAAATTGATGACCGCGCCTATTTGGCACGGTCATTCCTGAGCGAGCTAGCCGCGTTTTTCAATCGGCAACCATTGCTGATGTTCCGGGCCGACATAGTCAGCACTTGGACGAATGATGCGGTTGTTCGCACGCTGCTCGTACACGTGGGCAGCCCAGCCAGTCAAACGGCTCATCACAAAAATTGGCGTGAAGAGTTTGGTTGGAATTCCCATGAAGTGATAAGCCGAGGCGTGGAAGAAATCGGCGTTACAGAACAAGCCCTTCTCGCGTTTCATTACCGCTTCAACGCGCTCAGAAACGGCATAGAGTTGGGTGTCACCGACTTTTTCGGACAATTCTTTCGACCAGCGTTTGATCAGGGCGTTACGCGGATCGCTCTCACGGTAAATCGCGTGACCAAAGCCCATGATTTTCTCTTTGTTTTCCAGCATGCGCAGAATGTTTTGTTCCGCTTCATCCGGCGTTTTCCAGTTCTCGATCATCTCCATCGCCGCTTCGTTTCGCGCCGCCATGCAACGGACCGCGCAGCGTACCGATAGCTCCCGTCACGCACGAGTGAATATCAGACAGCGTGGAAGCACAGACGCGAGCCGTGAACGTAGATGCGTTGAACTCGTGCTCTGCGTACAGAATCAACGAGCAGTGCATCACTTGTTTGAACAGATCGCTTGGCGCCTGATCAGTCAGCATTTTTAGGAAGTAACCGCCGATACAGTCTTCGCTGGTGTCTTCGGTATCAATGCGCACGCCATCGTGGCTAAAGCGATACCAGTAACAGATGATGGCCGGAAACAGCGCCAGCATGCGTTCTGTCGCGGCAAGCTGCTGTGAAAAATCTTGTTCAGTTTCCAGATTTCCCAGCATTGAACAACCGGTCCGCATCACGTCCATCGGGTGTGCATCAGCTGGAATGCGCTCCAGTACCTCTTTCAATGGCTGAGGCAGGCCGCGCAGGCCAATCAGGCGGGTTTTGTATTGATCCAGTTCAGCTTGCGTGGGCAAATGACCGACCAACAGTAGATGAGCAACTTCTTCAAATTGAGCGTTATTTGCCAGATCTGTGATGTCATAACCGCGGTACGTCAAACCGGTTCCAGTTTTACCAACGGTACATAAAGCAGTGCTTCCAGCGCTTTGACCACGTAGACCTGCTCCGCCTAGCTCTTTCGATGACATGTCGAACTCCTTTTCTTGCTGCGCTTTAGATTCTGGTGAATCGACCTCGTTGGATCAGCGTATGCTCAATGGCGCAGCGGTTTCACGTTATTGGGTTTGGCCCTTAAGGGCTCTGTGTACAATTTCCGACTTTTTCTTGGGCTTCCCCACCAAAAGGCTTCCTTTTAGGAGGATTTTTCTGAAAACAGCTGATCCAGCTTGTCTTCGTAATCGTGATAGTTGAGGTATTCATACAGCTCTTTGCGCGTCTGCATCTGCCCCAGCAGCGCTTCCTGATTCCCCACTTCCAGCAGATGGCGATACACCATCTCAGCCGCTTTATTCATCGCGCGGAACGCGCTCAGCGGGTACAGCACCATATCCACTTTCGCTTTGGCGAGTTCTTCACCGCCGTACAGCGGCGTTTGGCCAAACTCGGTGATATTGGCCAGAATCGGCACATGCTTACCTGTGGCAGCGTGCAGCGCCGTCGAGAACTGCTCATACTGCTTCAACTCTGTCATCGCTTCCGGGAAAATCATGTCGGCGCCCGCTTCCACACACGCAATCGCACGCTCAATCGCACTGTCCATGCCTTCCACCGCCAGCGCATCGGTACGCGCCATGATGACGAACTCCGGATTGTCTCGCGCATCCACCGCTGCTTTGACGCGGTCCACCATCTCTTGTTGGCTGACAATCGCTTTGTTTGGACGGTGACCACAGCGTTTTTGCGCCACCTGATCTTCCATGTGCACCGCCGCCGCGCCAGCTTTTTCCATCGCTTTGATGGTGCGGGCAATGTTAAACGCGCCGCCAAAACCGGTGTCGATATCGACCAATAAAGGCAGGTCACACGCATTGGTGATGCGTTCCACGTCCACCAGCACATCGTTGAGTGTCGTTATGCCGAGATCCGGCAAGCCATAAGAGGCGTTAGCGATACCACCACCAGAGAGATAAATCGCCTGATGACCGAGTTTTTTCGCCATCATGGCGCAATATGGGTTGATCGTGCCGACAATTTGTAGCGGATCGTTTTGTTGGACGGCGAGTCTAAACTTCGCCCCGGGGGATAAATTCATCACATTTTCCTCTAATCTTGCAGAATATGTTGTTCAATTAGTTTCCTACTGCCTGAAATATGGCGTCTCATCAGCATTTCTGCCAGTTCTTCATCACGATTACGGATCGCCTGCAAAATATACTTATGTTCATCCAACGCTTCTTTGGGTCGTGATTGGGCTCTTGGTGATTGATAACGGTACATGCGCAGCAGGTGGTAGAGCTCGTCACACAGCAAAGCGATGAGCTTTCGATTACGACTCGCTTTGATGATCCGGTAGTGAAAATCAAAGTCACCGTGTTGATGGAAGTACGAAGAGCCTTCCACTTCGTCGATATGTTTCGAATGAGTTGAAAGCAGCAGCTCCAAACTCAGCAACTCTTCTTGAGTGATGTAACGAGCGGCCAATCGGGCTGCCATGCCCTCCAATGCTTCGCGCACCGCGTAGAGCTCAATCAGTTTTTCTGGAGAGAAGGTAATCACGCGCGCGCCAACATGCGGAACGCGTTCAATCAAACCCAGCCCCTCCACTCGCATGATCGCTTCACGCAAAGGCCCACGGCTCACTTGATAATGTTTTGCCAGCTCCGGCTCGGAGATTTTACTCCCCGGCAGCATGTCGCCGTTGATGATGGCTTCAACCAACAGCTCCGTCAGCGTCTCTGACTTGGTATTTTCTTTCTCGTTTACTGGCACTTTAAGGAGAGCTCTCTCTTCGACATTCATTTTCATCACGCTTCCAGACAAGCTTATGTGTCTACACTCTTTATCTCTTGACGCTAACATAGCGCATAAAAGTGTCGACAATCAAGCCAACTGTCGACACTTTAGACTAAGGTATATATCTCAATGGTTATATTCAAAACGCCAATCAATTGAAGAAACTTGCCAAAACCAGCTCAGCGCAATCTCACATCTTATTGTTTTTATTGATTTAAAATATTCAATAGCAACATCTTCACTGATAAGCAAAGTATCAGTGACAAAAAAACTCTGAGCAAACAAAAATGGGCAATTGTCGACAGTTTTTGTCATTGGGCAAAACGTATGAGATGACGTGAACTTTATGCACAAAATTCACTTTATGACCGTTATTTTTTTTAACTTCCTATTAGAGACATTTTGTTAACAGGTTTTTAACCTTTCTCTATTCCTGCGACACAGATGCTGTGGTAGCGGGAAAAAACCATAACGATAAGCAGCTTCTTCTTCGCGAGGAAGCGCCGACATAAGGAACGTGAAACATGTTTAAGGCACTTAAACCGACTCTGGCAGCCTCAATCATCGCCGCTACTTTTTCTCTGAACACTTTTGCCGCTGATATTGAGAAGATCCACTTTCTGATCCCAGGTGGCGCAGGTGGCGGCTGGGATATGACCGCACGCGGTACAGGTGATGTACTGATGAAAGCGGAGATTGTCGACAACGTCTCCTACCAAAACCTTTCCGGTGGCGGTGGTGGCAAAGCAATTGCTCACCTGATTGAAACGGCCAAACGCCAAGAAGACACGCTGATGGTCAACTCAACGCCGATCGTTGTTCGCTCGCTCAGCGGCGTGTTTCCGCAATCGTTCCGAGATTTGACGCCTGTCGCTGCCACCGTGGCGGACTACGGCGCCATCGTGGCGTCAGCAGATTCGAAGTACAACACTTGGGAAGATGTGGTGAAAGATTTCGCCTCAAATCCTCTCAAAGTGAAAGTAGCTGGCGGCTCTGCACGAGGCTCCATGGACCACCTTGTTGCCGCCGCTGCGTTTAAAGGTCAAGGTTTTGAAGCCAAAGATGTACGTTACATCGCTTATGATGCTGGTGGTAAAGCGATGGCGGCGCTACTTTCTGGAGAAACTCAGTTGCTTTCCACTGGACTTGGCGAAGTACTGGAAATGTCTAAAGCTGGCCAAGTCAAGGTGCTAGCGGTAACAGCGCCCAAACGCCTTGAAGCCGCGCCCAACATTCCCACGCTGACTGAATACAACAACCCAACCGTCTTTGCCAACTGGCGCGGTTTCTTTGCCGCACCGGGCGTGAGCCAAGAGAAAATCAACGAGTGGAATGCCGCGCTCACCAAGATGTACGCCACCGAAGATTGGAAGGTGGTGCGCGATCGCAATGGTTGGATTGACAACTACAAAGCAGACAAAGAGTTCTATGCCTTCCTTGAAGAGCAAGAGAAGCAGATGGGCGACCTGATGCGCGAAACTCGGCTTTTTGAAATAATCCAGACGGGCAGGTTTCCCCCTGCCCTTATCACCCTTTTGCCGTTTATGAAGTGCTGCCTCGGCAGTGTTTGATTACTCCTTTGTTTATGAATCCTCGCAGGTCGTATGGTCTGTTTTGTCAGTGAATCCTTCTCATTGACGCTTCATTTACGGCGCTTTTCTCTCTTGAATCATGGAGTTGGCTATGTCGGACTTACCAACCACTTCACTCAAAAGTAATAAGCTATTCTCGACTGAGTTGCTACTCAGCCGGGACCGCGTTGGCGCGCTGATTTTCTTGCTTCTCTGTCTTGGCTACGGCTATCAGACGTATGAAATCCCGCTTTATCCGGGCGATGAACTCGAACCCTTCACTGCCCGTACCTTGCCGTTTGCGCTCACCATCATCGGCAGTTTGCTATCGCTGTTGCTGCTGATCTCCGGTCAACCTGACAGTAAAAGTGGCGCCGTGGTGAATTTTAACTGGAAACTGCTGATCGCTTTTATCGTCCTCATGGCGTTATATGGACTTGGCCTTACTTATCTTGGCTTTGTGCTCGCTACCGGTTTTTTCCTCATGGCTGGTTTTTACTTGCTTGGCGAACGTCGCAAAAAGGTCTTATTTGGCGCTTCTTTTCCCTTTGTGATCGCGTTTTATCTGCTGCTCACCAAAGGCTTGGATGTTTACCTTGAACCCGGCGTGATCTTCACCCTGTGGTAATCGGCTTTATAGGATAAATGTTATGTTAGATGGAATTTTGCAAGGCCTTTCAACGGCGGTAATGCCGATGAACCTTTTGATGGTGATTGTTGGCTGTTTTGTTGGCACCTTCATCGGTATGTTGCCGGGGCTTGGCCCGATTTCGGCGATTGCGCTGATGATCCCAATCACCTACGGGCTCGAACCCGCTTCAGGCATGATCTTGATGGCCGGGGTCTACTATGGCGCTATTTTTGGTGGCTCCACTTCGTCGATTTTGATCAACGCTCCCGGCTGTTCTTCCACTGTTGTAACGGCCTTTGATGGCTACCCAATGGCGCAAAAAGGCCAAGCGGGTAAAGCGCTAGCACTGGCTGCATATGCTTCGTTTACCGGCGGAACGCTCTCCGCCATCATGCTATTAATCGCCGCGCCAGCGCTCGCGACCGTCTCGCTCAGTTTTCAATCTTCAGACTATTTTGCTCTGATGTTGGTTGGCCTCTCTGCGGTGGCAGCGTTTGCGGGCAAAGGCCAAGTGCTCAAAGCCTGGATGATGACCATTCTGGGTTTGATGCTGTCAACCGTGGGTATCGATAAAGGCGTCGGTGTTGAGCGTTTTACCTTTGGTCTCACAGACTTGATGGATGGCTTTAGCTTCCTTCTGCTTGCTATGGCGACCTTCGCGCTCGGTGAAACCTTAATGGGCATTTTAAAGCCAGAACAAGACACTCGCAGCGAAGAACAAAACAAACTCAGCAACATCGGCTCAATGAAAATCAGCAAAGAAGAGCTCAAAGAAGCAGCTCCGGTTTCCATTCGCTCCTCACTGCTCGGTTTCTTTACGGGTGTATTGCCAGGCGCAGGTGCCACCATCGCGGCTTTCCTGAGCTACGGGATGGAGCGTAATCTCGCACCAAAAGAGAAGAAAGAGGAATTTGGCAAAGGCAGCCTGCGCGGCTTGGTCGCGCCAGAATCGGCCAACAATGCCGCGTCCAGTGGTTCCTTTGTTCCCCTTTTGACGCTGGGCATTCCTGGCTCAGGCACCACCGCCATCATGCTCGGTGCACTCATCGCATACGGCATTCAACCCGGCCCGCGTCTGTTTGTTGACCACCCCGATGTGTTTTGGTCGGTGATCATTTCGATGTACGTTGGCAATATCGTTTTGTTGGTACTAAACCTGCCTTTGATCCCTTACATCTCACGTCTGCTTGCGGTGCCTAAAACCGTACTACTACCGATGATCCTGTTTTTCTCGATCACGGGCGTGTATTTGGTGTCGTTCAACACCATGGATGTGTTCGTCATGCTACTGGTGGCCATGGGTGCGATTGCACTGCGTTTAGCCAACTTCCCGCTGGCACCACTGCTACTCGGGTTTATTCTCGGCGGTCTGATGGAAGAAAACCTGCGCCGTGCACTGATGATTTCCGACGGCCAGCTCAGCTTCTTGTGGGAGCGGCCAATCACGCTGGTGTTTACTCTACTTGCCGTGGTGATGCTCACCAGCCCACTGTGGGTGACTGTGTATCAAAAACTCAAAGCAAGCGGCAACAAAACGGCGCAAACTGCCAAATAATGTATAGACCGCCTTGTTTGAGGCGGTTTTTTATTGATGCTAACTCAATCACTGTTTGCCTTTTGTCCACTATCACTGATCGTTGTCTTTCGCTAAGGTGAAGAAAAAAGGACAGCTAACACATGGATATTCTTCTACTTTTCTTCGCTGGTGTTTTTGGTGGTGTGCTCAACTCCATTGCGGGCGGCGGCAGTTTCATTACGTTCCCAGCACTCATGGCGGTCGGCGTGCCACCTGTTATCGCAAACGCCACCAATACATTTGCCTCTTGTGCTGGTTACCTCAGTGGTGCTTGGGGTTTTCGCCATGAACTGAGTCGTCATCGCGATGTGTTGCCAAGAACCATCATAGTCAGCCTAATGGGCGGCATGCTTGGCGCCGTTCTGCTGCTGACCACCGAAGAAAATGACTTTCTCACTGCGATTCCTTGGCTGCTGCTCTTCGCCACCTTGCTGTTTATCTTTGGGCCAAATATCAATCGCCGCCTTGCTCAAGGTTCACACGCGAAAAAATCGAGCTTCACCCGCAAAATCTTACCTGCTGCTTTTTTGCTTCTGGTCTCGGCTTACGGAGGCTTTTTTAATGCCGGGCTAGGCATCGTCGCGCTTGGCTATCTGAGCCTTTGCGGTTATCACGATATTCATTTGATGAACGGCCTCAAGCTGCTTATTTCTAGCTGCGTTTCTCTCGTCGCTGTGGCTATTTTTATATGGCATGATTCGATTGATTGGCTAAATGGCATGTCGGTGCTGGTGGGCAGCTTAGCTGGCGGTTACGTTTCAGCGATGGCCTCCAAATATTTTGCCCGCCTCTGGATTCAACGCTTTGTGGCGCTCTCCTCTCTGTTGATCACGGGTTACTTTTTTATCGAGGTTTATGCCTGAGCAGCGGAGTAAAACGATACCGAATGCGTTGTCTGACCGATCAAAATTGCTGACATCGTAAGCAAATGACAAATTTTGCTTTCGCCTCAGTCGATATTCTGTTTGCAACCGAATGAAACTTGTTTGCAACAAAATAGCGCCTGTCTTACTATTGAGCCAAACTATAAATCAGGTTTTCTTTTTTGTTGTGCCGCTGGAATGCGACACCTATTTCATTAGTCACTTTTAAGGATCTAAAGTGTTATGAATCACCTTTCCTTTAAAAATAAGATCATTGCACTGATCATCGCAATCATCACATTAACCATCGTCACCTCCTATTTCAGCGTCAATTACTTCATCAGTCGCTATATAGAAGAATCTGACAGCAAAAACATTACCCATAACGTCGATCTTATCCAGCGTAAAATTGAGGCTGAGCTAAACGGTAAACTGTCACTGGCAAACAGTTTAAATTTCAGCATGATGGACATCAGCGAAACCAAAGAGAGTTCCGGTTTTGACAAGATAGTCAAAATCGTCAATGGCTACGCATTTGACGATACAGGCAATATGAGCGACGAGGATGCTCAGCAGTACATCGACTTGGCAGAAAACCACCCTAGCGAAACCGTCGTCAGCCCAGTTAGCATGAATAACGGCGTACCCATGATTACCTTTTCTATCAAGCGCATTGATGATTCGGTTGATTTCTTTGTCTTTAATTTAAGCCAATTTAGCAAAGTCATTACCGACTACGCCAGCCAAGGCAGTTACGCCGAATTGATCGCGAATGGCAGCACCATTTTCAGCAATAAGCACGGCAACAACCTCACGCAGATTGTACGTAGCATCTCGTTTGCCGGACAGCAATGGGATCTGGTCGGCTACATCGATCTCGATAGCATCCAAGCCAATACTGACCAACTCAACTGGATGATCACCCTCGCCCTGTTAGTGTGTGCAGCAGGTATTATTCTGGTTAGCGTGCCACTGCTGCATGTGTCATTCAAACCGCTTGCGCGCTTGCAAGTGGTGGTGGCTGGTCTTTCGCAAGGCAATGGCGATCTGACTCAACGTCTTGATATTGAAAGCCAAGATGAGATCGGACGTATCTCTCACTCGATCAACTTGTTTATTGAACGTCTGCAACAGATGTTTATCGAAGTGGCCGACTCTTCGAAAGGCATCGACCACGCAGTAGCCAACTTGGGCGCGCAATCCAGCTCTAATATTTCTACGCTCAATCAGCACACTCAAGAAACCGAGCAAGCCATCACTGCGATTGAGGAGATGAGCGCGACCGCCAGCGCCATTGCCCAAAGCGCTGACGAAGCGGCGAAACTGACCGACAGAACCAATCGCTACGCTGAAGAGTCGAAGCAGAGTGTTACGGGCGCAGTGCACAGCGTGAACGATTTGGTCACGCAAGTGGTGTCAATGTCAGACACCATCACGCGGATGAGTGACGATACCAAGCAAATCAATTCGGTATTGCAAGTGATTGGCGATATCGCAGAGCAAACCAATTTGCTTGCCCTCAACGCGGCGATCGAAGCTGCGCGCGCTGGAGAGCAAGGCCGCGGTTTTGCCGTGGTCGCAGACGAAGTTCGCGCCTTAGCGGCGAGAAACTCAGCAAAGTACCGCGCAAATCAATGAGATGCTGGCCAAGCTAAAAACCACCACAGAAAACGTAGTGAATGAAATGGGTTCGACGCGCACACGTTGTGAAGAGACCGCCGAACGTACTAATCATGTGATGGATACCCTCAATGTGGTGACTGACTCAGTCGCAGAAATTAATAATCTCAATACGCTGGTGGCTACTTCCGCAATGGAGCAGCGCCAAGTGACCGATGAGGTGAGCAAGAACATGGCCGCCATTCAAGAAATCATTCGTCAGTTGAACAGCAATGCTGCCCAGACTAACTCGGTGAGTGATGAACTTGATGACACCTCTCAGGCACTTTCTGCGGTCGTCAATCGCTTTAAAGTACGTTGATTCTTCACCGCATTTTAAAATAGGACTATGGCGCTACTTCCGTGGCGCCTTTTTATTGCTATTCTTTATGTGTCCGAGTGCACATATTCTTGTGACTACGACGGAAATAACCCTGTTAAAGATGATGAAATTCTAACTTCAATGCATTTTGTGTTAACGACATGTAGCATTATTGATACATTGGTCGCCTCAATTTGAGGATCGGGATCAAACCTCACAAACCACGCTAAGAAGGGGCAAAAAGGATGTTGGACTACCTCAGGCTTAACCAAATTGCATCGCAAAGCAAAGAGATCGTCACTCTCTTAGACGAGTTATTCCAGCAACTGTGCGACGCATTTCCACCGTTATCTCGCTTTTCGGTTGTGCTGCTGGGGGATAAACAGGCATCCAATTACTATGTGCGAGATAGGCTGATTGATAAGAATGTCTCAACTGAGTTGGATTTTGCAGAGCATGCGTTAACGACCGATTCTTCGCTCACCCATCTTGCCTTCAGCAGTGCTATTCGCATTGTCAATGACTTGCAGCAGATGACACAAACTGACCGAGTGATGAGACTGATAGCTCTTGGCCATAAAAGCAGCTATACCGTCCCGTTGAGTTATCGTAACAAGACGTTTGGATTTCTTTTTTTTAACGCTAAGGTGACCCACTACTTCACCAATCAAGAAGTGCAAAAAGATTTGGCATTTTTGTCCAATCTCATTGGCCAGCTTTTCATCCATCTACATGAAAATCAAAAACACTTTCAGGCGGTGTTGAGCGTTGCGCTCAACATGGGGCACGCTCGCGATCCCGAGACAAAAGAACACCTCATCCGCATGGGCAAATACAGCGAAACTGCTGGCAAGGTTGCTTTCTCAACAGCACCCCGAAATTAGCCATCAATTCATCCATCGTATAAGGCTTTACGCGCCCTTCCACGATATCGGCAAATATAAAATTCCCGACCATGTGTTGTTTAGTGACAAGCGTTTTACCGATGAAGAGCGCTGCATTATGAACATGCATACAATTTACGGAGAGGAGATCATTGAACAAGTAGTGCATCTCTCAGATGCCGAGTTAGTATCACAAGATGAAATTGCATTTATCAAGCACATTGTGCGTCATCATCATGAACATTTTGATGGTGCGGGGCTACCAGACAAGCTTTGTGCTGATGAAATCCCTCTTGAAGCGCGCATCGTCACATTAGCGGATGTTTTTGATGCACTGCTTAGTCGCAGAGCTTACAAACCAGAATGGTCGGTTGATGCTGTAGTGGATTTTATTCGCACCCATACAGGCCAAATGTTCGATCCACAGTGTGTAGCCGTTCTACTTGGTAATTTGGAGCAGTTTTTGGCGATTCGCGAGAAATATCTAGATAAAGAGGAACAGCCGGGAAAGTGCATTGCCTAGCTTCGTCTACAAAAGCAGCCAATCGAGGATGAAATTTCTTTAGGAAATGAGAAAAAGGATTGAGGCTATAAATTTTATTGAGCGTAAATGAAAAGTGGTGCGACGAATCGCACCACTTGTCTTAAAAACTGGTTACTGATTACAGTACAGTTACTTCAGAAGCTTGAGGACCTTTTTGGCCTTGCTCAACATTGAAGCTAACTTTTTGGCCTTCAGCCAGAGTTTTGAAACCGTCAGAAACGATTGAACGGAAGTGAACGAAAACGTCCTTGCCGCCGTTGTCTTGAGAGATGAAACCAAAGCCTTTAGTTTCGTTGAACCATTTTACTGTACCTGTCATTTTTCCAGACATAGTGACCTCTTTAAAAAATTAATCAATTATTGAAAGTGGCTATACAAAGCTATGAATGATTTATCAAGAGAAAGTTTACGCAGGTCTAACGAAAGGTTTCGAGAAATAACTGAGAAGGAACTTTGACTAAATCTAACATTACCACTCTTTTGTAAGAGCCGAGAGATACTATACGCCTACTGAAAAAAAATGCTAGCAATTTCGCTAACCAAAGTTACTGATCGGTTAAAAATACGCCTAACACATTGAAAGTGGGCAGAAATTAGAGTTTCCACCCCAATTTTAACCAGAAAATTAAGCGAACCATTTCAGCTTTTCGTGCAAAGCTGTAACGTGACCCACAACGATCAGCGCAGGACTTACTGCCTGCCGGGCGAGACTTGGTAAATCTTGTAAGGTTCCACGCAGTACTTTTTGCTCTCGGCGCGTACCATTCTCAATAATTGCACACGCCATATTGGCATCCAGTCCATTTTCCAGTAGCTTCTGCGCGATGTACCCGGACTGTTTGAGCCCCATATAAAACACCAAAGTGGTATTGGCTTGCGCCAATGAGGACCACTCTATTTCTTTGCCATCTTTTTGAATGTGGCCCGTAATAAACTGCACACTCTGTGCGTGATCGCGATGGGTCAGCGGAATCCCCGCGTAGGCGGTAGCCCCGGCCGCAGCGGTAATTCCAGGAACCACCTCAAAGCGAATACCGTGTTCAGCCAGAACCTCGAGCTCTTCTCCGCCTCGACCAAAAATAAACGAGTCCCCGCCTTTGAGGCGCACGACACGTTTACCCTCTAATGCCTTATCGAGCAAAATTTGGTTGATTTGGTCTTGCGGCACACAGTGATAATCGAGCTTTTTGCCGACGTAAATTCTCTCGGCGTTTTCACTAGCAAGAGCAAGAATTTCAGCAGAAACCAAACGGTCGTAAACCACCACGTCCGCTTGTTGAATAACGCGATACCCTTTTACGGTCAAAAGATCGGGGTCACCGGGCCCTGCACCGACCAAAGAAACAAAACCTTGAGTTTGAACGGACGTGAGCGTAATTGACTTCATTGTTGAGCCTATAGAAATTTTGATGATAAAAAGTGGCACTCACAATGGCTTATTTGTTAAGTGGCCACTTGTTATCAGCAACTCTTTAGCGTAAGCGAGTATCTGGCTGATGAGCGTACTCGCTCTCCTTCGACTATTGACTTGCCCTGAAACCACACTGTTTCAGGGCATGACTTAGGTTATTTGCCATTCAACACAGGTTGAATGCTTACTGCAGTTTGCTCGTCAACACTATCGAGCGCTGGCGCGGTTTTCGCGTGCGTTAGATAAAGAGGGATGCAAGTGAAAAGTAAGCCACCAACGATGTTCCCTAAGATGGTTGGGATCAAGTTGAAGTTTAGCCAAGTCGCAATGCCGAAGTCCGCTCCCAACATCATACCGAGTGGGAATAGGAACATATTGACCACGGCGTGTTCAAACACGAGCGCGAAGAAGATAAAAATAGGTAACCACATTGCAGCGATCTTTCCTGCCACAGTTTCTGGCTGTCATGTTACCGACAACACCTAAACAAACCATCAAGTTACACAAAATGCCGCGCACAAAACAGGTGATCCAACCATCTGCACCCAGATTTTCAAAACCCACCGTACGCGCTGTTGCTGCTTTAATGAAGGTTTGGCCGACTGCATTTGGCTCTACGCTAAAGTTCATGGTTAAAGAGAGTGCGATAAGCGCCGCAACAAGCAGTGAACCCATTAAGTTGCCAAGGCCAACCAGTCCCCAACAACGAAAGACGCGTGACCAAGTAATACCAGGACGATTTTCAAACTTGGCTAACGGTGCCAGACCAAACACACCTGTCACCAAGTCGTATCCCATCAAGCTTAAAATGCAAAAACCCACCGGGAACACAAGCGCACCGACAATACCTAATCCGGTTTGCGTAATCGCGGTAATCGCCACCACCACAGCGAGCGATAAAATGATGCCCGCCATCGTGCCGCGCAAAATTAAGTCGCGCGTTGAGGTTTTTATTTTCGCTTCACCAACATCAATCATGGTTTGTACGAATTCTGCAGGTCTTAAATCAGACATAGAGCGTCCCTTTATCAAAGTTAAAATTGAAGATGAAATAGAGAAAGGCTCCCTGCTCTTTTTCGTCTTTTCCCTGCAAAAATCCGTTCAGGAAACAAGAAGCCTTTGTGCTATTGAATCTCAAGCCAGTGATTAAGCCGAGATTTCTACTCTGCCGTTGTTGACACGAGCTTGGTATGCCTTAACGTTAAAGCGCTCATCTTCCATACACTGACCTGTTGCAAGGTTAAAACGCTGCTTTTTCAACGGGCTCGCCACCCACAGCTCGCCTTTGTGCTGTGCGATCAATCCGCGAGACAGTACATTTGAACGTGCAAACGGGTCCGTGTTGCTGATGGCAAATACCTGCTCGTCTTCACCAGGACGAAATACCGCGACTTGCTGTCCGTTAACCAGTGCACACACTCCCGTACCCGGAATAATGTCTTTAATGTCACATACTTGTTCGAATGCCATGATGGGCTCTCCTCTTATTCCGTAACCGCGACATGCAAGATGTCACCTTGAAGTTCAGGGTGTTTCTCAACAAACGTGGCCGGACGATGTTGCTGACGCGCTGGTACAAACACGACGTTGTCGTCACGCTTATCTGAGTTAATAAAGTGCGCAAAGCGTTTCAACTGAGTTTCGTCGTTGATAGTCTCATTCCATTCGCAGCGGTACGCTTCAACCAATTTGGCAATGTCACCTTCGAGCTGCGCATTGATGCCCAATTTGTCTTCGATGACCACTTGGCGAAGGTAATCCACGCCGCCTTCCATGTTTTCCAACCACACCGATGTACGCTGCAGTGGCGCAGAAGTGCGGATGTAGAACATCATGAAACGGTCGATGTATTTGATTAGCGTTGCTTGGTCTAGGTCGCTAGCCAGTAAGTCTGCATGACGCGGCTTCATACCACCATTACCACACACGTATAGGTTCCAGCCTGCATCGGTGGCGATAATACCGAGGTCTTTACCCTGAGCTTCCGCACATTCACGCGTACAGCCCGACACACCGAACTTCATCTTATGCGGAGTACGAATGCCTTTGTAACGGTTCTCGATCAACACACCAAGACCTACCGAATCTTGCACACCGTAACGACACCAGGTTGAGCCCACACAGGTCTTCGCCATACGCAGCGCTTTGGCATACGCTTGGCCTGTTTCATAGCCAGCGGCAATCAGTTTTTTCCAGATCTCAGGAAGGTCATCTTTTTGCGCGCCGAACAAACCAATGCGCTGAGCACCCGTTACTTTGGTGTAGAGGTTGTACTCGGCCGCGACTTCAGCCAACACTTTCAGTGCTTGCGGCGTCACTTCACCACCTGCCATACGTGGGATCACCGAATAAGTGCCGTCTTTTTGTATGTTGCCAAGGAAGTTGTCGTTGGTGTCGTGTAGCTTAACCAGTTGAGGTTTCAAAATGTGCTCGCCCCAGCACGAGGCCAAAATAGAGCCCACCACAGGTTTACACACTTCACAGCCATAACCTTTACCGTGTTTCGCTAGCAGATCATCGAAGGTTTTGATCTCTTCGATGCGAATCAGGTGGAACAGCTCTTGGCGAGAGTAAGCAAAGTGCTCACAAATATCGCTTTTCACTTCCACGCCCGCTTTTGCCAGTTCCGCGTTTAGTACCGAAGTGACCAGTGGAATACAGCCGCCACAACCAGTGCCTGCACCGGTGACGGCTTTGATATCACCAATGGTGTGATGACCGTCGGCGACCGCTTGTGCGATCTTGCCTTTAGTCACATCGAAACAAGAACAGATCACTGCTGAGTCTGGCAACGAGTCAGCACCGAGTTTTGGCTTCTCAGCACCAGCGTGCGCCGGCAGGATCAAAGTATCTGGATGCTGTGGTAGCTCGATTTCGTTGAGCATCAGTTGCAGTAAGTCACCGTAATCCGACGTGTCACCTACCATTACTGCGCCAAGTAGTTTCTTGTTGTCTGCTGAAACGATCAAACGTTTGTAGACTTCAAGCTCTTCGTTTTGATAAACGTAGCTCTTGCAACCAGGTGTACGACCATTCGCATCGCCAATCGACCCTACTTTGACACCCAGCAGTTTGAGCTTGGCAGACATATCCGCCCCTTCAAACTTGCTGTCAACGTTGCCTAGCAGGTGATCCACGGCAACGGTGGCCATTTTATAGCCCGGCGCAACCAGCCCGTAGAACATCTTATTCCATGACGCACATTCACCAATGGCGTAGATATTGCTGTCTGTGGTTTGGCAGTGGTCGTTAATTTCAATACCGCCACGAGGTGCGATACCTAGGCCCATTTGGCGAGCCAGTTTGTCTTGAGGACGGATACCCGCAGAGAACACGATGAAGTCAGTCTCAAGCTCAGTGCCATCGGCAAAGCGCATCACATTGCGTGCTTGTTCGCCTTCTGCTGCAATTTCCAAGGTGTTTTTGCT
This sequence comes from Vibrio cidicii, assembly GCF_009763805.1. Taxonomy (NCBI): domain Bacteria; kingdom Pseudomonadati; phylum Pseudomonadota; class Gammaproteobacteria; order Vibrionales; family Vibrionaceae; genus Vibrio; species Vibrio cidicii. The sequence continues at coordinate 969,776 of NZ_CP046804.1, read as the reverse complement.
GGTATGAACTTTCACGCCCATACGTTCGATTTTTTGCCGAAGTTGGTCGCCGCCGGCTTGGTCGAGCTGTTCAGCCATCAGTTTAGGGGCAAACTCGACAACGTGTGTTTCCATACCGAGTGCTTTCAGCGCACCAGCGGCTTCCAAGCCAAGCAAACCGCCGCCAATCACCACACCACTTTTACTCTTCTTCGCACAGGCTTCGATGGCTTTCAGATCTTCGATGGTACGGTAAACAAAGCAATCTTTGCTCTCATTACCTTTGATTGGTGGTACAAATGGGTAAGAACCTGTTGCAAGAATCAGCTTATCGTATTGGATTTCACGGCCCGAACTCGAATACACCGTCTGCTTTTCACGATTGATATTGATTGCGCGCTCACCAATCAGCACCTTGATGCCATGCTTTTGATAAAAGCCGCTTTTCACCAGTGAGAGTTCATCGGCAGTGTGATGCGAGAAATAAGAAGAGAGATGGACGCGATCGTACGCGACGCGGGGTTCTTCACAAAATACGGTGATGTCAAAGTGGGAAACATCCGTTTTATCAACCAGATCTTCGATATAACGGTGTCCGACCATCCCGTTACCGACAATCACTAGCTTCAACTTGCTCATAGTACTTCCTAAGGGTTAGGTTCTTATCTGAGCGCATTGTTCATTATGAAAGAAAATGAAAAGATGATGTAAATCAATTACGAAATTAAACTACCCTAAAGGGGTAGATGCTTTTGAAGGCTCGAGTAGCATGAGCGATTCACGGCAGAATCACCCTTTCGATAGTGAAAATAGCAGTAACGAATCACTGTAGATGTAACAAAGTAACGAAAAAGAGAAACAAGATAAGAAACTGATGAGAAATGACCGTGCGGCGATACCACTAGGCAAGATCAAACACTGGAAAGCAACAAAGCCTGCTCAATGAGCAGGCTTTGTGTTTGTTCATACTGAACGAATTTGGTGCGTCCAAGTGGACTCGAACCACCGACCCCCGCCATGTCAAGGCGATACTCTAACCAACTGAGCTATGGACGCTTTACGCACAATTCTCAAGCTAACCATTCAGTGAATGGTGCGTCCGAGTGGACTCGAACCACCGACCCCCGCCATGTCAAGGCGATACTCTAACCAACTGAGCTACGGACGCATTCCCTGAGAACGAGGAGGATATTAACCACTGCAGCGGATAGGTGCAAGCATATTTTTTCGCTTTCCGAATCGTTTGCTCTATTAATAATCTTTTTGCTCTGTTTTTGGTCTTATTCAGTATCAATCGATTGATCTAACTCACATTAATCACCGGAGTTGGGCAATCGGATCACCACTCTTTTCTCAAGGTTAAGTTTTTTTAAATCTTTTAACCAATAGGTATCGATCAAACGTTGCAGCAAGCCGCTTTTGTCTGCCTTGTCCAAGGCCTCTTGCAGTAAGGTTTGATGCCGTTCGGCACTTTCACTGAGATAAAAGCGAAAATCTCGCTCGTATACGATCAATAGACGTTGCTCGATGTCCAAATTGGGGACTAATCGTGCTTCTGTCATGATTTCGTTGATGCCTCGCGGGAAGTAGTTCACGGGCCCAACTCGACTCAGTTTGTCATATAAAGCGCGCCATTCGCCATCTTGCGGGTAGTAGGCCAGGTGATTCGCTTGCCACACTTCAACATCAAACCAATTGGAACCCAGCCCAGCCACCAAGCCGCTGCGCTGTAAATCTTCAAGCGAGTTAATCTGGTTATACTGCGCTTGGGCCCCTTTGGGAATAAACAGAACGCGTTGGCCGATCAACCCTTTGGTGACAGGAGCGTTGATAAAGGGATACTGCGCATCTCTCTCGCTGCTCTGCACTAACCACATTAACGACAGTTGATTGTTCTCGACCATCTTAACCAAGCGTTTTTGCGGAATATGCTCAAAAGGGCTGTTGATGACGAGTTTTACGCCAATGTCCGCTAACGACTGTTTGAGCAACTCATGATAGAACAGATGAGTGCCGTCCATTTGTGTCGGTAGGGTTAAAGTAATTGATTTTGGATTAGCGTTGGCGAAGGATAAGGGGATCCATAGCGAGAGTAAAAATGCAAGCCATTTCATAGCAAATCCCCAAACAAGTTCAACTACTTACACTATAGAACGGTTTGAGGATTTTGAGTAATACGGGTAATAAAAGTGTTCCATCACTGTAAGTTAAAAGCGCGTATCACGTTATTCGTCATCATCGGTATCAAACACCACGTTGTAGTTTTCCGTATACGTACAGTTGGGTTGTCGGCTGCAGGTGAAAAAGCGTCGCCCTTTAAATTCACCTTGTGAGGCAACTTTGATCACCATCGGGCTGCCACACTTTTTGCAAAAGCGGATCTCTTTGTCCGGCTCAATGAGATCGATGTGCGCCGCAAGCAGGCGTCTTAATCGCCCCACCTGATAACTGTGTTTTACCGATGTTCCGATGAGTGGAATATTGGCGCTTTTGCACACTTGCATCAGCAGTTTCTCTCGTTCCACTTTACTTTTATTGAGCTCTTTGCCGTTATCGAGTTCAATCACTACTCTTGGCTCAAAGGTTCTTGGATCACAGATGAGATAATCAAAATGGCTACGCGAGATCTTGTTGCTGGCGATGAAAAGCTGCTTTTTACTGACGATGTCACGCGGAGCAATCACACTGCTCATGTTCACTTTACTAAATACCACTCCATGCTCTCCAACGGCGGTTTTCAGCGCATTAAAGAAGGCGACTTCCTGCGACCTGAGCACCGGCCCTTTGACACGATAAGCGTAATCTTTGCTGTCATCTTGTTTAACCACATATTTCTGGATGATGAAAAAGAACAGGATCAGTAACGCGACGATGATAAAGATATTGGTCATGCTGCAATGTCACTCAAAACATACACTTGGGTTGCGAATACACTATGTGGAAAGCCTACTGAACTCAAGAAAAAAGCCGTTGTGCTCGTATTGTATCGTTACGACTTTGGTCGATCTCACAGTTCAAATTGATCAAGATCATTTTTGCATCTGATTAATCGGCGTAAATTTAACACCGTTAGCAATTGGTTAACAATATTGCAATTTTCATCGGAGGTCATATGGAATTGAAACAAGATCCTCGCTGCTACACGGATGTCTGCTTAGAAGGTAAGTGGTATCACTACGACCACTGTGGGACAACCGCTTACATGCTCAAAGGCGGAAGTCCCGAAGAGATAGAGTTGGCCAAAGAACCTGCCACCGAAAGTGAGCTGATCGAACTGCTCTTAAACCGCTAAACGCCCAACGAATAAACACCATACAACTCACAAGAAAACCTCACAAGAAAACGCCCTTGGATGATGATATGTATCAAGGGCGTTTTTGCCGTTGCTTGTGTTATCACACCGCGTCAGGTTGGTTTTCCGGTTTAGCGGCGATAAACGCGGACAGCTCATTGCAAGCCGCTACCACTGCGTTGATCAGTGGATAGTTCTCCATGGAAACGCCAAAACGCTGCGCGTTATAAACTTGTGGAACAAGGCAGATATCAACAATGCTTGGGCTATGGCTGATGCTGTATAAACATTCACCGTAGTGCTCGCGATGCCTGCGCAATTTCTCTTCCACCGCTTGAAAACCTTGCTCAATCCAATGATGTATCCACTCAAGTTTGTGCTTTTCATCAAGCTCAAGTGGCCCTTCAAGGTACTGTAATACGCGCAAGTTATTCAGCGGATGGATCTCTATGGCGATATCTTGCGCCAGTGCCAGCGCTTGGTAACGCAGCGCACCGATAGAGGGAATCACTTGCACCGCCGAGTAATTATCATCCAGATATTGGATGATGGCCAAAGACTGGTTAAGTACCATCTCCCCATCGACTAAAACGGGTACCAGCTGCGCGGGATTGAGTGCACGATACTCTGCGCTGTGCTGCTCTCCGCCCTGCTTAACCAGGTGAATAGGTACACTTTGGTAGTTCAGCTGTTTGAGGTTAAGGCAAATGCGCACGCGATAAGCGGCGGACGAGCGCCAGTAACCATACAATTTAAGATTGTCACTCATCGCTTATCCCCAGTTACTTTTGATACCGGCTCACTTGCTGCTCAATCGCACCGAAAATACTGTGACCTTCATCATCCAGCATCTCTAAGCGAATCGAATCACCAAACTTCATAAAAGATGTTGCAGGTTTGCCATCACGGATCGTTTCAATCATGCGAATTTCCGCGATACACGAGTAACCGACGCCGCCCTCTTCAATCGACGTGCCGTGTTCTGTGCCCTGTTTATTTGACACCGTGCCAGATCCTATGATGGCCCCTGCGGATAACGGTCGCGTTTTCGCCGCATGCACAATCAAATCGGCAAAATCAAAAGTCATGTCGACGCCCGCGTTGGGTTTACCAAACGGTTTGCCGTTGTAGGTAGAAAGCAGTGGAAGATGCAGCTTGTTCTCACTCCACGCAGAGCCCAGCTCGTCGAGCGTTACTGCCACGGGAGAAAACGCAGACGAGGGTTTTGATTGGAAAAAACCAAATCCTTTCGCCAACTCAGCCGGGATCAGACCACGCAGCGAGACATCATTAACCAGCATCACCAAGCGAATCGACTCCTGCGCCTGTGCGATACTCGCCCCCATCGGCACATCGCCAGTGACCACCGCCACTTCACCTTCAAAATCGATGCCCCACTCTTCACTGGCAAATTCGATATTGTCGCGTGGGGCAATAAAAGCGTCAGAGCCGCCTTGATACATGAGCGGATCGGTCCAAAAACTCTCCGGCATCTCTGCGCCGCGCGCTTTACGCACCAGCTCAACATGATTGACGTACGCAGAGCCATCCGCCCACTGGTAGGCGCGTGGCAAAGGTGACGCCACTTGGCTCTCATCAAATGGCGCGCTGCCCGCCACATCACCTTGGTTCAACGCCAAATACAGTTCTTGCAGCTGTGGGCTGGTTTGCGACCAATTATCCAAAGCTGCTTGCAAAGTGGGCGCAACTGCTTTCGCCGACACATAGCGAGTCAGATCGCGACTCACCACCACCAGTTTCGCCATCACGCGAACCATTTTTCTTTGTCGCAAGTTTCATGGTTATCCCTTCTCTTGGTCGCCCGATGACTCACTTTCACGCCAGCTGTAGACGTACTCTTTGTTCTCTACGCTGTCGAGCTCGGGCGCAAATTGCAGCGCATGGCGCGTATCGATCATCACCGCCACTTCGTCGGTGAATTTTTTCTTATATTCTTGGCCCGCTTTAAACGCTTTGGGGTGCGGACCGTGCGTAAACCCGGCTGGATGGAACGTCACCATCCCCGCTTCAATGTTGTCACGGCTGAAGAAATCACCCGCGTGATAGAACAGCACTTCATCGTAGTCGTCATTGTTGTGATAAAACGGCACTTTCAGCGCGCCCGGATCGCTCTCAATCGGACGAGGAACAAAGGTGCAAACAACAAAGCCGTTACCGACAAACGTCGTGTGCGCCGAAGGTGGCAAGTGGTAGCGGTGCGACATCAGTGGACGAATATCGCGCCAATTGAGTTTCACCACCGACAAATCACCGTGCCAGCCAATCGCATCGAGCGGATTAAATGGATAAGTGATGACACTGACGCGCTCATGGCGTTTGACCTCGACACGAGTACTCTCTTCGCCATATTGCGCTTTGAATTTGTCGTTGATCGCCGGCACTTCCAGCACCGCAGGGTCAAACACGGCATGGTTACCCACTAGCCCTTTCTCGGGCAACGAGTAGGCAGCATCGCTGTTTTCAATCATCAAGATGAACATCGGCTCAGACGGCTCTAACCGCCAGTTGGTCGAGCGCGGGATCAACACGTAATCGCCTTCGCCGACCTCCAAATGGCCGTAATCGCAATAGAGATCCGCTTTACCTTGATGGATAAACAGCAGCTCATCGCCATCGGCATTGCGCGCGAGAAAATCCATCTTCACCTGAGTTTTCCATACGCGCACTTTGCACTGGGCATTGTGCAGCAGATGAGGAACACGCCACGGCGAATGCTGTGCGGTGTGTTCAACACGGGTGAAATCAAACGCTCTCGGCCTGAGTTCCCCTTCCCATTCGCTCCAGCTTGTCGGGGCATGCTGATGGTGGAAATGGGCCGCAGGGCCAAAAAAGCCACTGCGCCCTGCTTCACGTTCATAAATCGCCTCTTGCGGGAAGTCGGCGTGTGCCTGTTTAGAGCACACTCCCTCCCGATGAGGGAAGGAGATCCATTTATGCATCGCTCAATACTCCACGGCGGATTTGGTCTTCTTCAATCGATTCAAACAGCGCTTTGAAGTTGCCTTCGCCAAAACCTTCGTTGCCTTTACGTTGAATGATCTCGAAGAAAACAGGACCGATAACGGTTTGGGTAAAGATTTGCAGCAAGATGCCATCTTTGGTCGGCGCGCCGTCGATCAAAATGCGCAGCTCACGCAGTTTGTCGACGTCTTCTTTGTGACCAACCACGCGATCATTGACCTTCTCATAGTAAGTGTCTGGAGTGGGCATAAAGTCCATACCGCGATCACGCAGGGTTTTGACCGTGTCGTAAATATCGTCTGTGGTCAAGGCGATGTGCTGAATGCCTTCACCGTTATATTCGCGAATAAATTCTTCGATTTGCGATTTATCGTCAGAGGACTCATTGATTGGAATACGGATCTTGCCACAAGGCGCGGTCATCGCACGGCTGACAAGGCCCGTGAGTTTGCCTTCAATGTCGAAGTAGCGGATTTCACGGAAATTGCCGATGCGCTCATAAAAGCCCGCCCAAGTATCCATGTTGCCGCGTTTTACGTTATGGGTCAGGTGGTCAATCTCGTACAAGCCCACGTCTGCTTTCGCCAAACGCTCATCTGCATCATCATAAAATCGGAAATCGACGTCATAAATGCTCTGTTTGCCATAGCGATCAACAAAATAGAGCAAGCTGCCGCCAATGCCGTACACCGCCGGAATACTTAGCTCCATCGGGCCAATCTCGGTTTGATATCTTTGTGCGCCGTTGGCGAGGGCGTGTTCAAGCGCGTGGTTGGCGTCTTTGACACGAAAGGCCATGCCGCACACCGACGGGCCGTGAATACGAGCGAACTCTTCGGCTTGGCTATGAGGTTGGGCATTGACCACGAAGTTGATGTCACCTTGACGATACAGCCATGCTTGCTTAGAGCGATGTTTTGCTACTTCAGCAAAACCAAGGGAAGCAAACAATCCTTTCAACTGTTCAATGCCCTCATTATTGGCTGCTGTATATTCCACAAACTCGAATCCGTCTGTGCCCAGAGGGTTGATCGCGTCTACCATGACTTTCTCCTTGTACTATTCGTTTGTTTTTTAACACTCCGTTAACTTGAATCAGACGCACAAGAATTGGAATAGACAGGCAACTTTCTCCGCTCGGCCACCCAAACCGCAAAATATGTAAATTTATTGTTACAGCAAAAATTAGAACAAATACTTCGCCGCAGTCTTTTCATCAAACATTAGATTTCAACCAGTTAGCTTGTCATGTTTCCTGTACACCACCACGTCAAATGTAAATACCTTGTTATAACGATCAGCTTGCAAGAGAGAAGTCGAGGTGTGAGGCGAACGTTTGTCAGTAATGGGTTAAATAACTTTGCCACACGTGGTGTTCCCCTTGCTTAGGGTCTAGTATGCGTTGAAATCAATCAGGAAGAAGTGGTATGAAACGAAGTAAAGAAGAGACACAAGAGACGATCAACACCATCTTAGACACTGCCTTTCGTCAATTACTGAGTGGTGGGTTTGAACGCATGTCCTACACCAGCCTGAGTGAAGAATCAGGGATTTCACGTACGGGGATTTGTCATCACTTTGGTAAGAAAACTAAGATTCCGTTGCAACTCAAAGACCGTTTACTGCAACATTTACTGGAATACCTTGATTTCTCTGCCGATATCAAGCTGTTTCGCGCCAGTTGGGTCAGTGCAATCCAACAGCAAGAATTCCGTGATATCTGGCGAGTCGCTTATCAACTACAAATCAATGAGCAAGTCAGCGACATCATCACGCTGTTCAATCAAGCGCTGCAAGAGAAATGTGAGGTGAACTTTGGCCATAATTGCCAGCAAGAGATCGTAAGTTTAATGGGGTATACCTTGTTACGTCTTCACTCTCTTAAGTAATGTACGCCTTTGTTCACTGCTGTGTTGACGCCAATACCTGTACAACAAACCACACGTTGCTGATTTTCCATGTCGACATCACAAAAAAAATAGGATAGGTTTAGATGTATAGACGTCCAAAACCATAAGCTTAGGGAGAAAGCTGTGCCTATTCGTATTCCAGATCAATTACCCGCCGCAGATGTATTACGAAATGAAAATATCTTCGTGATGAGTGAAACGCGTGCGGCCAGTCAGGAAATTCGTCCTCTGCGTGTGTTGATCCTCAATTTGATGCCGAAAAAAATTGAGACTGAAACCCAGTTCCTTCGCCTGCTGTCTAACAGCCCGTTACAAGTGAATGTTGAACTACTGCGCATTGATGACCGCCCGAGTAAAAATACCCCAACGGAGCATTTGGATAATTTCTATCGTCAGTTTGAGATGGTTAAAAACCGTAACTTCGACGGCCTGATCATCACTGGCGCACCGCTCGGCCTGGTGCAATTTGAGGATGTGATCTACTGGGAACATCTGCAAACCATCATGGAGTGGGCTAAATCTCATGTTACTTCCACTTTGTATGTGTGTTGGGCGGCCCAAGCGGGCCTCAAGCTACTCTATGACCTGCCGAAACGCACCCGTAAAGAGAAACTTTCGGGCGTGTATCAACACAAAATTCATCATCCTTACCATCCGATTTTGCGAGGTTTCGATGATACCTTTTTAGCGCCGCATTCACGCTACGCCGATTTCTCGCCCGAATATTTGGCCGAGCACACCAATCTCGACATTCTCGCCACCTCAGACACAGCTGGCGTCTATCTGGCCAGCACCAAAGACAAGCGCAATGTGTTTGTAACTGGTCATCCAGAATATGATCTGCACACCTTACACAATGAGTATGTACGCGATCTCGCTGAAGGGCTGGAGCCGGCGATTCCGGTCAACTACTACCCGAATGACAATCCGGATAATGCGCCGATCGCCAGTTGGCGCAGCCACGGTCATTTACTCTTTTCTAACTGGCTCAACTACTGCGTTTACCAGCAAACCCCATTCGATCTAGACCATTTCAGTGAAGACGCCTTCACCAAAGACGAATAGCCGAAGCTTCTGCTTCTCTCTTCTCAGGCCACCGCAAGGTGGCCTTTTTGCCGAATATGCAAAGTGACTCGCATCTTAATCGCAGCTTGATAGGCATGGCGGTCAGAGGAATTATCATCGTGGTAACTTTTGCATCGCACGAAGAAAATTCATGATGAATCAGATGTTTCGCTTCATTCCACTGCTGAGTTTTGCCCTGCTGACGGGTTGTGTCACCATCACTGAAGGGCAAGTCGCCAACAATGCCGACCCGATTGATATGGCTGAATCTCGCATTGCTTTAGGGCTTGGTTATCTCGACAATGGCGCGATGGTCAAAGCCTACGACAACTTACAACAGGCGCTAAACCACGCACCGGATTACTACCGCGCTCAGCTCTCCATGGCGCACTACTACGAGCTGGTCGGCGAAAATGGCAAAGCGCAAGATCTCTATCGAAAAGCGGCCCGCCAGCACCCCAAAAACGGCAATGTACTCAACAACTACGGCACTTTTTTATGCAAACAGGGCGACTACGCGCAAGCAGACAAACTGTTCAACCAAGCGATTGCGCAGCCCTACTATTATTTGATCCCAGCCAGTTATGAAAACGCGGCATTTTGCGCCTTAAAAGCAGGTTTTAAAGCCAAAGCGCAAACCTATTTCACCCGAGCAATTGATTACGATCCGCACCGCCCCAAATCCATCCTCAACCTCGCTAAGCTGGAAATCGAGGCAGGCAACTACACGCAAGCTCGCCTGCGTTTGATGCGCTTTCATCAAAGCTACGGCTTACAGTCGCCCTCACTGCAGCTGCTGATTGAGCTAGAACAAAAGGCGGGGAACCAAGCGTTGGTGAAAAAATATCAGCAGGAGTTAGAAAAGTTGACGGCCAAGCAGAGCTTAAGTGCCATTTAATGCAAAACCGCCTGAGATTCACTCAGGCGGCTTAAACTAACGTCTTGATGTGGAATTGCGGATTTTATACCTGTCTTTGCGGTGCGTATCGCGCAGTTTGCGTACCTGATTCTTGCGTTTTATCGTGCGGTACTCACGATAGATAATTCGAATAAACGCCACCAATCCAACCAAAAGCAGGACAGTAAAAACGCTCAGGAAGCTTTCACACAGCCAATCTGGCTGACAGGGTAGATAAATTTCAAAATCCATCGCATGCCCTCCTGTTACGCAACCTATTCGTTTTGCTGGTCAATGACGCAAAGCCAAACACTGGCGTCACTTCAACTTAACCCACTCTCCTCGCTGTTGCCGATCCATATACGACCAAGCGACAAAACGACTCACCTTTTGTCCTTGGCTCATCTCGACGACACGAATACTGCGTACACCTAATTTTTCCAACTGTTTACGTAGAGGTCTCACATTGTCATTTTTTGAGACTAGCGTACTAAACCACAATACTTGGCTGGCAAATCCTTGGCTTTCATTGGCCATGCGGCGTAAAAAGGAGGATTCTCCACCATCGCACCACAATTCAGAATTTTGACCTCCGAAGTTAAGTATAGGGTTGTTTTGCGACAATTTTTGTGAGCCCGCTTTTGCCTTGACACCTTTTTTCAATCGGTTAGCTGAGAGGTTGTTCAGTTTGCGCTGTGAACCCATCGCCGCCTCTTGCGCCGAAGCGTGAAACGGTGGATTGCAGGTAGTGACATCGTAACGTTCCCCCGGCGCAATCACACCACGAAAGATGGATTGCGGATTATCTTGCTGTTTGACAACGAACTGGCCAGTCAGCATCGGATTGGATTTGGCAATCAGCCGCGCCGACTGCACGGACTTCGGATCAATGTCGCTGCCGGTGTAGTGCCAGCCATACTCGTGAATGCCAATGATCGGATAGATGGCGTTCGCGCCGACACCGATATCCAGTGCGTTGACTTTGCCATGCGGATAATCACCAGTCCCATTTTCACTTTCTAGCAGTTCAGCCAAACGGTGGATGTAGTCGGCACGTCCGGGGATAGGCGGGCACAAGTAACCGGGCGGAATATCCCAGTGCTGGATCTGGTAATAGGCGCACAGTAGCGCTTTATTGAGCATTTTCACTGCGCTGGCATCGGCAAAGTTGATGCTCTGCTCCCCTTTGGGATTGTGCAGCACAAAAGGAGACAACGCAGGTAAGGCGGCGGTCAACCTTTTGAAATCGTATCGCCCGCGATGTTGGTTGCGCTGATGCAGCCCTGCACGGCTGACTTTAGCAAAATCGACACTGGCCGATGAGGGTATCTGCTTCTCTGCGGGCTTACTCTGAGCTCGAACTGTTTGGCGCTTGTTGGTCATGACTGTTTTTTTTCCTGAGCTTTGAGATCGAGATAAATCATAAAGAGACGAGCATCGAGCTCCAGTTGATGATAGTCCGGTTCCATGTGGCAACAGAGCGCGTAGAACGCCTTATCGTGTTCTTTCTCTTTGATGTGGGCCAACTCATGCACCACCAACATACGCAGTAACGGCTCGGGCGCGTCTTTAAAAACACTGGCAATGCGGATCTCATTTTTCGACTTTAGCTTGCCGCCGTGGTTACGCGAAATCACACTGTGTAGCCCGAGCGCATTGTTGATCAGATGGATCTTAGCGTCGTAAACCACCTTGCTGATCGGTCCGGTTTTCTTCATAAACTGGTTTTTTATCGCCATCGCATAATCAAACAGCGCTTTTTCACTGCGAATATCGTGACGCGTTGGGTAACGCTGATCAAACCAGCCGATTAAGCGGCCCGTGTCGATAAGTTTGCTCACTGGCTCAACAATGTGGGCGGGATATCCCTGAATATAACGAAGTGACGGATGCAAGATTGCTCTACCCTTGGTTTCTCTTGCCACTGAAACGTAGCGCTAAACAAAGCGCGCTAGTTTACCCGACTCGACGCCTTGATTCATCGCATTTCTCGTTGGCTCTTTTCCCGTCGCGATTAATTGGCTACACTTGCGCCCCTTTTTCCATGCATCGGTAGCAAAACATGAAACGAGTTGTCCTCTACATCAAAGACAAGTGCCCTCACTGTAAAGACGCACAGCGCTATCTCGATAGCAAAGGCATCCAGTACCGTTTGTGTAATGCCAAAATGCAGCGCGGCAGAAAAGAGCTCGACGCGATTGGTGCGCGCTCGGTTCCGGTGCTGAAAATCGGCGATCGGCTAATGATTGGCTGGAACCCAAGCAACTTTGAGCGCATGTATAAAAGCTAAACGTACTGCTTGATAAATTCGATAAAAGTGCGATCCGCCACCGACAAATAGCCGCCGCGACGCCAAGCGAGCGCCAAGTTGAGCGTCACTGGCGGGTCAAACGGCACCCCTTTGATGCCACTTTCGTGTTCAGTAACCAGTTGCAGCAGCGCCGTGATGGCAAACTCCCGTTTGACGATTTTTAAGATCAGCGGCAGCAAGTTGGTTTCAAACGAATACTGCATTTCGATCCCATGCTGGGCGCTGAAATGGTCGAGGAAATCTCGATGGAAATAGCCCGATTTAAACATCACCAACTCGTGGCGGAAAAACTCCGCAAAGCTTAACGATGTGCGCTCCGCTAGGGGATGCTCGCTACCAACCACCGCCATCATCTGGCTGGAAAAGAGGTGATCGGTTTCCAAATCCTCCGGCAGATCGTTTTCAGTGATCACGCCAATATCGAGTTCACCTTCAAGCAACATACGTCGAATCGACTGCGTGCCCGCTTCTATCAAGGTCAGTTTGAGATTGGGATAATGGCTTTTGAACGCCATCAAAATCTCCGGAAAAAAATAGCTGCCCATCATGCTGGGCGCGCCAAGACGCACTTCCCCTTTTTCCAATCCCTTCAGCTCGTTAATGGCGAGTTCGGCGTCATGCAGCTGCTGCACAACCCGTTTGGCGTGCTGATAGAGCGTTTGCCCTTCTGTGGTCAGCGCAATCTGTTTGTCATCTCGCTTAAACAGCGTCACGCCCAAACTTTGCTCTAAGCGTTTAATGGATACACTTAGCGCTGGCTGGGCAATGTGCAACGCTTCAGCAGCCCGCGTGAAATTGCGATGTTCTGCCACCGCGACGAATTGTTTGAGTTGTTTCGATTCCATGAAGATCAAAAATATATCGTTATCATATTTTTAATATATTTTGTTTATCATAAGACGACTGATACTGTGCTCACAAATCGACAGGCGGATGAGATTAGAGATGTACGACCTCGGCAGTAAACAGTATCGACATATTACCTTTGCACTCGCACTGGGCTCTTTTTTGGTGTTCTGCAATCTGTATCTTTTCCAACCCATGCTGCCAAAGCTGGCACTCGAATACGCCGTTTCAGAAACGCAGGTTAACTGGATTTTTGCAGCCACCACACTCGGCCTCTCATTTAGCCTTGTACCGATGGCCGTATTGTCCGAAAAAATTGGTCGCCGCCGCGTCATGCTCTCTGGCCTGTTTGCTATTCCACTGTGCAGCGCCGCGCTACTCTTTAGTGACTCTTTTCTGTTTGTCGTGGCCTGCCGCGCCTTACTGGGTGTTGCTCTCGCAGCGTTTGCCGCCGTGGCGGTGGCGTACATGGCAGAAGAACTCAGCCCAAGCGCTTTTGGCCATGCCATTGGCGGCTACATTGCGGCGAATTCGCTGGGTGGCATCAGCGGCCGGATCAGCGGCGGTTTGATGTCGGATTGGTTTGGCACCACCACCGCCATTCAAGTGATGCTGGCGTTTACTTTGCTTGGTGTGTTCGCCGTTGGCTTACTGCTTCCAGCGCAAAAAAACTTCACTGCCAGCAAGCACACCTTGTGGCAGCACAACCAAACCATCGTTCAGCATTTACGTCACACTCGAGTATGGTTGGCGATGTTGATTGGCGGTCTCAACTTTGCTTTGTTCGTCAATCTCTACTCGGTGATGGGCTTCCGCTTGGTTTCCGAGCCGCATAATCTGCCCGTCGGTCTTGCCTCGTTGATCTTCCTTTGTTATCTCGGCGGCACGGTGAGTTCAAAATACACGGGTAAATGGAACCAGCACTTTCACCCGGTAACGGGGATGTTAACTGGCGCGACCATCAGTTTGAGCGGGATGTTGATTGCCTCAATTGAGCACCTGTTTGCCATGTTGCTCGGTTTGGTGCTGATCTCTTTTGGTGCCTTTTTTACCCACACCTTGGCCTATGGTTGGGTTGGACAAAAAGCGCACAAAGCCAAAGCAACCGCTACCGCGATGTATCTGGTGCACTACTACGTCGGCGGCAGTCTGGGCGGATTTCTCCTACTCTATTGCTGGCAACACTGGCAATGGCCGGGCGTGACTTACGGCGCGCTGGTACTGTATGCATTGCTGATTGCCGTGATCGTGAAACTGCGCAAACCCAAGTACGCCATGCTAGAGGATAAAGTAGCGCTATCAGAAAAGTAGGTTTTCGCGCCAGGTATCGCTATACTTGGCGCCCATTTTTCCAAAGCAATAATGACAATGACACAGCGCTCAACTCAAGAAATCAAACAGCAAGTGAACCAATGGTTGGATGATGTGGTGATTGGCCTCAATCTTTGCCCTTTCGCTGCCAAACCGCAACGCAATAAACAGATCAAAATTCACGTCAGTGACGCCGACAGCGAAGAAACGCTGCTGCAAGACATTCTCACTCAGTTGCTCGAATTGGATCAAAGCGAAACCGAGCGAGTTGGAGACCACGCTGGTGGTGGTGCCCAACATGCTGGAAGATTTCTGGGACTACAACTTTTTCATTGATTGGGTGGAGGCGCTGATCAAACAGCAAGACTGGGAAGGGATTTTTCAAGTGGCGACCTTCCATCCCGATTACTGTTTCGGCGGCGCGCAGCCGGAAGATGACGAAAACCTCACCAATCGCTCTCCTTACCCGATTTTTCATCTGATCCGTGAAGAGAGCATGGAGAAAGTGCTGCGCCACTATCCCAATCCAGAAGCGATTCCGGACACCAATATCGCGCGCGTTTCAGCGTTAACGCCAGAGCAGCGTAAACAACTGTTTCCGTATCTCTTTTCGTAAGCGATGGCTTTCATTAAGCAGATGCTTTAATTAAGCAGACAGTTTAACTAAGCATATGGTTTAACTAAGTTGATGGTTTTACCAATACGCAGATGAAACCCACGGTAACCTGAGCTCAGGGTAGAGCTTGCCGGTTCGCTCTGGTATCATTCGCGCTTAGTAAAAACCAATGGAAAAGCACATGTATTTGTCTCAACTGACCCAAGAGATTTTTGACCACCTGTACCGCGACATCAGCGAGTTTCGCAGCACCTTCGATTTGCCAGTCGCTTCGCCTGAAAGCCTCGACGACAAAGCGGACACTCTGCATACCTCTTTGATCATCGAAGAGATGACAGAGCTCGCCGAAGCAGATAACAAAACAGAACAGGCTGATGCCATCGTCGATTCGGTGTATGTGTTAATGGGCAGACTGGTGCATCTTGGTCAAGCGAAGGTTGAAGACAATCTCGCCATCAGCTACCTGATTGATCTGCTGCTTAACGTGGCAAAAAACCGTGGCATCGATTTCATTCCTTGCTGGGATGAAGTGCATTCAAGCAACATGAGCAAAGTGTGCCGCAACGAGCAAGAATACGCTGACACCGAAAAGTTCTACGCTGAACAAGGCGTGAAGCTGATGGCGGTGCAAAAAGGCGATTACTTGATTGCCAAGTGTGCCGAAGATTTTGTCAGCGAAGGCAAAACCATTCGCCAAGGTAAAGTGCTGAAATCGGTTTACTACCGACCTGCGGATCTCAGTGCGCTGACAGCCTAATCACCGCTTAGTTTTTGCTCAACTAACCCGCGCATGGTCGCGGGTTTTTCGTCTCTATGCTCAGGTGAAAAACAGATAGGCTCAGGTGAAAAACAAATAGGCTCAGGTAAAAATCAGATAGGGGTTATCGTCCACCATCACTTTCTTCACTGAGGTGCGAAACACCTTTTGCAGATGCTCAACCGTCATCACCTGCTCTGGCGTACCATAGGCCTCCATCACACCCTGATTGAGTAGCAGGACTTTATCGGCATGCTGGCAGACTCGATTGAGATCGTGATTGGCAACCACCACCGTAATGCCCTGCGCTGCGATGACATCGATCAGTTGATAGAGCCATTTCTCTTGCGCCACATCCAGCGGCGCGGCTGGCTCATCCAGCAGCAAAAGCTGCGAAAAAGGGTTGAGATCACGCCAGACTTGCAGACAAACAGCGGCCAAACGCACGCGTTGCCACTCGCCGCCCGACAACGTCTGCACGCGGCGATGCAGTTTATCCTCAAGCTGCAATAATTCGCAGAGCTGCGCAACAGCTTGCTTGACATGGCTATCACTGGGTTTGCACCCAGCGGGTAAAGAGAGCGCCAACATTTGATAGACATCGATATGAAACGCTGGTTTGGCCTGCTGGGATAAATAGGCGCGAAAGCGCGCCTGCTCGGTCAGCGGCAGCGTCAGCAAACTCACCGTATCCAGCTGCACTTCGCCTTGACCGCCATCACGCCGACTCAAAACGCCAGATAACGCAGAAAGTAAGGTGCTCTTGCCTGAGCCGTTTGGCCCAACCAGATAGACTTTTTCCCCCGTTTGGCATTGAAACGAGAGCGGGAGAAGCCGATGACCGACGCCGATGTGGTTAACTTGCATCTTGGCTCCTTAACAGCATCCAGATAAAAACCGGAGCGCCAATGGTGGTGGTCAGCACGCCCAGCGGCAGCTCGGCCGAATCAAGCAAAGTGCGCGCTCCAATGTCTGAGAAAACCAGCAAAGCCGCCCCAGCCAAGGCGGATAACGGCAGCAAGAAGCGGTTTTCACTACCAAATGCCAAACGCAAAAGGTGCGGCACCACCAGGCCAACAAAACTGATGATGCCTCCAAGCGCCACGGCGCAGCCGATCAATACCGACACCGCCAGAATCAGTTGCCAACGGATTTTGTGCACATCCAGTCCAAGCTGCGCAGCGTGCGTTTCGCCCAGCATCAGTTTATCGAGCACTTTGCCCTGTAAACAGAGCCAGAGCAGCACAGGCAAAAGCACTAAAGTCACCAGATGATGATGCCAACTGGCACCGCCAATACTGCCCATCAACCAGTACATCAGTTGTCTCAGGCTCAAGTCATCGCTGAAGTAGAACGCCCACGTAACGGCTGCGCCAGAGAGAATGCCAAGCGCCACCCCAACCAACAACATTCTCGAGGTAGAAAGAAGCATCGCCCTCGCCATGCCGACCAGCAGCAAGGTAAAAACCAGCGCGCCTAAAATGGCTGAAATCATGAACACGCTTGGCGTTGGCATCGTGGGAAGAAAAAACATCGCGATCACCATCGCCAAACTGGCCCCGCCCGAAATGCCCAGTACGCCGGGCTCGGCCAGCACATTGCCCAGCAGCACTTGTAAGGTCGCGCCACTAACCGCCAGCGCTGCACCAATTACCAGCGCCGCTATGAGTCTTGGCAGGCGTAAATCCACCAGCAGTTTTAGCTCGAAACTGGAAAGTGAAGTGAATGGCGAGAGGAAAACTTCACCCACCATCAGATAGATGGCCGAAAGGAGAAGCAGAAGCAAGGCAACCAAGATAAGCGTTTTTTGCCAGCGCTGCTGTTTGTGGTCAATAAGCTGGTGAAATTCCATGATAATCAGGCCAAAGGCGGCGCAAAATAATAAAGGCCTAACTGTAACGTTAAGCCTTTCAAAAATAAACCTTCTGCGTGTATGGCGAGCGGATTAATCGTAGACCAGCTGCCCATCTTCAAAGCGTGTTTTCACTTCACACACCATCAGCGCTGCACGTTGTCCAATCGCCACTTTGCGGTTAGGGAAGACAATGGCTTCATTGTCATTTTTCGCCATCAGTGGCTTGTCACCATCATGACCAAACACTTCGCCGTGCATAAACGAAGTGAAGTTTTCCACATCGTCATCAAATCGAAAGGCAAAATCTTCATGCAAACGCACAATCGTGCGGCTGACGCGGTAAGTGACTGCTGGTTTTGGCAAATGTTCAGGCTTCATATCAGCAACCAGATCGCGCAGGGTAATATCGAGTGCGGTAAAGCGACTGAGGTCGTTGTCACCGATGCGCGCCACTCGCCCAAGTTCCATGGTCAACGCTTGCGCTGAGTAGTTTTCCGCGCTGAACCAGCTAAAGGTACTGGATGGCGAATTGGACAGCAGCAGCGCTTCTACATGGCTGTGGTTGACAAAATCCACCAGCGCTCTGGAGCGCGTCGGATGGCGGGTTTTCGGGCTGATGGCGAACGAATAGTGTTTCGAAACCGCGGATCGCACAGTGCAAATCAAGATGCCAACGCGTCTCTTCGTCCGTATCCGCAAAAAAGTCTTTCACCAAGATTTTCAGCGTATCGGCAATCACCAACTCTTTGCTCATCGGGTGATCTTTATCATCAAACAAGCGATTGAGGTTCTCTTCAAGAAATCGCGTATGGGCATTGGTGGCTTCTGGGTGGGCAATGATAAACAAGCAACGTGCTTTGACCGCTTGAAATCCCGTTTCAATGTCACGAACGATCTTGTCAACCAACTCCATCGGCGCCGTTTCATCACCGTGGATACCAGTCGAAATAATCATATTTTTGCTGCTGGCGGTGTAACTGGCCGGGATGACTTCTAACACACCGCGCTGATGCAGCTTAAGTTGCACCCCACTTGGCAGCGTCGTTGTCTGCTCATCAACGGCCTGCTGCATATCTAGGGTGTCTAACAAAAACGATTGGCGAAACAGAGAATTCGTCATGCGTTACTCCTTAATTGCACGGCGGTATGTTAATAAAATGTTTTGATGATTTATGTTGCTAGGATCCCACTTATGAAGACGAATCAATAAAATGAGTGCAAAACAGGCAAATCATACTTTCTTTTTATATGCAACTTGCAAAAAGCTTACTTATTGAACAATAACAATATGTTAGGGAGCGAACTCTATCACATCCCTAACCATTTTCGTTATAGCTGGATCAAGTTATCTTACTGCGACACTTTTGCCAGTAAACGCTCGAACTCATCCACTTTGGCGCTGATCAGATCAATACTCTTCTGCCAGAACTCGTCTTGAGTTAAATCCATCGCCAAATGCTGAAACACCACAGCTTCCGCCATCATTGAGCCCGTATCACGCAGCAGCGAGACATAGTCTTGATAGAACTGCGCACCTTTTTCACTGCGCTGGGCGTAAATGCCTTTGGAGAACAAGTAACCAAACAGATACGGGTAATTGTAAAAACTGATATCAGAAATCGAGAAATGCAACTTACTGGCCCAGAAATAAGGATCGGGCTCTGACATCGCTTCGCCATACCATTCTTGCCAAGTGCTGCTCATCAGCGCACACAACTGATCGGCCGACAGTTTCGCCTTCAGAGCGCTGCTGATAAAAGGCTTTTTCAAACTCATAGCGCACCGGAATGTTGATCATCAGCGCCAATGCAGACGAGAGTTCTTCCCACAGCATTTCCAACTTCTCTTCGTCGCTTTGCGATTTGGCAATCAAGTAGTCCTGCACAATATTTTCAGCAAAAATCGACGCGGTCTCGGCCAAGGTCATTGGGTAACGGGTCTGACACAAGGGCATATCTCGCATCACCCAATTGTGGAACGCGTGGCCGAGTTCATGCGCCAACGTCATCAGATCGGAACGGCTGCCCGCCCACGTCATAAACACCAAAGGCGTCCGGGTCGCCGCCAGTTTGGTGCAATAAGCGCCCAAGCGTTTGTTGTCGCCGGGAGCGGCATCAATCCAGCCATTTTCGACCATCATGTCAACAAACGTTGCCATCTCAGGGTCGACTTGAGCGAACGCCGCGCGGATCACCTCAATCGCTTCTGCAAAACTATAGACCTTGGCTTCTCCCGAAAAAGCAGGCATGGCGGCGAGATGATTCCACGGCTTCATCTCGTTTAGACCATGCACCTTCGCCATTAATATGCCTGCTTTTTGCCCGACGTGGCGATTTTGTCTGGTCACCGAGATCATGGTATCCAACGTCTGCGGCTGAATACGACTGCTGTACAAGCTGGGTTCAAGGAAGTGAATGTCGCGCTGGTGAGAGCGTTTTTGATACTCAGTTAAACGCCAACCGGAAAGCGCATTTAAGATCGCGGCAAAGGTTTCGCGATGCGTCGCCATCGCTTGTTGAATGCCGCGCCACGCGCTCTCCTGACGCGCGAAGTCCGAGCCGTATAAAATCGCCGCGGCTTGAGAAAAGCCAATAGTCTGCTCCTGGCCGTCTGCCAGTTTAAGATTTACTTTCAGCGTTCCTGTCAGGTTGTCGTATAAACGTCCCCAACCGTCACGGCCATCCACTGCCATTGCTGAGAGCAGCTGCTCTTGTTCCACACTCAAGCTTTGGTCCGCCAACTTACGCAACTGCGCAATCGCGAACGCCTGTGAAGCGACATCTGGATTATCACTTTCTAAAACATCAACGATGAAATCGTCATCGGCGTGCATTAGGGCCAACTCGTACGGACTAAACGCTTGATCCATTTCTGAACTGAGTTTGGCCATACGGCCTACCAGTGCTTTCGCTTCGGCATGGGTCACATCGACTGAAGTGTGACAGTTGGCAAAGGTATAAATGGTTGAAAGTAAACGGCCTGCCGCTTCTTTAGTGACGATGGCGTTTTGCATTACGCTGACCACTTCTTTCTGCGAAGCTTGAGTTTTGAGCAATTTAATGCATTGCTCGATCAGCTCAATATCTTGTTCGATACGTTCATCGTTTAGATCGGCGTAGGCGATAGTGAGATCCCAACTTGGCGCTGTCATGCTGTTTTCCTTAATTAAATCTGTTTTTATTACCAATTTTGCTTCGTCTGTTCGTCCCTGAGTCGCAGCGGCAGCGCAATGCTTTTCACCGTAGGGTAAGATTCCCCGTCGCTATCGGTAAACAAGCTGATGTGCGTCAGGCTTGCGTTTTCAATGGTTAAACGTTGATACCAATGAGGATTTCGCCAGTCTACACCCAAAAGGTGGGCGAGAATAAGGCGAATGACGCCACCGTGAGTGACGATTAACACTTTATCAGCTTGTGAAGTGGCGATCTGCGCCCAAGCATGAATCACTCTGTGTTGAAAATCAGCCAGACGCTCTCCCCCAGGCAACTCGGTGTGGGCAGGATCACGCGAGAAGGCGTTGAGCAAAGGCCACGGGTAATCTTGCTGCGTAAATGGCCGTCCGTCGAGTTCGCCAAAGGCCATTTCTCGCCAGCCATCGTCAACCACCAGCGGTGCGCCGAGCAAACCACCGACCTGCTCAGCCAACACTCGGCAACGGCTCAGCGGAGACGTGACAATCCGAGTGAGCGGAACGCCTTGCTCTTGCATTAGCTGTTCGCACAAGGCACTCGCTATAGCGTGTTGCATCTTGGGATCTACTTTTGCATCGATGGCTCCGTAAAGGCCCGGAGGCGCAGTGGTTTTTCCGTGACGAAGCAGATAAATCTCTTTGCTAGACATGCCATTCAGCCTTCTTCAAGTCCAGTGGCAATCCGGCAGCGACCAGTGTCACTTGTTGGCAGATTTGCGCTAGCCGCTGATTCATTCGTCCGGCATTATCGACAAACAGGCGGCTCACTTTACCCATCGGCACCACGCCCAACCCCACTTCATTAGACACCAGTACCACGCTTGCCGGACAAGCGATTAACGCTTGGCAAAGCTGCGCCACTTTCTCTTCGAGCTGCGCGTTATCCGCCTGCTCTGCCAGTTCAAACAGCCAGTTATTGAGCCACACCGTTAGGCAATCAATCAGCACCACATCTTGCGCTTCGAACCTTGCCAGATACTCTGCTAGCAACAGCGGCGCTTCGTGCTCTTGCCAACCGTTGCCACGCTGCGCTTTGTGATGCGCAATCCGTTCGCTCATTTCGTTATCAAACGGCACCGCCGTGGCCAGATAGTGAAGCGTGCCAGCGCTTTGCTCACACCAATTTCGCACCAGTGCTTCCGCGTAAGAGGATTTCCCGGAGCGAGCCCCGCCGAGTATTAATGCTTTCATTTGCCGCCTTAACCGTTATGGATCATCGCAATCAGCACGAGGTAGATCCCAAGCTCCATCAATTGCTGCGCAGCGCCAAGGCAATCACCGGTAAAGCCGCCAAGCCGCGCCATCAACCAACGCTTAAAGCCGATACGAAATAGCGCAGCAACCAGCAGCAGCAACAATCCTTTCGCCATGCCCAAGGTCAGTGCCGCTATCACACCACAAAAGAGCAATACCGCCAGATCGAACGAGGATTGCGCGCTGGCAAGCGGTTTGCTCTTACTCTGGTCGGCATCACTGACGTAAGGCATGTCGTAAATCAGCGACGCCGCTACCGCTCGGCTTAAGGTATAAGCAACGATGAGAATCAGGACAAAATCCGCTTGTCGAGCCAATGTGGTGAGAAAGACAAATTTACCTAGCAGCGCCATGGTCAAGGTTGCACTGCCGTAAGTGCCGATACGACTGTCTTTCATGATGGTGAGGCGCTTTTCTACCGTCATACCGCCGCCAATGCCATCCGCCATGTCGGTAAGTCCGTCTTCATGAAACGCACCGGTCAGCAATAAGCTGAAAGCCATCATCAACAAGATAGCCACCTGAAACGGCACAAGTTGCGCGGCCAAGGTGTAAAACAGCGCGCACAAACCACCCAGCAGCGCACCAACCAAGGCAAAATAACGCCCAGATTGATTCATTCGCTCAGGGGAATACGGCGTGTTGGCGGGCACTGGCAAACGGCTGAAAAAACTCAGCGCCAGACAAAACAGCTCGAACTGGTAACGAAGAAACGCCATTTACACTGTGACTCCTGCACTTTCAAAACTGGCCATCTGGTTGTAAAACTGTGCCGCCGCTTTGACCAATGGGTACGCCAGCGCGGCGCCAGTGCCTTCTCCCAAACGCAAGCCGAGGTCGATCAGCGGCTGTGCGTCCAACAGTTGCAGCACGATTTGGTGCCCCTGCTCTTCTGAGCGGTGGGCAAACAGCAAGTAATCTCGTACGTTTGGCTGCAAAAGCGTAGCAACATAAGCTGCTACCGAAACAATAAAGCCATCGACCAGCACGGGCGTTTTCTGCTGTTCTGCAGCCAAAAATGCCCCCACCATAGTGACGATTTCAAACCCGCCCACTTGCGCCAGCACTTCTTTGACGGGCAACTCATGACAGCGACCGACACCTTGTGCGACCAGTTTGATCTTCAATGACAACTGCTCTGCAGAAATGCCAGTCCCTTTACCGACACAGTGATCCACTTCATGTCCAGAGAGCGCGCTCAGCAGCGCTGCTGCCGAACTGGTATTGGCGATGCCCATCTCGCCAAACATCAACAGATCCGCCCCGAGCATACAGCGCTGCTTAACAATCTCTGCGCCATTGCTTAAACCCTGTTCGACTTGCTCAAGACTCATCGCCGCTTGCTGGGCAAAATTATGCGTTTCGCTCGCCCAAGCGACGTAACAGTAAATTGGGTGCAGCCTTCTCCACCGGATACAAAATGCCACAGTCGATGACCGTCAGTTCAATATCGTTGCCGCGACAAAAACAGTTGATCGCCGCACCACCAGCCAAAAAATTCAGCACCATCTGCTGCGTCACTGCGCTGGGCGCGATGCTCACCCCTTCATCCGCGATGCCGTGGTCGCCAGCAAACAGCAACATTTGCGGTTTACGCAGTTCAATCTCCACCGCCGCTTGGCTTTGGCCCTGACTTTGGATGAGTGCCAGTTGCAACGCCACTGTCTCCAATTGACCGAGAGCGCCAAGCGGCTTGGTTTTGTTATCGATAATGTGTTGAATTTGCGCGGCAAATTGTTGATCTAACATGACGTCCTCTGTCTTAAACTGACGGGAAAAAGAAGTGACTTAGTGTAACCTCTAGCGACAGCGGATCGCTAGCGCTAAGCTAATGATAGTAAAGACGACTTGCTGAACACTATGAGCGGCGAATCAATTAGGAGTAACGATGAGTATCAATCAGGACAATCACTGCGTAATCATTGCTGGCGCGACTGGCTTGGTTGGCTCAAGGCTACTTCAGCACATTTTGCAGCACGACGCGATTAGCACCGTCTACGCATTAAGTCGCCGGCCGCCACAGGTCGAGCATACAGGCAATGGTAAGGTACATTTACTGCTCGATCCTGAGCTCAAAATTACCGCTTGGGAAGAAAGTTTACCAAGGCCCACCATCGGGTTTATCAGCTTGGGCAGCACGCGAAAGCAAGCTGGCAGCCGAGCAAAACTGCGACAGGTGGACTTTGAACTTGTCTGTCATGTAGCGCAGAGTATGAAGGTGCTTGGCGTGTCCAAGTTGGCCGTCGTCTCCAGCTTGGGCGCGGATGCACATTCTCCATTTCACTATCTAAAGTGCAAAGGACAGATGGAAAATGCATTGATGCAGATGGAGTTTGAACAACTGGTGATCGCCCGGCCCGGCCCTTTGCTAGGAGCGCGAGAGCAGCAGCGCCAAGACGAAAAATGGCTGCGATGCCTGATGCGACCAATCACCCCTTTGCTGCGTGGCCGGCTACACAACTGGACACCCGTCAGCGCAGACACGGTCGCCGAAGCAATGCTTTATCGCACCTTCAGCCATCCTCATCGCAAAATAGAAATTTTGCATAAACTTGAGATGGAACAGTTGTTGTCACAGTTTCGCTAGGTTTTACGCTGCGAATCGGGTGTCTTTCCGTTTGATGCTCTTTGCCCTTTCTGCGCTTAAGCGCCAGCGAAGTCGTTGCCAGCGCTGGCGTGCAATGGTCTAATACACCTTTTGCAGCTCTCAATGGTACGCCGGATGCACCAGGATAATCAGCCTACATTCTTCTTTTTTGATTATGAAACTTGGGGAGTAAGCCCCGCTAAAGACCGCCCTTCCCAGTTTGCGGGGGTACGCACCGACGAAAATTTCAATGTGATTGGCGAGCCGCTGGTTATCTACTGCCGATTGCCAAGCGACTATCTTCCAGCGCCAGAAGCGGCCTTGATTACCGGCATTACCCCGCAAAAAGCGATGCAAGAGGGGCTGTCTGAGCCCGAATTTATTAGCAAAATCCATGCAGAGCTGTCAAAACCCAACACCACTAGCCTTGGCTACAACAGCATTCGTTTTGACGACGAAGTCACTCGCTATACCTGTTATCGCAATTTCATTGATCCTTATGCGTGGAGTTGGCAAAACGGCAACTCGCGTTGGGATCTGCTGGATGTGATGCGCGCTTGTCACGCCCTTCGCCCAGAAGGCATTACTTGGCCGGAAAATGATGAGGGCTTTACCAGCTTCAAACTGGAGCATCTGTCCGTCGCCAACGGCATCGAACACAGCAACGCACACGATGCGATGGCCGACGTTATTGCCACGATTGAGATGGCCAAAAAGCTCAAAGCGGCCCAGCCGAAACTGTTTGATTACTTTTTCAACATGCGCCACAAACGCAAGCTGAATGCGCTGATTGATATCGTCAACATGACCCCCTTGATGCACGTATCCGGCATGCTTGGCCGTGAATGTCAGTACACCAGTTGGGTAGTGCCTTTGGCTTGGCATCCAACCAATAATAACGCTGTGATCGTGATCGATTTGGCGAAAGATCCACAGCCGCTGTTTGAGCTAAGCGCCGAGCAGTTACACGAACGCCTTTACACCAAGCGAGAAGATCTTGACGAGCAGCTGCCAGTACCAGTGAAATTGGTGCATCTCAATAAATGTCCCATTTTGGCTCCTGCGAAAACGCTGACAGCAGAAAATGCGGCGAATATTGGTATTGACCGCGAGCAGTGTTTGGCCAACTTAGCGCAGATCCGTCAACACCCAGAAGTGCGGGAAAAATTGGTGCAACTTTTTTCCATTGAACGCGAGTTTGCCGATAGTGACGATGTAGACAGTAAATTGTACGACGGTTTCTTCTCACCAGCCGATCGCGCCGCGATGGATATTATTCGTCAAACCGAGCCAAACAACCTCGCTGCGCTCGACATCACCTTTAACGACAAGCGCATTGATCCGCTGCTGTTTCGTTATCGTGCGCGTAACTATCCGTGGACATTGAATGAGAGCGAACAACGTCGCTGGGCCAACCATTGCCGAGAGTACTTCGAAAGTCGTATTGAAGAGTACATGCTCAATTTGGAAAACTTGGTGCATGAGCACGAAAGCGATGAAAAGAAAATAGCGATATTGAAATCGGTTTACCGCTATACTGAGAGCTTGATCTCATAATTATCGAGCGCCATACGGCGTTGACTTAGCAGTGTGTTTCTACTCAAGATGAAATTCTCTTTGAAAACCCTACTTGGCCTGATGTTGTCATTTGGCCTTATTTTTCTTTCGCTCAACATCGGCATGGCGATTTCCCACTGGCTAGAAACCTCCATTCCTGCCAGCGTGATTGGCATGCTGGTGCTGTTTCTCGCCATGGCGAGTGGGCTGGTCAAAGTCGAGTGGGTCAAGCCGGGCGCAAGTTTGTTGATCCGCTACATGATTTTACTTTTCGTGCCAATCAGCGTGGGTTTAATGGAGCATTTCGATCTGTTACTCGCCAACGCGCTACCCATTTTAGCCAGTGCGATTGGTGGCACCTTGATCGTTTTAGTCAGCCTCTCTTGGCTACTTGATCGCATTTTGCGTAAGGAGAGCTGATATGTGGTTACTGGTTACTCTCCTGGTGTTTTTCTTTGCCCGCTGGCTGGCGATAAAAATCAACAAGCCGTTGGCGAACCCTTTGCTGATCAGCATCGGTATTTTGATCCCGCTGCTTACTTATCTGAAAATCCCGTTTGAACGCTATTACGCCGACAACCAGTGGATCAGTTACATGCTGCAACCCGCAGTGGTAGCACTGGCTTATCCGCTTTACGAGCAGTTGCCGCAAATCAAAGCCCATTGGCGCATCATCACTTTCGCTTGCCTGATCGGCAGTGTGATGTCGATGATGACCGCGACCGCTATTGCTGTGCTGTTTCACGCCGACATCACGCTAATCGCCAGTTTGCTGGGGAAATCAGTCACCACACCGATAGCGATGGAAATTTCCAGTCAGTTGGGCGGCGAAGCGGCGGTTGCTGCCATTCTCGTGCTGCTGGTTGGCTTATTTGGCGCGATTCTCGCCTATCCTATTTACAATCTCATTGGCATAAAACACCCGATTGCACGTGGTTTAACCATGGGCACGGTGTCACACGCACTCGGTACCGCGACCTGCGCGGAGAAGCAACCTGGAGATGCCGCATTTTCTTCACTTGCTCTGGTCCTGTGCGGCGTGATCACCTCGATTCTCGCACCCAGCTTCTTCGCTTTAGCCATTTGGGCATATCACTAATGGTCAGGCCCAATCTCGGGCCTGCACCTGTTGATCTTAAACCGTCAATCACTCGCTAAAATGGCAATATTGGTGTTAACTGTAGACTTTGAAAGATAAAAATCGCATTGGGAAAAACTGCGACCTCGTTAACAGTTATTTTCGATGCAATCGAATACATGTGTGAGCTCACTCTAATTATGCAACGTGCAAATTCGTTGCACTTTTAAATGTGAGATATATCACTGTAGGTTTTTGTCGTTCGCATAGAATATCCTTCCATGCAATAACAAGGATTCATCATGAAGAGTCGTATTGAACAAGCGCTAGCAAGCGCACCGGCATCAATTTCTCAATACCTTGCACCTATCGTTTCAGACGACCATTTTGACGCGACCCTTTCCAAACAGCAGTTCGATGAACTATTGGAAAAGACAGGACTGGCAGACAACGAACTGCGTGTCGCGCTGTTGCCTTTCGCTGCGGCTTATTCTTACGCCCCTATTTCAGAGTTCTATGTTGGCGCGATTGTTCGCGGTCTATCCGGAAAGCTCTATTTTGGCGCGAACATGGAATTTAATGGCGTACAACTGGGCCAAACCGTCCACGCCGAACAAGCGGCGATCAGCCATGCGTGGATGAAGGGCGAAGAAGGCATTGCTGACATCACCATTAACTTCAGCCCTTGTGGACACTGCCGTCAGTTTATGAATGAGCTCTCTACGGCGAAAGTGCTGAAAATTCAGCTACCTCAGCGCGACGAGAAAGTACTGCACGACTACCTGCCCGATTCTTTTGGCCCGGCAGACCTTGGCATTGAATCCGGCTTGATGACGAAAGTCGATCATGGTTTTTCCACTGACGAGAGTGACGAGCTGCTCAAAGCTGCCATCTCGGCGATGAATCGAAGCCATGCGCCCTACACACACAACTTGAGCGGTGTCGCTCTGCAAGTGCGTAGCGGCAAAACCTATCTGGGTGCTTATGCGGAAAACGCCGCTTTCAATCCTAGCCTCCCACCGCTGCAAGTGGCCTTGATGCAACTGCTGCTTGATGGTGAACGCTTCGAAAACATCCAGTCGGCGGCTTTGGTCGAGAGCCACAAAGGCAAAATCAGCCACCTTGCGTGCACCCAATCTACTCTTGAAGTAATCAACCCTGATATTCCGGTGACTTACCTCAATATCTAATCCATTTCCGTTTGCCCTGTTTTACACAGGGCTTTCTTTTGCCCTCGCTAGCAAACGTTTGCTTTGGCAGTGAATTTGGGTATCATCCCTCGCTGATTATCTTACTGCTCTCACTCTCTAAGGAAAAACAAACTATGTTCGGTACAGCTACCCGTGAAGGAGCAACTCGTGTACTACTGCTGGGTTCAGGCGAGCTCGGTAAAGAAGTGGCGATTGAGTGTCAACGCTTGGGTCTGGAAGTGATCGCCTGCGACCGCTATGCAGATGCTCCCGCCATGCAAGTGGCCCATCGCAGCTATGTGCTTAATATGCTCGATGGCGACGAACTGGAAAAAATCATTAAAGCGGAAAAACCCGCCTTCGTCGTACCAGAAATTGAAGCCATTGCTACCGATAAACTGGTAGAGCTAGAGGAACAAGGCTTAAACGTGGTGCCTTCTGCCAAAGCTGCCAAACTCACCATGAACCGCGAAGGCATTCGCCGCTTAGCGGCTGAAGAATTAGGGCTAGTCACCTCACCGTATCGTTTTGCTGATAACTACGAAGAGTTTGTCGCTGCGGTTGAAGCGGTCAACATCCCGTGCGTGGTTAAGCCCGTGATGAGCTCTTCTGGCAAAGGGCAGAGCGTAATCAAATCTGCGCAAGATATTGAGAAGGCTTGGCAATACGCACAAGAAGGCGGCCGCACTGGCGCAGGGCGTGTGATTGTCGAAGGGTTTATCGATTTTGATTATGAAATCACTTTATTGACGGTAAGAGCCGCTGATGGTGTGCACTTCTGTGCGCCGATTGGTCATCGCCAAGAAGATGGCGACTACCGCGAATCTTGGCAGCCACAAGCCATGTCAGAAAACGCGCTTAAAGCCGCAGAGTACGCCGCTGAAGAAGTCGTCAACGCCTTGGGTGGCTACGGTATTTTTGGTGTTGAGCTGTTTGTCAAAGGCGACAAAGTGATCTTCAATGAAGTGTCACCTCGCCCTCACGATACTGGCATGGTGACCATGATTTCTCAGGAAATGTCGGAATTTGCCCTGCACGTACGCGCCTTTACAGGAATGCCGATTGGCAAAATCGTCCAGTACGGTCCTTCCGCATCAGCGGTGGTACTTGGCAACGGCAAATCAGACAATATCCGTTTCGATGGGATTGCCGATGCACTGGAAGCGCCGCAAACACAGTTGCGTTTGTTTGCCAAGCCGGATATCGACGGGCGTCGTCGCCTTGGGGTTGCCCTCACTCGTCGCCAAAGTTTAGAAAAAGCGATTCAAGGCGCAATAGACAGCGCGAAAAAAGTGAAAGTGATTTACTAAACTAAGACCGTTTCAAGCGATACCATTTGCACGAATGAAAAGGGTTGGCATTTCGCCAACCCTTTTTGCTTTCGACTCAATTAGGCAGTAGCTTCAATCAAGTAAACATGCTCAGCAAAACGGCTTAACCCTTTTTGCGCAATTTTCGGATGACGTTCATCGGCAATGTCGTCAAACAGATGTGTCACCTTCATACCCGCGAAAAGACGCTCTACTTCGCTTTGTGCAACGCTAAAAGGCGGTCCTGACATCTCTTCTTGCGGATAATCCAAGGTGATCAACAAAATCCGCCCACCCGGGTTTAATAGCGAAACGCACTCGCTGCACGTATTCAAGCCGCATCTCTTGGGGCAGCGCAATCAGGGCTGCGCGATCGTAGACGATATCGGCTTTGGAAAGCGGCGCCGTGAAGAAATCACCAGCATAAATGGCGAGTTCATCAAACTGATACAGCTCATGCTGGCCTGACAGTGTGGTCACCGTCGGGGTATAAAAGTGCTCTGCAAAAAACGCCCGAACGGCAATGTGGCTGAGCTCCGCGCCTTCAACTTGGTCATGTTTTGTCGCCAGCCACGCTAAGTCTTCCGATTTACCACACAGTGGCACAAGTACCTGATCACTGCGCTTAGGCTTTGTTTCCTGCCAAAAACGCACCAGCAACGGATTAACGTCTTCTAGGTGGAAACCGATATGATTAGCGGCCCATTTGCCGTGCCAAAACTCTGGATCTCTCATGGCTATCTTTCTTTCAAAGTGACTTTCGCCCTAGCCTAACCAAAAAGAAGCGCTGAAAACAGAAAAATGTTAAGCCCATTCACCTTGTGTTAATCGAACAACGTTAAATTGGCAACTAAACGGAAAAGACGACGTCGAAGTCGGTAACCATAACAACGTGATGCGGAACACAGTTAAACAAGGTATTGACACGCAGGTCTTGTTTTTCGTCATCACACCCCAATTAACTAGATAACTTGATTTGTGTTTTAGCCTTTACCTGCACCGTTTACTAGGACAAACAAGTTAAGGAGAGTGAATGAGCTTACTTCTTCGTACTACCGCATTGATGCTTTTGGTACTGAGCCGAGCACCCGCATTTGCGGCCATTCCTAACGCCCCATCGAACCAAGAAGAGCCGCGTGCCAATAGCCAAGGCCAGGTCTCTTCCAAGCTTTTCCGCCATAGCCTGAGTGGTTTATACGGTATTCAATCGACGGATACGCAACCCACCCAGCCCTACAGCGACTTCGACATTCTTTATAGTAAAGCGCACCAAGCCCAGCTTGAGTTGGAAACCATTGTCACAAGCACGGCCCTACTGACCGATACTCACCCTTATTTTGCAGGAGTAAAATCGGCGCAACGTGCTAAAGAGAAAGTCGCGTTAGAGTTGAACGGTGATGCGAGTCGAATTACTGACTTAGCTCGCGCAACGATTGTGGCTAATGATGTAGCTAGCCTAGTGAGTGTTTACGAGGCTTTATCGCGAGAAACTCGCATTGTTAAAGTGAAAAACCGCTTCAAGACGCCAGCCGAGTCAGGTTACCGTGATTTGAACCTGTTGGTTTCGTTTGCCAAAAACCAACCTAGTGGCAGAAGTGCAATTGCACTTAAAAGCGATTGCGGATGTGAAAAGTGGTCCAGAGCACGATCTGTATGAGCAGATCCAAACCATGGAGCGTCAAGCTTCGGCAGCTCAGCGCGACTTAAATGAAATGGAGCTGACCGCAATCAAACAACTGAGAAGCCAATCGAAAAGCCTCTACCAACAGGCTTGGCAACCATATCTGACGACACATCTGGAAGCGGCGTAAAACACTAGGTCAAATGGCCAGCTTGAATAGACAAAGACCACGCATTGCGTGGTCTTTGTATTTGAAAATCGATCAAGGCTTTAGATTCTCAACTCTGGCTTTCAATTTTTGGCCCGGACGGAATGTGACAACACGTCTGGCTGTGATTGGAATGTCTTCGCCTGTTTTCGGGTTACGGCCAGGTCTTTCATTCTTATCACGTAAGTCAAAATTACCAAAACCTGATAGTTTCACCTGCTCGCCGTTTTCCAGTGCTTTACGAATCTCTTCAAAAAACACCTCAACCGTTTCCTTGGCGTCCCGTTTACTGAATCCAAGTTTCTCAAACAGGTTCTCTGCCAAATCGGCTTTTGTGAGCGCCATAAAAACTTTCCTCAAAGCTATGTTAAACCTTGCTACACCGTAGGTAGCGCCAAACCAATTTGCCCTACCAATCAACAACATATCGGGCTTACTTGGGAAAGTGTATGCCAAGCTTCTGATTTACGCCAACTTTTTATTTGATCTAAATCTCGCCGTGCTACGAAAAATCTCACAGTTTTGGGTTGGTTTTTGAAGGATTACAACAAAAAAACTAATAAAGCATTCACTCATAAAGATATTTTCACCAACAAAGTGGAATTTATCAGCAAATAAATCTATTTGATATTTTCGATATCAATGGATTGTTTTTTGTTCACCAAGGGAAAACTTCTTACTTAATCAGTAGCTTGTGTTAGCAACCTAATGCACATCATCACCCCACCTCCCAGTGATTTATGTCAAAATCACTGGCTTCAGAGCAGTTCAATTTGCTCTGCATCTTCAACACAAGTCACACCCAAAGCACACAACTGCTCAATCACCGAGGGGGCCGATTCAGCAAAGACGGCTTTAGTGGCGGCTAAGTTCAACACAACGCGAAAACCCGCTGCAATCAATTGTTCAATCGATTTTTTGACACAAAAGTCGAGCGCTAAACCACCAACGATCACCGTATCAATTTGATTGGCGCGCAAAAACTCAATGCCACCCGTGGATAATTTTTCGGCCTGATCGTGATAAAACGCGCCATACGGATGCGCATCTGGATCGATGCCTTTATTGATTTGAAAGTCGTATTCACGCACCGCAGGAAGCCCCGGAAGCAGCTCGACACCCGGCGTACCCACCACACAATGCGGGTTCCATTTGATGTCCACTTCCGGCAAGCCCACTGGCTCGAGCATATTGGCGGGGGTTTTTGCTTCCCACGCAGCGCCCGGAGGGTGCATATCACGCGAAACAAGCTTCAGTTTCGCTTTTTGATGGTTGCGCGTCAGCTCATCAACAATCTCTAGCGCGCCAGCGACGGGCAACTCCGACGGACATAACTCGCTAAACCCCTTTTGCGGGTCCACATCTAGTGCGGCTGTCGTTGCTCTGTTAATACGAATCATGGTGATTATCCTCGTTGGTTTAACGTAGACAAGTTTGAAAATAGGTCACGTGTTTATCTGCCAAACTATAAACTTGGGCCGGTTTGCCACCCTTGCCTTTACTACTGGCGGCTATCTTATTGGCACTTTCAATGACTCCCGTATCGATAAGACGCCGCTTAATGGTCATGCGATTGACCTCAACGCCAAACTGGGCATACGCGGAAATGATGTCAGAGACGAGAAACTCTTTCTCCAAAGCAAACAGCACCACCGAGGTGTATTCAATCGCTGCTCTGAGTTTTGTCCATGCCAGCTTAATCAAATCGGCATGGTCAAAGGCCAACGCCACTTCACCGTTTAAAATCCGCTCAAGCGCAAACCAACCCAATTGTTTGTCGCACAAGCCACAATTATCTATCTGTTCGACATTAGTTTTATTGAGCAGCGCGTAATGGGCAATTGTCACACTCCACCCTTCTGGATCACGTTTTGGGTTTCCGTCCACCATCGGTTCACTAATGTAATGGGGGTAAGTGTGAATTTTCTGTCGGCAGATGCGTCTTCTCGCTGAATCAAAATCCGCATCCGCGGCCTGTCCGCTCTGCGCGCTCAAATCGTGCTCAAAAACAAACCCACCGGGAATCGACCACATACCAAATTGAGGCCGCTCAGGATTGTTGCGCTTAATCAGCAACACTTCTAAGCCATTTTCGCCCAATTTCA